>VGEO01000133.1 GCA_016869275.1 Alphaproteobacteria bacterium | reverse complement strand
TGCGCGCGCGTTCGGCCATCGTCACCAGCCGGGCCGGATCGGCCAGCAGCTCGGCGAGCGCCGCGGTCAACGCCGCCGGCGCGAACGTCGCCTGCGCCATCGCGATTGCGCCGCCGGCCCGGACGAGACCGTGAGCATTGGCGGTTTGGTGGTCATCAACCGCGTGCGGCAGCGGCACCAGGATCGCCGGCCGGCCCGCGCACGCGAGTTCGCTCACCGAGGACGCGCCGGCGCGCGCGATCACGAGATGCGCGTCGCCGAGTCGCCGCGGCAGATCGGTGAAGAAGGTGGCGAGATCGACGGCGACCCCGGCCTCGCGGTACTGCGCGCGGACCGCTTCGATGTCCTCCGGCCGGCACTGCTGGGTGACCGTGAGCCGCCGCCGCGCCGCGACCGGGAGCGCCGCCAGCGCCGCCGGTACGACCAGCGCGAAAACCTGGGCGCCCTGACTGCCGCCGATGACGAGCAGGCGAAACGGCACGTGCGCGTCGAGGTGCGGATAAGGGGCGCCGCGAAGCTGCTTGACGGCGGCGCGTACCGGATTGCCGGTCTGGGTCGCTTTTTGCGCGGCGTAGCGCGGAACGCCGCGGGTCTCGGACTGCGCCAGCGCGACCGCGCTGACCCAGCGCGCGATCACGCGGTTGACGCGCCCGAGCACGGCATTCTGTTCATGAACGGCGCTCGGCAGTCGACGCCGAACCGCCGCCAGCATGGTCGGTAGCGACGGATAGCCGCCGAACCCGACCACGGCGGCGGGCTCGAGCCGGCGCAGCAGCCGGCTGGCCTCGGCGGCGCCGAGCGCGGTTTCGAACGCCGCCCGCGCCAAACCGCGCACGCCGCGACCGGCGGGTGTCGCCGAGCGTACGGCGTAGGTTTCGACCCCCTGCCAGAACGCGGCATGGGCGGCGCCGAAGGCGACGCCGCGCTTGTCGGTCACCAGCACGATCTTGCGGCCGCGCGCGGTGAGCTCGACGCCGAGCGCTTCGGCCGGGAACATGTGGCCGCCGGTGCCGCCCGCGGCCAGCACGACCGGGCGCCTCATGACGGCCTCCCGCCGGCGGTCGCGCCGCGCGCACCGGGCCCGCGTTCGACTGGCCCTAAGTCGCCGGCGAGGTCGGCGCGATGGCGGGTCAAGGCCAGCACCATCCCGGCCAGCAGCGCGAGCGCCATCAACGACGAACCGCCATACGAAATGAACGGCAGCGTCATGCCTTTGGTCGGCATCAGGTGCAGGTTGACGCCGATGTTGATCGCCGCCTGGGCACCGAACTGGATGAGCAAGCCGGCGCTCGCCAGCAGCACGAAGTAGTTGGTGGTCTGGAGCGCGCGCGCGAAGCCGCGCAGGACCACGAACGCGAATAGCGCGATCAGGATCATGCAGGTGATCGCGCCGAACTCCTCGCCGGCGACGGCGAAGATGAAGTCGGTGTGCGCATCGGGCAGCACGTTCTTGACCACGCCCTCGCCGGGACCGCGGCCGAACAGGCCGCCTTGCATGAACGCCTCGCGCGCGGTCTCGATCTGGAACGAATCGCCGCTCGCCGGATCGAGGAAACGATCGATGCGGCTGGCGACGTGGGGAAGCAGCGCGTAGGCGAACCCGAGACCGGTAATGCCGAGCGCGCCCATCACCACCAGCCACCCGAGCGGCAAACCGGCCATGAACACCTGGGCCAGCCAGACCGCGCACACCACCACGGCCATGCCGAAGTCGGGTTGCAGCAGCAGGAATGTCAGGACCAGCGCCAGCATCAGCGCCGAGACGGCGATGCCGGGGAAACCCGGGCTGGTCTGGCGCTTGGCGATCAGATAGGCGGTGACGACGATGAAGAACGGCTTGGCGAACTCGGACGGCTGCAGCACGAAACCGCCGATATCGAGCCAGCGCCGCGCGCCGTTGATCTCGGTGCCGAGGAACAGCGTGAGCGTCAGCAGCGCGATCGAACCGAGGAAGCCGGCGATCGCCAAACGGCGAATTCCAATCTGGTTGAGGTACGAAACCAGCATCAGGACCACGCACGCCGGCACCGCGAACCCGATCTGGCGGCGGACGAAGTGAAAGGCGTCAAGCCGGAGCCGCGCCGCCACCGGCGGGCTCGCGGCCAGAATCAAGATGATGCCGAGCGCGACCAGGAGCGCGAGCGCGAGCAGCGTCCAGCGATCGACCGTCCACCACCAGCGGCCGACGATACTGGTATCGGTGCGGCGCAAGCTGATCATGCGACGCACGCCGTCGGACGCGCCGCCGATCCGGCTGGCCGCAACGCCTGGACCAGGGCGCGGAAACGCTCTCCGCGCGCTTCGAAATTCGCGAATTGATCGAACGACGCGCACGCCGGCGACAGCAGCACGACCGGATTGGCGCGCCGGTCGGCGGCGGCGGCGCGGCGCGCGGCCTCGAGCGCGGCTTCGAGCGTGCCGGCCTTGGTATAGGGAACGTGGCCGTCGAGCGTGCGGGCGAATTCGTCGGCGGCGCGGCCGATCAGGAACGCGTGCGCGATCTTCGCGAAATAAGGGCCCAGCGCAGCAATGCCGCCGGCCTTGGCGAGCCCGCCGGCGATCCAGTAGATGTCGTCGAACGACGCCAGCGCGCGTGCCGCGGCATCGGCGTTGGTCGCCTTGGAGTCGTTCACGTAGCGCACCCGATCGATGGTCGCGATCAACTCCATCCGATGCGCGAGACCGGCGAAGCGCGGCAGCGCCGCCGCGATCGCCGCGAACGGGAACCCGAGCACGCGCACTGCCGCCACCGCGGCGGCGGCGTTCTGCCAGTTGTGAAGGCCGAGCAGGCTTTGGATGCCGATGAGCGTTGCGCTGGCGCCGGGCGTCGCGGTGTCGCGGACGACGCCGTCGGTCGCGAACACGCCGCTTGCGAGCGCGCGGGTTGCCGCGATGCCAACCACCGCCTGACGCTGCTCGGCGACGAGGGCGGCGTAGACGCGTTCGCTGTCGGGGTCGTCGCGGCCAACGATCGCGGTTTGATCGGAACCTTGGTTGCGGAAGATCCGCTGCTTGGCGGTGACATAGCCCGCCATGTCGCCGTGCCGGTCGATATGGTCGGGGCTGAGGTTGAGAAAAACCGCGACGTCGAGGCGCAAGCTCTCGACCAGGTCGAGTTGGTAGGAGGAGAGTTCGAGGACGTAGACGCCCGCGGGTTCGAGCGCCGGCAAATCGAGCGCCGGGGTACCCAGATTGCCGCCGACCGCGACTTCGGCGCCGATCGTCTCGAGGATGTGCCCGATCAAGGTCGTGGTCGTCGACTTGCCGTTGGTCCCGGTCACGCCGACGACGCGGGCCGCGCCCTTGGCGCAGGCGAAGAGCTCGATATCGCCGATCACCGGAACCTTGGCCGCGCGCGCCCATGCGACCGCGGGGTGCGGCGCCGGATGGGTCAGCGGAATGCCCGGGCTCAAGACCAGGGCGGCGAGCGTCGCCCCACCGATCGACACCGGATCGCAAACGGTAAAGCCGGCGCGCTCGGCCTCGGCGCGGCGCGCTTCGTTGTCGTCCCATGCCAGGACAGTCGCGCCGCCGGCGGTCAACGCGCGCGCCGCCGCGAGCCCGCTCTTGCCGAGCCCAACCACGGCGACCGTTCGTCCGTTGTAGGCGCCGACGATCACGCGCTACCTCAACTTCAACGTCGCCAGCCCGAACAAAGCGAGGATGACGGCGATGATCCAAAAACGAATGACGATGGTGGGCTCGGCCCAACCCTTCTGCTCGAAGTGATGGTGAAGCGGCGCCATGCGGAACACGCGCCGGCCGGTCAGCTTGAACGACGCGACCTGCACGATCACCGACACGGTTTCGAGCACGAACAGGCCGCCGACCACGGCCAGGACGAGTTCATGCTTGGTGATGACGCTGACGATGCCGAGCGCGCCGCCCATCGACAACGAACCGGTATCGCCCATGAACACCATCGCCGGGGGCGCGTTGAACCACAGGAAGCCGAGCCCGGCCCCGACCAGCGCGCCGCAGAACACCGCGAGCTCGCCGGCGCCGGGCACGGCGTGGATCTGGAGGTAGTTCGAGAACACCGCGTTACCGACCAGATAGGCGATCAAGGCGAAGGTCGCGGCGGCGATCATCACCGGGCCGATCGCGAGCCCGTCGAGCCCGTCGGTCAGGTTCACCGCGTTTGACGCGCCGACGACGATGAGCGCCGCCATCGGAACGAAAAACCAGCCGAAGTTGACGAGCGCGTCTTTGAGGAACGGAACCGCGAGCGACGTATCGAGCGGCGAACGCATGGTCGCGACCACCCAACTCACCGCTGCCAGCGCGATCGCGATCTCGAGCGCGAGCTTGAGCTTGCCGGGCAAGCCGCGGTGACTCGTGCGCACAACCTTGAGGTAATCGTCGGTGAAGCCGACCGCGCCGAAGCCGAGCGTCACCAGGAGCGCCGCCCATACATAGGAATTACGCAGGTCCGCCCACAGCAAGGTCCCGATCCCGAGCCCGAGCAGGATCAGGAACCCGCCCATGGTCGGCGTCCCCTGCTTTTCGATCAGGTGCCGTTCCGGGCCTTCGGGGCGAATCGGCTGGCCATTCCGCTGCTTCGACTTGAGCCAGCGGATGACGCTCGGCCCGAACACGAAACTCACCAGCAGCGCCGTCACCACCGCTCCGCCGGTGCGGAACGTGAGATAGCGGAACAGGTTGAAGACGATGGCTTCGTCGGCGAGCGGCGAAAACAGGTTGAACAGCATCAGCCGGCCCTCATCAGCTCGGGCTTGCCGTCGAACGCGAGCAGCGCGGCGACGACCGGGCCCATGCGGCTGCCGAGCGAGCCCTTGACCATGACGACGTCGCCCGGACGCAGCGCCGCAATCAGCGGCGCGACCAGCTCGGCCGATTTCTCGACATGCAGCGCACGCCGCGCCGCCGGCAGGGCGGCGTCGAGATGCGCCATGTCGGGCCCGGCCGCGAACACGAGATCGATCGCGGCCTCGGCGATGGCGCCGGCGAGCTGGGCATGCAGGCGCGGCGAGTGGGGGCCGAGCTCGAGCATGTCGCCGAGCGCGGCGATGCGGCGGCCGCGCGCGCCCGGCGCGGCTGCGCCCAAAGTCGCGATCGCCGCCCGCATCGAGGCCGGGCTCGCGTTGTAACTTTCATCGATCACCTCGATGGTGCCGCCGCCGAACGGCACGACGTGGCGCTGGCCGCGACCGCGGAGCGGCGTCAAATCGGCGAGCGCCATCCCGGCGCGGCCGAGATCGGCGCCGAGTGCGCCGACCGTGGCCAGCACCGCCAGGCTGTTCATGACCCAGTGTCGCCCTGGCGCATTGATCTTGTAGGCGATGGTCCGGCCGCCGATCTCGGCCGTGACCATGCTCGCGGTCGCGCCCGGCGCGACGCTCACCAGCCGCGCCCAAGCTTCGGCATTGGCGCCGAAGCCGAGCACCCGCGCCGCGCCGCGCCCGAGCGCGGCATCGGCGAGTTGACGGAAATAGGGGTTGTCGCGATTCAAGATCGCAATGCCGCCGGGCTCGAGTCCGTCGAATATTTCGGCCTTCGCCGCCGCGATCTCGGCGACGTTCTTGAAGTACGCGAGGTGCGCCGGCTCGACGGTGGTCACGATCGCGACATGCGGGCGCACCAGCTTGGCGAGCGGGCCGAGCTCGCCGGCATGGTTCATACCGAGCTCGAAGATGCCGAAAGCGGCGTCGGCCGGCATCCGCGCCAAGCTGAGCGGAACGCCCCACAGATTGTTGTAGCTGGCCTCGCTCGCGTGAGTTCGCGCCTGGCAACCGAACGCGAGCCGGAGCGCTTCCTTGGTGCTGGTCTTGCCGACGCTGCCGGTGACGGCGACGATATGGCCGCTGGCGCGGGCGCGCGACGCGACGCCGAGCGCGTTCAGCGCCGCCAGCGTGTCGTCGACGTGCAGGAGCGGCGCATCGGCCGCGACGCCGGTCGGATGACGGCTCACGACCGCAGCGGCGGCGCCGTTGGCAAGCGCGTCGGCGACGAACTCGTGGCCGTCGCGCGTGCCCTTGATAGCGACGAACAAATCGCCCAAGTCTAGCGAGCGGCTGTCGATCGAGACGCCGGTCGCGGCCCAACCGGGCGTCGTCCGCCCACCGGTCGCGCCCGCCGCTTCGCCCGCCGTCCACAACGGCATGGGTACGGCTTCACTCATGCCACCACCGCGCGCCGGGCGACCGCCTCGCGGGCGACCTGGCGGTCGTCGAACGGCGTGACCTGACCGGCGACGATCTGGCCACCCTCGTGGCCCTTGCCCGCGATCAGGAGCACATCGCCCGGCAGCAGGGCGGCGACCGCGGCGGCAATCGCCTCGCGGCGATCGCCGATCTCGCGTGCGCGCGGACAGGCAGCGAGAACCGCACGCCGGATCGCCGCCGGGTCTTCGTTGCGCGGGTTGTCGTCAGTCACGATCGCGGTATCGGCGAGGCGCGCGACCACCGAACCCATCCGCGGGCGCTTGGTCGGATCGCGATCGCCGCCGGCGCCGAAGACGACGCTCAAGCGGCCCTTGGCGTGGGGACGAAGCGCGGTCAGGACCTTGGCCAACGCGTCGGGCGTATGCGCGTAGTCGACGTAAATCGGCGCGCCGTTTGCGTGGGTTGCGGCGTGCTCGAGGCGGCCCGGGACGACGCTCAGCCCGGCGAGCGCTTCCGCAAGCGTCGCCG
>VGEO01000132.1 GCA_016869275.1 Alphaproteobacteria bacterium | reverse complement strand
TCGAAGCCGCCGAGATCGGCGACGATGCGCTCGTCATCCGGAGCGAGACCCGGGCGGTCGAGCTCCCCGAGCGTTTCGCCCGCGGCGGCGGCGGCGAACGCTAGGACTCCCCCGCCCCTAGGGCGCTCGCACTTGTAGGCACGCCCTCTATGCTCCCTCCACCGCGGAGCGGGGGAGCGCTTAAGTGTGCCCTAGCCGCGGATATCCCCTTCGTCTTTGAGCGACTTCAATACTGCCGCGAAGGCGCGCACCGTCGCGTCGAGTTCCGCCGCGCCGTGCGCACCGCTCACGTTGCCACCCGGCCAGCCGTTGATGTCGACGCCTTCGTTCAACATCCCCAGCCGCAGCTTGTTGACCAGCGCCGGATCGTTGGTGCGGAGCTCGTCGTAGGGAAGCGCCAACGGGTCGAACCGGTCGGGCGCCATCGTCCGGCCCTTCGGGTTGGTGAAGATGTGGAATCCGGAAAACGTGCCGTAAGCCGCCCACGGCACCCGCGCCGCGGCGATCGCTTCGTTCAGCTCCGCGCGCAGCCGCTCGGCATAGGCGTTGGCGCGGGCGCAGACGTCGGTGGTCGCGACTTGGTCGAGCGCCGCGATGCCGGCCGCAGCCGAGACCGGGTTGGCGTTGTAGGTGCCGAAATGGAGGATCTTCTCGCGCCCCAGCCGCTTCGATTCACCGCCGTCGAGATAGCTCATGATGTCGGCGCGGCCGGCGACCGCGCCGCCCGGCAGGCCGCCCGCCATGATCTTGGCCATGGTGACGAGGTCGGGACGGATGCCGAGCACCGCTTGCGCGCCGCCCGGGGCGCAGCGAAAGCCGGTGATGACCTCGTCGAACACGAGGAGCGCGCCGTGCGCCTGCGTGAGGCGCCGGATGGCGTGAACCCAACCGGGGTCGGCCGGAACCCGGCCGAAGCTGCCGCCGGTCGGCTCGAGGATGACGGCGGCGATGTCGGGGTGGGCGGCGAAGGCGTGGGCGAGCGCGGCCTCGTCGTTGGGCGGCAGCACCAGGACGTCGGCGGCGATCGCGTTCAAGACGCCGACCGGAGCCGAGCCGTCGAAGCGGTTGACGTAGCCCGCCGCCAGGTGGTCGTGCCAGCCGTGGAAGTGCGAGGCGAAACGGGCGATCTTGGTGCGGCCGGTGAAGGCACGAGCGAGCCTGAGCGCCAGGAGCGTCGCCTCGGTGCCAGACGAGGTGAAGCGAATCCTCTCGGCCGCCGGCATCAAGCGCTGGATCGCCTGGGCCCAACGGATTTCGAGCTCGTGCGCGCTGCCGTAATGGGTGCCGAGGCTCAGTTGGCGGGTAACGGCGGCGGCGACCTCGGGATGGTTGTGGCCGAGGAGCAGCGCGCCGTGGCCGCCGAAATAGTCGACATAGTCGTTGCCGTCGGCGTCCCATTTGCGGGCGCCGTCGGCACGCTCGACATAGAGTGGATAGGGATCGAGCGCGCGGGCGTCGTGGGTCAATCCGCCGGGGAACGCGCGGCGCGCTTCATCGGCGAGCTTGGCTGACTTCGGCGTGCGCTCGCGGTAGCGGGCGACGATCCGCGAGTTGGTGAGAACGGGAGCAGGTTCGGCCATCGGTTCGGGCGGCGTACGTGGTGGCCGGGCTCAGTCCCGGCCATCCCTGCCATGCTTCAACGCATAGCTGCGCGGGTCAAGCCCGCGGCCGTCCGCTTCGGATTTTTCCGCCTGCGCGCGGAGGTCGTCATGCGCCGGCCCGGCCATCCCGAACTTTGGCGGCCCGCGGAGAGAGATGCCCTGGGTCTTCGCCAGGCCGAGCCCGCGCCTGACGTTAGGGGTTCAATTCGCGCGCCATCGTGAAGAGCGCCTTCAAGCGCTCGAACGCAGGGCGAAGCGGCGCGACCAGCGGGACGCGGCCAAGATCGCGGATCGCCACCCACTCGTGGGCGTCGTGCTCGTCCGAGAGCAGTACCCGGCCCGAGACGTAGGGGCAGACGAAGGTGATGCCGATCAAATCGTCCTGGCCGGCGCCGTTGGGAATGTGCCAGGTGCCGATCGGATCGGCCTCGACGTCGACCGTGAGCCGCGTCTCTTCGCGAACCTCGCGCCGCAGCCCCGCCTCCGGGCTTTCGCAGGCTTCGAGCTTGTCGGTGACGGGCGCCCATTCGCCCGGCCAGTAGGACTTGGTAGCCGCGCGCTTCAAGAGCAGCACGGCGCCGTCGCGGACCACCAGGCCGGCAACGCCCACTGAGAACCGTGCGCTCATGCTTCGTTTGTCCTTGGAATCGGCTTAGGCTTCGGCCCCACGATAACGCTGCGCGCCCGCGGGCGCGAGGAGCCCCAACCATGACCTTCAAAGCCCCGAGCCTCGCCGATCTCGAACGTGTTGCCGACCGCCTGGGCCTGGCGCTCTCCGCGAGCGATCTCGAAGCGATGCGCACGGTGATGGCGCCGATGGCGGGCGGCTACCGGACTCTCGACGGCCTGATCGAGCCGCTCCCGGCGGTCAAGTACGCGCGCACGCCGGGCTACCGCCCCGACCCGGCCGAGAACAAGTACGGCGCCTGGTACGTCAAGACCGCGATCAAGGGCGCGGCCACCGGACCGCTCAAAGGCAAACGCGTCGGCATCAAGGACAATATCTGCGTCGCCGGGGTGCCGATGATGAATGGCGCCTCGATCATGGAAGGCTTCGTCCCCGACATCGACGCCACCGTGGTGAGCCGCATTCTCGATGCCGGGGGCGAGATCGCCGGCAAGACCGTGTGCGAGTATCTGTGCACCTCGGGCGGCAGCCACACCGCCTCGACCGGCCCGGTCGCCAATCCGCGCAAGCCCACCCATACCGCCGGCGGCTCGTCGTCGGGATCGGCCGCGGTGGTGGCCGCGGGCGACGTGCCGATGGCCTTGGGGTGCGACCAGGCCGGCTCGGTGCGCCAGCCGGCGGCGCACTGCGGCATCGTCGGCATGAAGGCAACCTGGGGCCTCGTGCCCTACTCCGGCATCATGTCGGTCGAGACCACGCTCGATCACGTCGGGCCGATGACGGCAACGGTCGCGGACAACGCGCGCTTGCTCGAGGTTCTCGCCGGCCCCGACGGGCTCGACGGCCGCCAGGCCGGGGCCAGGGTCGAGCGCTATACCAAGGCGCTCGGGAAGAGCGTCACCGGGCTCAAGGTCGGCATCGTCAAGGAAGGCTTCGAGCAGTGGAACAGCGAGGCCGACGTCAACCGGGTCGTCAGGAAAGCGATCGCGCAGCTCAAGAAATTCGGGATCGAGGCCGAAGAAGTCTCGATCCCGTGGCACAGGCTCGCGCTCGCGATCTGGGCGCCGATCTGCAACGAGGGCATGATCGTCAATCTCCTGCACATGGGCGGCGCCGCCATCAACACCGAAGACCTGTCCTCGGCGTCGGTCGCGGCGGCGTTCGCGCGCTGGAAGACGATGCCGAACGACCTGGCCGATACCTTCAAGATCATCGCCATGTTCGGGACCTACGCGGTCGAGGCTTATGGCGGGCACTATTACGGCAAGGCGCAGAACCTGCGCCGCAGCTTGCGGGCCGCCTACGACGACGCGCTCGGCCGCTACGACCTCCTGGCGATGCCGACCATGGCGCTCAAAGGCAAGCCGCTCCCGACCAAGCCGCTCTCGCTCGCCGAGAACGCCGAGTACGCGTTCGTCTATATCGCCAACCCGTGCGCCTTCAACGTCACCGGCCATCCGGCGATCTCGATCCCGGCCGGGACGATCGACGACCTGCCGATCGGGCTCTCGTTGATCGCCAAACACTGGAACGAGGCGACCCTCTACCGCGCCGCCCATGCCTACGAGCAGGGCTGGGACTGGCGCAGGAACGCGCTCTAACCGGCCCTTCGGCACGCCCCCAACCGATGTTAAGGTCGGGCGGTTCCGCTATGGTTTCTTTTCCGCCCGAGCGCCCGCTATCATGGGTGCGTGAGCCGGCCTCATCCTTCGACAAACTCAGGATGAGGCCTCGCCGGAGGGTGTTTTCGGAGTTGCGAGTCCAGGGACGAACTTGGTGACCGAGATGACGATGCCGACCGCCGATGAACTCACCGCCATGGTCCAGCCGGACCGTGTCCACCAGCGGCTCTACACCGATCCGGCGATCTTCGATCTCGAAATGGAGCGGATTTTCGGCAAGACCTGGATCTTCGCCGGCCACGAGAGCCAGCTCCCGAAACCCGGCGACTACATCCGGGTTCGCTTGGGCGCCAAGGACGTCATTATTTCCCGCACCGACGACGGCGGGCTGGCCGGGCTGTTGAACCGCTGCGCCCACCGCGGCGCCGCGATGGTCGGCACCGCGCGCGGCCACGTCAAACGCTTCGAGTGCCCCTACCACGGCTGGGCCTACGCCCGCGACGGCAAGCTGGTCGGCGTGCCGCTGCCGCAAGGGTACCCGGAGAGCTTCGACGTCGAGGATCCGCGCTGGAGCCTGCCGCGCGTCGCTCACGTCGAAAGCTATCGCGGCTTCATCTTCGCACGTTTCACGAACGAAGGCCCCTCGCTCCGTACCTACCTCGAGCCGATCCGCGATTCGCTCGACAACATGGTCGACCGGTCGCCCGACGGCGCGCTCGTTCAGGCCGGCGGCGTGTTCCAGCAGGTCTACAACGGCAACTGGAAGGTCCATATCGAAAACACCTTCGACGGCATCCATGCCGGCTTCCTCCACCGCTCCGGCTGGCTGATCGTCAAGGAATGGGAGAAGGCGCACGGCGGCGACGCCGAAAAGGCCAACAGCGACCAGATGCTGCAGATGATCAAGGCCAACGGCCAACCGCTGCCGCAGTGGGACGAGTCGGAGATGCGCGTCCTGCCATACGGCCACGCGACGATGGGCGGCTTCTATCGCGACCCCAAGATCCGGCCCGAGCGCGACGATCCGACGTTCCAGGCCTACCGCAAGCTGATGGAAGCGCGCTACGGCGCCGACCGCACCGGGGAGATCCTGGCGCTCGACCGCTTCAATTCGCTGATCTACCCGAACCTCATCGTCAACATCCGCTTCCAGCAGATCCGCCTGTTCGAGCCGCTCGCGGCCGATCGCACCGTCCTGCGCGCTTTCACCTTCAGGCCGGTCGGTGCGCCCGACGGCATCTTCCACCAGAACGTCCGCTTCCTGACCTCGCTCAATTCGCCGTCCTCGATGATCTCGCAGGACGACCACGACTTGTTCGGGCGCATGCAAAAGGCGATGGCGGCCGGCGGTTTCGCCGCCGACGGCAGCGATGAGTGGATCGATTTCTCGCGCAAGCTGGGCGCCGAGCGAAGGGTCAGCCCGACCGTGCAATCGGTCGGCGGCACCAGCGAGCTCATGCAGCGCGCGACGTGGCGCACGTGGCTCGGCTACATGGCCGGCACCGCGCCCGAGGGCCTGAGACTGGCGTCGTGACCGCCGCGGTCGACGTCCGCGCTCTCGTCCGCCCCGACCGGGTCCACCACCGGGTCTACACCGACCCGGCGGTGTTCGAGCTCGAAATCAAGCGCCTGTTCGAGCGGACCTGGATCTACGCCGGCCACGAAAGCGAGCTGCCCGAGCCCGGCGACTACATCCGCCGCACCGTCGGCCGGCGCGACATCATCGTCGCCCGCACCGATAGCGGCGGCTTGGCCGCGTTCGGCAACCGCTGCGCCCATCGCGGCGCGGCGATGGTCGGCGTGGCCCGCGGGCACGTCCGCAACTTCGAGTGCCCCTATCATGGCTGGGCCTACGGGCGCGACGGCAAGCTGGTCGGCGTGCCCTTGGCCGGCGGCTACCCGCCCGACTTCGACCTCGAGGACCGGCGCTGGAGCCTCGCCGCGGTCGCCGCGGTCGCGAGCTACCGCGGCTTCATCTTCGTCCGCGTCGCCGGCGAGGGCCCGCCGCTCGCGACCTATCTCGGCCCGGTCGCCGACGCGCTCGACAACATGGTCGACCGCGCGCCCGGCGGCCGCTTGATCCAGGCCGGCGGCCGCTTCCGGCAGGTCTACAACGGCAACTGGAAGCTGATCCTCGAAAACTCGCTCGACCTCCTGCACCCGCCCTACGTCCACCGTTCGTCCTATCCGACGGCGGCGGCGTGGGAGGCGGACAATCCGGGCAAGCCGGTCGATCAGCTGGTCCAGCAGATCAAGGCCAACAATATTTCGATGCGCCAGTGGGACGAACTCGGCGTGTTCGGGCTGCCGTTCGGCCACGCCTACATGGGCGGGTTCTACAAGGACAGCAAGATCGGCGCCGAGCGCACCGACGCCCCGTACTTGGCCTACAAGGCGGCCCTGATCGCGCGCCACGGAAGCGCCAAGGCCGAAGCGATCCTGGCGCTCGATCGCTTCAACACGGTGATCTATCCCAACGTCGTCTTGAACGTGCACTTCCTGCAGCTTCGCTTCGCCCACCCGGTCGCGGTCGACCGCACCGTCCTCGAAACCTATTGCTTCAAGATGGAGGGCGCGCCCGAAGCGATGCACCGCGCCTCGGTCCGCTGCCTGACCGCGCTCAACGCGCCGTCATCGATGATCGCGCAGGACGATCACGCGGTATTCGCGCAAACGCAGCGCGGCGTCGCCAATGTCGGCGCCGACGGCTGGGTCGACTTCTCGCGCGGCGCCGGGGCCGAAGGGGCCGACGCCGGCCGGCGCAAGGGCATCGGCACCAGCGAGTTGCCGTTTCGCAATCAGTTTCAAGCTTGGCTCGGTTATCTGGCCGCGGAGTAAGACGATGGCGCGCAAAGCGACGATCAAGCAGAAGT
>VGEO01000131.1 GCA_016869275.1 Alphaproteobacteria bacterium | reverse complement strand
GTCGCCGGCGTCGGCGCGGATCGTCGCCGCGACCGGTGCCCGGCTCGAGCGCACCTTGACGCTCACGGTCAAGCCGGCATCCGCCGCCAGCCGCGCCGCGTCCGGCGCCAGCCAATTGACGTTGCGGACGCGGATCGCGTCGACCCCGAGCGCCGCCTTCGGTCCGACCACGACGCGGCGGCGCGCGGCATCGATCGCCAGCACGTAGAGCGGCTCGGGCACAGCGAGATCGAGCCCGCGCCGCTGCCCGACCGTGAAGTTGGCGATGCCGGCGTGGCGGCCGACGATCCGCCCCGATCGATCGACGATCTCGCCGGGTTCGGTCGCCTCGGGCCGCAACGTCGCGACCACGTCGCTATAGCGGCCGGCCGGCACGAAACAGATATCCTGGCTGTCGGGCTTGGTCGCGACCGGCAACGCGAAGCGCTCCGCGAGCGCACGGGTCGCGTTCTTGGCGAGATCGCCCAACGGAAAGCGCACGTAGTCGAGCTGCGCGCGCGTGGTCGCGAACAAGAAGTAGCTCTGGTCGCGGACCGGATCGCGCGCGCGCCGGAGTTCAGTGCCCCCGGGCCCCTCGACCCGGCGCGCATAGTGGCCGGTCGCGAGCGCGACGGCCCCCAGATCCTCGGCGATCGCAACCAGATCGCGGAACTTGACGGTGCGGTTGCATTCGACGCACGGGATCGGCGTCTCGCCGGCGGCGTAGCTCGCGGCGAACGGCTCGATCACCTCGGTTCTGAATCGGGCTTCGAAGTCGAGCACGTAATGCGCGATACCGAGCCGGTCGGCGACGCGGCGCGCGTCGTAAATATCCTGGCCGGCGCAGCACGATCCGGCGCGGGTGGCGGCGCCGTGGTCGTAAAGCTGGAGCGTCACGCCGACGACGTCATAGCCCTGCGCCTTGAGAAGCGCAGCGGTTACCGACGAATCGACACCGCCCGACATCGCGACGACGATCCGCGCGCCCGCCGGTAGGGCGAGCACGGGCGCGGGAAGCCCTGCGAGTTCGGACCAAGCGGTCATGGCGACCGGCACTATACTGCCGTCGACCGCGGCGGCAACCGTCGCGACTAAGCGGTGATCGGGGCGCGCGGGGCCTGGGCGGCGCCCAACACACGATCGCGATCGCCGGGGCGGACCGGAAACGGGCTCTTGACGTCGAAGCCGATGTCGCCGTGATACCCGGTGGCGGCGATGCCCTCGCGATAGACCTCGGCGATCTCGCCTTGCATCGCCGCGGCGAGGGCCGCGTGCGTGCGGACCATGAGATCGAACCGCTTGCCGCGCAAGAGCCCGTCCAGCTGCATGGCGCCCAAGCGGCTCAGGCCGATCTCGACCACGAACCGAAGCGAACGCTCCGCTGCACTGGGCCAAGGTCTATGGGCTCGCAGCGGTGTCGCTGCGCTTTTTCAACATTTACGGGCCGCGCTCGCGCACCTCGGGCGCTTACGGCGCAGTGTTCGGCGTCTTTCTGGCTCAGCTCCTCGCCGGCAAACCGCTGACCATCGTCGGCGACGGTAGGCAAACCCGCGATTTCACGTACGTCGGCGACGCGGTGTCGGCGATCGTGACCGCGGCCGCGAGCGACGTCTCGGGCGAGGCGTTCAACGTCGGCTCCGGCACGACCGTCAGCGTCAACCGCCTGGTCGAGCTGCTCGGCGCCAAGCAGGTCGTTCACATCCCGAAGCGGCCTGGCGAGCCCGATTGCACGCTCGCCGACATCACCAAGATCCGGACCCGGCTCGGCTGGCGCCCGGAGGTGCCGATCGAAGCCGGCGTCAAGATCATGCTCGCCAATATCGACTACTGGCGCGCCGCACCGGTGTGGACGCCCGAAGCGATCGCGAGCGCTACGCGCGACTGGTTCAAATACCTGGCTGCCGACGCCGACCGCGCCCCGCGCGTCGCCGCCGAATAGGACTTACCGCGCGACCGCCGCGGTCTTCAAGCGGTGGCCGTTGAGCGCGATTTCGTCGAGTTCCGCCCGTTCGACCCGCGCCAACTCGTGTGCTGCGCGCTGTAGCGCTTCGCGATGCGCGATCTCGTAGCGCTTGACTTCGTGGAAGGCTGCGGTGACCTCGGCGTGCTTCTCGACGATCCGCGCATTCGCCTCGGCCATTGACTGCTCGAGCTTCTTGCGCCGCTCGATCGCCGCTGCGGCAAAGCTCGCATAGGCGAAGCCCATCGTTTCCGAAGCGGCGGCGAAGGCCTGCTCGGCTTTGACTTCGGCTTCGAGCTTGTCGAGCTGCCCGATCAGGCCGGCAAGCAACCGCTCGAGTTCGGCGAGTTCGCGCCGTTTCTGGTCGAGCCGCCATTGGTGCAGGCGGATCAGCGTCGGCAGACCCTTCATTTACGCACCGCCGGCGCAGGCTTTTCGGCGATCACCGCTGCGAGCGTGGCGTATCCCTGATCGAGCGAGCACGCCTCGTCCTTGTCCTGGCCGAGGAAGGCCTCGAGCTGATCGCGATAGCGGATCGCCTCGTCGATCTTGGCGTCCGAACCGATTCGATAGGCGCCGAGCCGGATCATTTCGGCCATGTCTTCGTAGACGGCGATCATGGCGCGGGCACGGCCGACGAGACGATTTTCCTCGGGCGAGTTGCAGGCCGGCATGGTCCGCGACACGCTGCGCAGCACGTTGATGGCCGGATAGCGGCCGCGCTCGGCGATCGCGCGATCAAGCACGATGTGGCCGTCGAGAATGCCGCGGACGGCATCGGCGATCGGCTCGTTGTGGTCGTCGCCTTCGACCAGGACCGTGAAGATTCCGGTGATGGTACCCTGGCCGGTGCCGGGCCCGGCGCGTTCGAGCAGCCGCGGCATCTCGGAGAACACGGTCGGCGTATAGCCCTTGCTCGCCGGCGGCTCGCCGCTCGACAGCCCGATCTCGCGTTGCGCCATCGCGAAGCGGGTGACGCTGTCGATCATGCAGAGAACGTCGAGGCCGAGGTCGCTGAAATACTCGGCGACGGTCAGGGTCAAGTAGCCGGCTTGACGGCGCATCAAGGCGGATTCGTCCGAGGTCGCGACCACGATCACGGTCCGCTTCATGCCTTCGGGACCCAAATAGTCCTCGATGAACTCCTTGACCTCGCGGCCGCGCTCGCCGACCAGCCCGATCACGTTGACATCGGACTGGGTGAAGCGCGCCATCATCGACATCAGGATCGACTTGCCGATGCCGGAGCCGGAAAAGATACCCATGCGCTGGCCGCGGCAGCAGGTGAGAAAGGTATTGATCGCGCGCACGCCCAGGTCGAGCTTGCCGGCGACCCGCTGGCGCGCCGACGCCAAGGGCGGGCACGCCTTGAGTGCTTGCGGGGTCGGGCCCATTTTGAGCGGCCCGCGCCCGTCGACCGGGCGGCCGAGCGCGTTGACGATGCGCCCGAGCCACGACGCGTCGGGGTGCGCGACCGGATCGTGGTCGACGACGATGGCGCGGCAACCGAGACCGATGCCGTCCAGGGATTCGAACGGCATGACCAGCGCGCGATCGTCGCGAAAACCGGTGACCTCGCCCGGCACGTTGCGGCCATCGCGCGTCACCAACGCCAGGTTCGAGCCGATCGAGACCGAATGCTCGATCCCGGCGACCTCGACCAAAAGGCCTTGGACGGCGACCACTCGCCCGTACAGGCGATAGTCCGGAATGTGTTTGAGCTCAGCCGCTACGCTTTCCACGCGGGCCACCCACAACATATGGCAGTTTCAAACGGCACATCAGGCCCCAGACCTGATAAACTCCCTCGCAGTCCTCATCTTCGCTGCAAGCCGTTAAGACCACGTTAACGAACCGGGGGTGCGCTTGGTAGTAAGGCTTTATTAACCACGATCCATTAACTATTGGTCCCATGGTTAACGGACGGTAGCGACTGCCGCCCGGGTCACCCAGAGGAATAGGAAGGGGCAACGAGATATGCGCGTCCTCCTGATCGAAGACGATCCCGCACCGCCAAAAGCATCGAGCTGATGCTCTCGGGCGAGGGGTTCAACGTCTACAACACGGATCTCGGCGAGGAAGGCGTCGATCTCGGCAAGCTCTACGACTACGACATCATCGTACTCGACCTCAATCTGCCCGACATGCACGGCTACGAGGTCTTGAAGAAGCTGCGCAGCGCCAAGGTGCAGACGCCGATCCTGATCCTGACCGGGAGCCTCACCCAGGTCGACGACAAGGTGAAGGGCCTCGGCCTCGGCGCCGACGATTATCTGACCAAGCCGTTCGACAAGTCGGAACTGATCGCCCGGCTGCGTGCGGTCGTTCGCCGCTCCAAGGGCCGTGCCGAGTCGGTGATCCGGACCGGCAAGCTCACCGTCAACCTCGACGCCAAAGCGGTCGACGTCAACGGTCAGCCGGTGCATCTGACCGGCAAGGAGTACGGCATCCTCGAACTCTTGAGCCTGCGCAAGGGCACGACGCTCACCAAGGAGATGTTCCTCAACCACCTCTACGGCGGCATGGACGAACCCGAGCTCAAGATCATCGACGTGTTCGTGTGCAAGCTGCGCAAGAAGCTCGCCACCGCCACCGGCGGCGAGAACTACATCGAGACCGTGTGGGGCCGCGGCTACGTCCTGCGCGAGCCCGACGCGGCCGGAACCGGCGCCCGCAAGGAATCGGCGCGCGCCAGCGCTTGATCGCCGCACTACCGTGAGCGCGTCGCCGGCCGAAGCGTCCGTCGACGAGCGCATCCCGATCCGCGTCATCGGCGCTGCCGCTCGGCGGGCGCTGGCGCCGGGCGCGGCCGGACAGGTGATCGCTACCTTCGATCGCAGTTTTTACGTCGCCACCGGAACCGGCGCCCTCGCCTGCTTCGGCGCCGCCGCGCTCGGGTCGGGACCGCTCAACGTCCTGATCGAGGCGGGCCGGGCGCACGCGATGGTCATCGCCCGCATGGTCGAGGGCGCCAGAGTCGCGGTCGCCGAAACCACCGTCGCGGTCGGACCGGTCAGCTTTTCCCTGGCCGGCGCCACGGCCTGGGAGCCGGTCCGAGTAGCCAACGCCGCCGCGACGCTCGCCCGCGAGCGCACCCGCTTTGCCCTTGCTACCGCCACGCTACCGCGCGCCGGCCTGGCCCCGCTCGCCAAGGCGGCCTTCCTGGACGGCGCCGCGCTCGGATGTGCCCGCAGCTCCGACCCGTTGCTCGACGCCGCGTTCAAGCCGTTCGCCGCGCTCGCCGGCTGGCTCGGCGAAGCGCTCGCCCTCGCGCCCGGTCAACCGCTCGCGCCGGTACCGGCCACGGTCGCGACATTAATCGGCCTCGGCCCCGGCCTCACGCCCTCGGGCGATGACTTGATCGGCGGGACCCTCGTTGTCCTCCGCGAGGTCGGCCGGCCCGATATCGCCGCCGCACTCGCCGCATTCGCCCTGCCGCTCGCCGAGCGATCGACCGGGGCGGTCAGCTTAGCTCACCTCCGCGCCGCGGCGGCGGGCGAGGCCGCGGCAGCGCTCCACGATTTCCTGGCCGCCCTCGCGCACGGGTCCGACGAAACCCTCGCCGCGGCCCTCACCGGAGTCGGCGGAATCGGCCACAGCTCGGGCCTCGACGCGCTTGCCGGTATCGCCTGCGTCCTAGCCCGGCTTCCCTAACGCGGCGAGCGCCGCCCGCGCCGCAGCCGCGTTTGAAGACGCCACCGCGATCCCCGCCTCGGCGAGCGTCGCGACCTGGCGGGCGTAGCCTTGCGGGTCGCCCGCAGTGCCGCAGACGGACGCGATCACGAGCGGTCGCGCGCGCGGGCCGGCGGCAACGACACGGGCGAGCGCGCGGGCTGGGTCGGGATGCGCCCCGAATCCGATCACGATGTCGGCCAAGACCACGGCGACATCGGATTGGCCGAGCAGCGCCGCGACCGCGCCGTCGCGAAGGGCCGGGTCGATCATCGGGTGCGGTCGGCCGATCGTGTACTCATCGGCGCCGAAATCGATCAGCGCGTTGCCGGCGGCGTGCGAGCGAGTCGCGGCCGTGCCCGGGATCGGCGCGTTCGAGCCGATCGCGAGGCCGCCGTCGCGGAGCACCGTCTGGGCCTCGGCACAGAGCGAACCGCCGACGAAGGCGCCGCAAATGCGGGTACGCCCGTTCGTGGTCCGCAGCTCCGGGAGCGCGGCCGCAAGCGGCCGGCCGAGCGCGCGTTCGGCGGCCTCGCTGAGAGTCGCGACGACGCGGCGGTCGCCGTAGCTCGCACGCGTCTCGGCGCCGAGGAAACAAACGGTGATGGGTTTCGCCGCGCGGGCGGCGCGGTCGAGCACGCGCTGGGCGACCCCCGGATCGGGCGGTTTGGAGACCAGCACGATGTGCGCGGTCGTAGGGTCGCGCTCGAGCGCCGCCATCGCCGCGAGTGTCATCCGCGCGCCGACCTCGGATGCGAGATCGCGGCCGCCGACGCCGATTCCGTGCGAGATGCCGCTACCGGCGCGCGCGAGCAGCGACGACACTTCCTGAAGGCCGGTGCCCGATGCCGCGACGATGCCGACCGGCCCGCGCGGGATCGAATTCGCGAACCCGATCGGCGTGCCGGCGATCAATGCGGTACCGCAATCGGGTCCCATCATCAGAAGACCGTGCGCCAGGGCCTCGTCCTTGAGCGCCACCTCGTCGGCGAGGCTCACATTGTCGCTAAACAGCATGACGTTGAGGCCGCGGCCGAGCGCACGCCGCGCTTCGGCCGCCGCGAACGCGCCGGGAACCGAGATCAGCGCGAGGTTGGCGCCGGCGAGCGTCGCGAGCGCGCCATCCAGGGTACGCGGCCGGTACGTGGCGCCGGCCGGGCGGGCGGCCGGGCGTTCG
>VGEO01000130.1 GCA_016869275.1 Alphaproteobacteria bacterium | reverse complement strand
TGCTTTCCGCGGCTGGGCGGGGGGTCGCGGTCGATGGTGCTGACGCGACCGCGGTCGGCGGGGAAGCGGGGGCGACGGTGGTCGCCGGCGCGGGCGTCGATACCGGTGGGGGCGCCGCGGCGCTCCGGCTTTCTTCGTTGCCGATCAGTCCTTCGGATGCCGGCGCGAGCAGCGACTTCAACGACGACAGGAACCCGCCTTTGCTGTCCCTGTTCTCGCCCGCCGCGCCGGCATTGTTCGCGCCGGCGGGGCCGGTCGCGGGCGGCGCGAGCGCGGCGACCGCCGGTGCGACGGCTTGGCTCCTGGCGGCATTGAATTCATCGTCGTCGCTCGTTTTGGGATCCGTCGGCGGCGTCGCCTTGGGCTCGCTCGCCTTGGGGGTGGGGCCGCGGACCGGGCTTGGCGCGGCCGGGGCGCCGGCCTTGACCGGCGTCCGCGTCGATTCGCCGGTGCCCTGGCCCGACAACATCTGCGCCAACTCGGGCGGCGCGTTCTTCGAGATCAGGAGGGCTAGCTTCGCCAACGCCTTGGCGTGACCGCCCTTGGTCGCGAGGTAGTACCACCGGACCGCCTCGACATCGTCGGCGGCGATCCCGAGGCCGTTCTCATAGAGGAGACCGAGATTGTATTGCGAAACGACGTGGCCTTGTTTGGCCGCATTTTCGAACCACTTGGCCGCTTCGGCGGGGTCTTTTTCGACGCCCTGGCCGCGCAGGTACATGTTGGCGAGATTGGCTTGGGCGCGCGCGAGGCCGGCCTCGGCCGTCCGCTGGTACCATTCGGCGGCCTTGGCGAAGTCCTGGGTAACGCCGAGGCCCAAACGATAGAGGTGGCCGAGATTGCGCTGCGCCGCCGGGTCGCTCTCGTAAGCGAGCGGCAACCATGCCTTGAACGCGGCGAGGTAGTCGCCCGATTCGTAAGCTTTGACGGCGACTTCGAACGCGGCCTTGTTCTTGTCGGTTTGGGCGTTGGCCTCGGCAAAAACGCCGCCGAGCGCGAACGCCAAGGCGATCGCGATGATTCCGATCAGTCGTCGCGTAAACGACGATCGCGTCACTCCACCTACCCCCGTCGTATCGGCGCCGGTCTCGATCGGCGCCGTATCCAAGTCTAAGAACTCAGCCGGAAACGATCTTCCAGCTGCCGTCGGCCTGCCGGCACGCCGTGCCGTACGCTTCTTGCGTCTTGCCGCCAACCGTGACCGTCTGCGAGAACTCGCGGCAATAGCTGCCATCGGCGCGCTGATAGTTATTGACCGGCGTGACGGTCCCGAAGTTACCGCTGTCGGGATTGCGCCACTGACTCGGCTGGCCCGTCGGCGCCGACTCGAGCGATCGCTGCATGGTGTTCTGCATCGCGGCGCGATCGGCGCGGTCGAGCGATTTGCCGATCTCGCTGCCGAGGAGGGCGCCGAGCACGGCACCAGTCGCCGCGGCGACGACTTGGCCGCGCCCTTTGCCGACTTGCGCCCCGGCGAGGCCGCCGATACCCGCGCCCAGAATCGTACCGACACCCTGTTTCTGGCCGGTATCCTCGAAGCAGCCCGTCAGCAGCAGGGCGGCTGCGCCGATTGCCAAAAGTTTCAACGCCTTCATGGTGTTCTCCGCTTTCTCGAATGCGTGTGCGGGCGTCGTCTCGACACCCTTTCAGTATACGGTATAGGAATTGGGTAGGTAACCAAGTGAACGCAAGCGCGGATGGTTCAATTCCAACCTAGGCCGTTCGGGTTGCAAAAATAAGGATTTTTGGTTAATAAATTATCCATATGCGCGAGACTTGCAGGAATTCGGCGTGTCGACCGGCCGCGCCATGACGATCGCACCGACGCCGTCGCCGTTCGATTTGTTTGCGGCGTGGTTTCGCGATGCCGAGGCCAAGGAGCCCGGCCTCCCGCACGCCATGTCGCTCGCGACGGTCGGGCGCGACGGCGCGCCCTCGCTTCGGATGGTGCTGCTCAAGGGCGCCGATGCGCGCGGCTTCGTGTTCTACACCAATCTCGAAAGCCAAAAAGGTGTCGAACTCGGCGCCGATCCGCGCGCGGCGCTCTGTTTTCACTGGAAGAGCCTCAACCGCCAAGTTCGCGTCGAAGGCAGCGTAACGCCGGTCGATCCGAGCGAGGCCGACGCTTATTGGGCCATTAGGCCGCGCGAGTTTCGGGTCAGCGCATGGGCGTCGCGCCAATCGCGAAGCTATCGGTCCCGCGCCGAGCTCGACGCCGCGGTCGCACGCTATGATGCGGCGTTCCCGGGCGAGGCGGTTCCGCGGCCAGCGTTTTGGTCGGGGTTTCGGCTGGTCCCGCGCCGCCTCGAGTTCTGGCAGGAGCAACCGTCGCGCCTCCATGACCGCTTGGTATACATCCGGGTGGGCGAGGGCTGGGCCACGGAATACCTTTACCCGTGATAGCGGGATCGGCTACCTGACATTGGGACCGGCGGGGTCGTGTTAGCCGAGGTTAAGTTGGCGCTTTCGCCGATCCGATAAAGAAGCCGCGACCGAGGACCGGCGCACGCATGAACGACCAGCAACCGCAAATAACCCGCGACGTCACCAGCGGCCGTCTGATCGGCCCGGGCGTACGCGCGATGCGAACGGTGAGCTACGCCGCGGTCGGCGTCGCCGCGGCGCTCTCGATCATCAAGCTCGGCGCCTGGTACGCGACCGACTCGGTGGCGATGCTGTCGTCGCTGGTCGATTCGGGGCTCGATTTTCTGGCTTCGTTCATCAACGCCTTCGCGGTGTGGACGGCGCTCCGCCCCTACGACCCCGAGCACCGATTCGGCCACGGCAAGGCCGAGTCGCTCGCCGGTCTGTTTCAGGCCGCGATCATTCTCGCGTCGGTCGTGTTCGTCGCGGTCGAAAGCATTCCGCGCCTGACCGATCCGATTCCGGTCGCGAACGGCGAGACCGGCATGGTCGTGATGATCGTGTCGATCGTGGCCACCGCGATCTTGGTCGTCATGCAGCAGCGGGTCATCAGACGCACGGGCTCGCTCGCGGTCGCCGCCGACTCGCTCCACTACAAGGGCGATCTGCTCACCAACATGGCGGTGATCGTCGGGCTCGGGCTTGCGACGTTCGCCGACCTGCCGATCTTCGATCCGATCGGCGCGCTTCTGGTTTCGGCGTTCGTGCTGTGGAGCGTCTACGGAATCGTGCGCCAGTCGCTCGACATCTTGATGGACCGCGAGTTTCCGACCGACGTTCGCGGCCGCATCCGCGCGATCGCCACCAAACACACCGAGGTCGTCGCGGTGCACGACATGCGGACGCGCTCGGCCGGTATCCACTCCTTCATTCAGCTCCACATCGAGCTTCCGGCCGACATCTCGTTCATGCGCGCGCATCTGATCTCGGACGAAGTCGAGCGCGACATCCGCCGCGCCTTCCCCGAAACCGACGTGATCATCCATATGGACCCCGAGGGCGTTGCCGAGGAACGCGCGCGCTTCGCCGAAACGCGCACCCCGCATTAGGGCGGGGCGCCCCTCGGGCGCGGCCGGGTCGGAGCGTTGGACGCGGCCATGACCGAGCAGGACGACACCATCGCCTTCTTCGCCGACCCGCGCACCCATGGCGGCGCGTCGGTCGAGCGCAGCGACACCCACGGCGCCATCGTGTTTCTCGCCGGCACCCGGGCGCTCAAGCTCAAGCGCGCGGTCCGCTACGACTACATGGATTTCTCGACGGTCGCGCTCCGGCGCCAGGCGTGCGAGGCGGAAATTCGCATCAACCGCCGCACCGCCCCCGCGATTTACCGCGCCGCGATTCCGGTGACGCGCGATCGCGACGGGATACTCGGTCTCGGCGGCGCGGGCGAGATCGTCGACTGGGTCGTCGACATGGTCCGCTTCGACCAGGCCGGGCTGTTCGACCGGCTGGCGGTGAGGGGCGCTCTCGACGATGCGCTGGCAGTGGCGCTCGCCGATACGGTCGCCGGGTTCCACGATCAGGCCGACGCAGCGCCGGGGTTCGGCGGGGCTGCGGCGCTCGCAGCGACCATCGCCGGCAACGCGCGCGAACTCGGGCGCCATGTCGGAACGGTGTTCGCGGCCGATGCGGTCGCGCGTCTCGAAGACGCGTCGCGCCGGGCGCTCGCGCATCGTCGCGACCTCGCCGATCGTCGCCGCGACCGCGGCCGCGTCCGCCGCTGCCACGGCGATCTCCACCTGCGCAACGTCTTGCTGATCGACGGGCGCCCGACCCTGTTCGATGCCATCGAGTTCAGCGACGCGTTCGTCTGCATCGACGTCGTCTACGATCTCGCTTTTCTCTTGATGGACTTGTGGCACCGCGAGCTCCGGCGCGCCGCCAATCTCGTCCTCAATCGCTATTTGTGGCGACGCTCGGATGCGGAAGCGCTGGCGCTGATGCCGCTGTTCCTCGCGCTCCGCGCCGGCATCCGCGCCCATGTCACCGCGACCGCTGCCGTTCGCCAACCGATCGCGGCGCGCACGACGTTCGACGAGGAGGCGCGGGCGAATCTCGCGCTCGCCAACGCCGCGCTCGCCCCGCCGCCGCCCATCCTGGTCGCGATCGGCGGCTTGTCGGGCAGCGGCAAATCGACACTGGCGCGCGCGCTGGCGCCGGCGATCGGTCCGGCGCCGGGCGCCGTCGTCGTTCAGACGGACACGATCCGCAAGCGGCTGTGGGGAGCCGCGTTGACCGACCGGCTGCCGGCGGCGGCTTATGCGCCGGCCATGAGCGAACGCACCTATGCCGCGGTCCGCGCCGAGGCCGTGACGGTATTGGGGGCGGGGCACGCCGCCATCGTCGACGCGGTCCATTCCCGGCGCGACGAGCGCGCGGCCGTGGCTGATCTGGCGCGGCGGGCGGGCGTTCGCTTCCTGGGCCTATGGCTCGACGCGCCGCGTCCGGCAATGGCCGAGCGGCTCGATGCGCGCCGGAGCGATGTGTCGGATGCCACCCCCCAGGTGCTGGCGCAGCAGCTCACCTACGATCTCGGCGCGATCGACTGGCACCGGATCGACGCCACCCGACCGACCGCCGCGGTCGCCGCGGAGGCGGCGTCGCTTATCGGCTGCGCATCGGAGGCGCCCCGTGTACATTACGGGACGGGAGACTGAATGGGAGCTTGGTAGGAGGCGACCATGACCATACGTTCGATCTTAGTGCCGATCGGAAGCAGTCAGGACGCGTCGGATCAGATCAAAACCGCATTTCTGACCGGCAAGCGCGTCGGCTCGCACGTCGATGTGTTCCACATCAATCCGGATCCGCGTGATTCGGTCGCGTATGTCGGCGAGGGCGTCACCGGCGCGATCATCGAAGACCTGATGACCGCAGCCGAGCAGGAGAGCACGGTACGGGCGTCGCGCTCCGAAACGCAGTATCGCGCGATGGTGCAGGCGTTCAACGTGACCGAGGCGAGCGGCCCGCAAGCGACCGGCTTCTCGACCGCGTTCTCGAAGTCGACCGGCCGCGTCTACGACTTGATCGCGCTGCGCGGCCGTTTGGCCGACCTAGTGGCGATCGCGCGCCCGAAAAAGGGCGACGACGCCATGATCCAGGCGACGCTCGAGGTCGCGTTGATGGAGACCGGGCGGGCGGTCTTGGTGACGCCGCCGACCGCGCCGGCCGGCCTTGGCGACAATGTCATAATTCTATGGAGCGGGGCCGAAGAGGCGGCGCGGGCGGTCTCCGCCGCCCTGCCGCTGCTGCGGGCGGCAAAAAAGGTGACGGCGACATCGTTCGGCAGCTACGCGCGGGCGCCGGCCCTGGCCTCGGATCTCGCCCGCTACCTGGCCTGGCACGGGATTCGAGCGACGGCCGAGGAAGTGGCGCCGCTCGGCCGGCCGGTCGAAGAAGCGGTGCTGGCCAAGGTCAGGGAGGCGGGCACCGACCTCTTGGTCATGGGCGCCTACACCCATAGCCGGCTCCGCCACCTCATCTTCGGCGGCGTCACCAGCGCGGTGCTCGAGCGCGCCGAAATTCCGGTGCTGATGGCGCATTGAGGCGTGGGTGGCGTATCCTGACATCTCGCTTTAGGCGGGCGATACCCTAGATGGCTGCCATGACCGACGAGGGCAAAACGCTGGTTTTGACGGGGGCGAGCCGCGGTATCGGCCACGCCACCGTCAAGCGCTTCAATGCCGCCGGCTGGCGCGTCATCACCTGTTCGCGCCATGCGTTTTCGGAGAACTGCCCGTGGAAGGCGGGGCCCGAGGATCACGTCGTCATCGACTTGGCCGATGCCAAGAGCACCGAGAACGGAATCGCCGAGCTCCGCAAGCGGCTGCGCGGCGGGCCCCTGCATGCGTTGGTCAACAACGCCGGGATCTCGCCCAAGAGCCACAACGGCGGCCGGCTCGGCATTCTCAATACCGAAGTCCCGCTGTGGAAGCAGGTCTTCAACGTCAACTTTTTCGCACCGGTGGTACTGGCGCGCGGCCTGATCGAGGAACTCACTCGCGGCCACGGCTC
Source organism: Alphaproteobacteria bacterium (assembly GCA_016869275.1). Classification (GTDB taxonomy): domain Bacteria; phylum Pseudomonadota; class Alphaproteobacteria; order SHVV01; family SHVV01; genus SHVV01. Next base: position 514 of record VGEO01000130.1, on the reverse strand, counting down.
GATCGTCAACGTGACCTCGATCGCCGGCAGCCGCGTCCACCCCTTCGCCGGCGCGGCCTACGCGACCTCGAAAGCCGCGCTCGCCTCGCTGACGCGGGAAATGGCGGCCGACCTCGGCCCGCTCGGCGTCCGCGTCAACGCAATCGCGCCGGGCGAGATCGAGACCGCGATGATCGGACCCGAGTACAAGGAGCTCGCCAAGCAGATTCCGATGCGCCGCCTGGGCGCGCCCGAAGAGGTGGCGAAGACCATCTACTTCCTCTGCTCCGAGGCCTCGAGCTACGTCAACGGCTCGGAAATCCACATCAACGGCGGCCAGCACGTCTAGCGGCCGATCACCGCCGTCGATCTCGTCGTGCCGCCGGAACCGTCCCCCATATAAGGGGGTGCGACGACCAATGGCGGTGCGGGTCGGGTCTCGTAGCGGTGGGCGTCGCCCGACTCAGGATCGTGACCGGGACCGCGACTCGACTTGCAGTTCTTCGTAGTGGACGAGGGCGGGTTCGCCGACGAG
>VGEO01000129.1 GCA_016869275.1 Alphaproteobacteria bacterium | reverse complement strand
GGTTGATGACCACCAAACCGCCAATGCTCACGGTTTCGTCCGGGCCGGCGGCGCAATCGCGATGGCGCAGGCGACGTTCGCGCCGGCGGCGTTGACCGCGGCGCTCGCCGAGCTGCTGGCCGATCCGGCCCGGCTGGTGACGATGGCCGAACGCGCGCGCAACGCCGGCGTCGTCGACGCCGAGACGCGCCTCGCCGATCTGGTCGAGCGGCTGGCGCCGGCTGCCGCCGCCGGCGCGCGCTGCCGCGGCGCGGAGCAAGCCGCATGAGGCAGCTCCCCTTGGACATCGGCGCGATTCACTTCGTCGGCATCGGCGGCATCGGCATGAGCGGCATCGCCGAGGTCATGCACAATTTGGGCTATCAGGTCCAAGGCTCGGACTTGGTCGAGAACGCCAACGTCGAACGCTTGCGCAAGCTCGGCATCGCCGTCCTCAAGGGCCACAAGCCCGACAATCTCGGCGACGTCAAAGTCGTGGTGGTGTCATCGGCCGTCAAGGCCGACAACCCGGAGGTGCGCGCGGCGCGCACGCGCCTGATCCCGGTCGTCCGCCGCGCCGAGATGCTGGCCGAGTTGATGCGGCTCAAATGGTCGATCGCGGTCGCCGGGACCCACGGCAAGACCACCACCACCTCGCTCGTGAGCGCGGTGCTCGAGGCGGCACGGTTCGACCCGACCGTGATCAACGGCGGCATCATCAACGCGTATGGCACTAACGCCCGGCTCGGCGCCGGCGACTGGATGGTGGTCGAGGCCGACGAGTCGGACGGTACCTTCGTCAAGCTGCCGGCGACGATCGCGATCGTCACCAACATCGACCCCGAGCACCTCGACCACTACGGCAACTTCGACGCCGAGCGGGAGGCGTTCCGCACCTTCGTCGAGAACATACCGTTCTACGGGTTCGCCGCGCTCTGCATCGACCATCCCGAGGTGCAGGCGATGATCGGCCGCATCTCGGATCGCCGCCTGGTCGCCTACGGATTCGCGCCGCAGGCCGACGTCCGCGGCCTCAACGTCAAGCTCTCGCCCGAGGGCGCCGCGTTCGATGTCCAGCTGACCGACCGCGCCCGCAGCGAAAGCCGCGTGTTCGCCGGGCTGCGGTTGCCGCTGCAAGGGCTTCACAACGTCCAAAACGCGTTGGCCGCGGTCGCGGTCGCGACCGAGATGGGCATCGACGAAGCCGTGATCCGGCGCGCGTTCGCCGAGTTCAAGGGTGTCAAGCGCCGCTTTACGCGGACCGGGATCGGTGCCGGCGTCACCGTGATCGACGACTACGGTCACCACCCGGTCGAGATTGCGGCCGTGCTCGCCGCGGCGCGCACCGCCTACGCCGGGCGCGTCGTCGCGGTGGTGCAGCCGCATCGGTTCACGCGGCTGCGCGACCTCTTCAAGGAGTTCTGCACCTGCTTCAACAATGCCGACGTGGTGGTGGTCGCCGATGTCTATTCGGCTGGCGAAGAGCCGATCGCCGGCATTGATCGCGACGCGTTGGTCGACGGACTGCGCCAGCACGGCCATCGCCAGGTGGTGGCGCTGGTTTCGCCCCAGCATCTCGCGGCGACCGTACGCGAGCGCGCGCAGCCCGGCGACGTCGTCGTCTGCTTGGGCGCGGGCAGCATCACCAATTGGGCGCAAGCATTGCCGGGCGAGCTCGAATTCCTCAAGGAACCCGAAAGCGGCGCCGCCGCGGCGCGGATGAGGGCGGTGCGATGATGGCGGCAACGCGCACCCGCGACCTGATCGAGCGCCTGCCGCCGGTGCGCGGGCGGTTGACGGCGAACGCCGCGCTTGACCGGATCACTTGGTTCCGCGTCGGCGGCCCGGCCGAGGTCGTGTTCCGTCCGGCCGATGCCGAGGACTTGGCTGCGTTCCTGGCCGCAATACCGGCGGAGGTGCCGGTGACCGCGATCGGGGTCGGTTCGAACCTCCTGGTTCGCGACGGCGGCATCGATGGCGTCGTGATTCGCCTGGGCGCTGGCTTCGCCGTGATCGCACCGGACCGGGCAACGGCGACGATCGCGGTCGGTGCCGCGGCGCTCGACCTCAACGTCGCCCGCGCCGCGGCCGAGGCCGGCATCGCCGGGTTCGAATTCCTGAGCGGCGTCCCTGGCACGATCGGCGGCGCGCTGCGCATGAACGCCGGCTGTTACGGCGCCGAAATCAAAGACATTCTGATCGAAGCCGAAGCGATCGATCGCCACGGCGGACGCCATGTCGTGACCGCATCGGCGATGGGATTCGCGTATCGCCGCACCGCCGTTCCGGCCGATTGGATTTTCACCGGCGCGCGGCTACGCGGCACCGTCGGCGATCCGGCGGCAATCGCGGCGCGGATCGAAGCGATCAGGTCCGAGCGCGAGGCGAGCCAGCCGCTTCGCACCCACACCGGCGGGTCGACCTTCAAGAACCCGCCCGGCGCCAAGGCGTGGGAATTGATCGATCGCGCCGGCTGCCGCGGACTTCGCCACGGCGCTGCGGTCGTATCGGACAAGCACTGCAACTTCCTGATCAACGAAGGCGGCGCCACCGCGGCCGATCTCGAGGCCTTGGGCGAAGAAGTGCGCCGCCGGGTCGCGCAGACGACCGGCGTCGCGCTCGAATGGGAGATCGTCCGTATCGGCCGCTTCCGCGCGCCGCTGCGTGCGACCGAGGCAGCACCATGACCAAGCGGGTCGCGGTTCTGATGGGCGGGTGGTCGTCCGAGCGCGAAGTCTCGCTGGTGAGCGGGCAGGCGGTGGTCGACGCCGCGCGCGCGCTCGATTGCGACGTCGTTCCGATCGATGTCGGCCGCGACGTCGCCTCGATCCTCGCCGACCTCAAGCCCGACGTCGCGTTCAACGCGCTCCATGGACGCTTCGGCGAGGACGGTTGCATCCAGGGCGTTCTCGAAGTGCTCGGTATTCCCTACACGCACTCGGGCGTCCTGGCCTCGGCGCTCGCCATGAACAAGCCCGCTGCCAAGCAGGCGTTCGCCGGCGCCGGGCTCCGCTGTCCGGAGGGGTGGCTGGTGTCGCGCGCCGAGTTCCGCGACGGCGACGTTCTGCCGCGGCCCTATGTCGTCAAGCCGCCGAACGAAGGCTCGAGCGTCGGCGTCCGCATCGTCATGAACGGCGACAATGTCGATCCCGACGATATTGATGCTTGGCGCTTCGCGGATCACGCCCTGGTCGAGCGCTACATTCCCGGCCGCGAGATCCAGGTCGCGGTCATGGGGGACGACCCGTTGGGCGCGATCGAGATCAAGCCCAAGGGCCGGTTCTACGACTACGAAGCCAAGTACACCGGCGGGCGCGCCCTCCATGTGATGCCGGCCGAAATCCATCCGAGCTCCTATGGCGAGGCGCTCGCGATCGCGCGCACCGCGCATCGCGCGCTGGGTTGCCGCGGCGTCACCCGTGCCGATCTTCGCTATGACGACACCCAGGGCGAGCCCGGCACTTTCTATCTGCTCGAAATCAACACCCAGCCGGGCATGACCCCGCTCTCGCTGGTGCCGGAGATCGCCGCCCACCGCGGCATCGAGTTCGTCGAGCTGGTGCAATGGCTGATTGAGGATGCGTCATGCGATCGCTGACAGCGCTCTTTCGACGCGGCGCCGCCGCCGCCGCGACCCCACCGCGCCGCGCCGGCCGCAGCCGGACGCAGCGGCGCATCATCGGTGCCGTGGTCGGCGGACTGGCGCTGGTCGCGGCGATTGCCGGCGGCGGCGCCTACCTCTGGTACAGCGGCACCGTCAACCGCACGGTCGCGGCGGCGATGACCGAGGTCGGCGCGGCGTTTCACGCGGCGATGACGCGCGGCGGCCTGGTGATCGCCGAGGTCAAAGTCAAAGGGATCGCCCAGGCCGATCCCGAGGCGGTGCGCATCGCGCTCGCGGCGACCCCGGGCCTGCCGATCTTTGCCTTCGATCCCGCGGCCGCGCGCGCCCGGCTGCTGCAGCTCGGTTGGGTCAAGGAGGCGCGCATCCAGCGCCGGCTGCCGAACGCGATCGCGGTCGAGATCGACGAGCGGACGCCGTTCGCCCTGTGGCAGAGCGGCCGCGAGATGAAGCTGATCGATCGCGACGGCACCGTCATTACGGCCGAGCACCTCGGTCGCTACCGCGATTTGCCGCTCGTGGTCGGCGCGGGAGCGGCCCAGGAGGCGGCGGTGCTGGTGGCGCTGGTGTCGGCGCAGCCCGAGCTCTTCCGCCGCATGCGCGCGGCGACCTGGGTGAGCGAACGGCGGTGGAACCTGCGCTTCGATTCGGGTCTCGACGTTCGGCTGCCGGCGGAGGCGCCGGCCCAGGCGATCCTGCGGCTGGCGGCGCTCGAGCGCGATCACGGCATCCTCGATCGCAAGCTCAAGGCGATCGATTTGCGTATGTCGGATCGGCTGATCGTGCAGCTGCTCGAGCCGGCGAGCGCGCGGAACGAAAAAGGCAAGGACACGTGAGGGTGTAGCTGGCGGTCTTGGGGGAGTAGGGGTATGGCTTTGGGACGTAACGGTGTGGTCGCGGCGCTCGACGTCGGGTCGAGCAAAGTGTCGTGCTTCATCGCCCGCATCGACGGCCGCGGCGCGATCCGGGTGATCGGCATCGGCCATCACGAATCGAAGGGTGTGCGCGCCGGCGCGGTCGTCGACATGGATGCGGCCGAGCGTGCGATTCGCGCGGCGGTCGACGGCGCCGAGCACCTCGCCGGCCAGACCGTCGATAGCGTGATCGTGACCTCGGCCGGCGGCCACATTGCCTCGCACACCGTCGGGATCGAGGTCGGCGTCACCGGTCGGCAGATCGCCGACTACGACGTCAATCGCGGTCTGGCCGAAGCGCGCGCTCACATCGAGCCGGGCGAACGCGAAGTGGTCCACGCTGTGCCGATCCATTTCAGCGTCGACGACAATCACGGCATTCGCGATCCACGCGGCATGTATGCGACGCGGCTCGGCGTCAACCTGCACATCGTCACCGCGACCACCGGCGTGGTGCGCAACCTGAGTGCCTGCGTCGGTCGCGGCGATCTCGCGATCGAGCGGCAAGTGGTAGCGCCCTATGCCGCCGGCCTCGCCAGCCTGGTCCAGGACGAGCTCGATCTCGGCGTCGTCCTGCTCGACATGGGCGGCGGCACCACCTCGATCGGCGTGTTCGCCGGCGGCCAACTCGTGTTCGCCGACAGCGTCCCGGTCGGCGGCCACCACATCACCCAGGATATCGCGCGCGGGCTCGGGACGCCGCTCAACTACGCCGAACGGATGAAGACGCTCTACGGCAGCGCGCTGCCGAGCGCGACCGACGATCGCGACGTGATGGAAATTCCGCAGGTCGGTGAAGACGAAGGTGCGGCGCAGGTACCGCGTTCGGCCCTGACCGGCATTATCCAGCCGCGGGTCGAGGAAACACTCGAATACGTTCGCGACAAGCTCGAAGCGTCGGGCGCGGCGCGAGCTGCCGGCCGCCGCGTCGTTCTGGTTGGCGGCGCCAGTCAGCTTCAGGGCATGCGCGAATTCGCCGGCCGTATCCTCAACAAGCAGGTGCGGATGGGCCGGCCGATCGGCTTGAGCGGGTTGGCCGAGGCCACCGCCGGGCCGGCGTTCGCCGCCTGCGCCGGCGTCCTCACCTACGTAGCGCGCACGCCGGGCGAAGCGATGGCGCTGCCGCCCGAAGCCGCGGCCAACGGCCGGCTCGGCCGCTGGCTACGCGCGAATTTTTGAGACAGCGATGGGCACATGAACGATCCGTCGCACCCGAGGGAGCAACGAGGAGAGTCCGTGGTCAACGATGACCGACGAGCGACATTGGAAGGTGTCACATGGCAATCAACCTAAGCTTACCTACCGTTACCGAACTGAAACCGCGGATTACCGTCGTCGGCGTCGGCGGCGCCGGCGGTAACGCCGTCAACAACATGATCAACGCCAAGCTCGAGGGCGTCGATTTCGTCGTTTGCAACACCGACGCCCAGTCGCTGGCGCAGTCGCTGGCGGAACAGCGAATCCAGCTCGGCATCCAGCTCACCCAGGGCTTGGGCGCCGGTTCGCGGCCCGACATCGGCCGCGCCGCCGCCGAGGAAGCGATCGAGGAGATTCGCGAGCACCTCCAGGGCAGCCACATGGTGTTCATCACTGGCGGCATGGGCGGCGGCACCGGCACCGGCGCCGGACCGATCATCGCCCAGATCGCGCGCGAGTGCGGCTCCCTTACGGTCGGCGTCGTGACCAAGCCGTTCCACTTCGAGGGCTCGCACCGCATGGCGATCGCCGAAGCCGGGATTCAGGAACTGCAGCGTTACGTCGATACGCTGATCATCATTCCGAACCAGAACCTGTTCCGGATCGCGACCGAAAAAACCACGTTCGCCGACGCGTTCAAGATGGCCGACAACGTCCTCTATTCGGGCGTGCGCGGCGTCACCGACCTCATGGTCATGCCCGGCCTCATCAACCTCGACTTCGCCGATATCCGCACCGTGATGATGGAGATGGGCAAGGCGATGATGGGCACCGGCGAAGCCGAGGGCGAAAAGCGCGCGATCCAGGCCTCGGACGCCGCGATCTCCAATCCCTTGCTCGATGATGTGTCGATGAAGGGCGCGCGCGGGGTGCTGATCAACATCACCGGCGGTCCGGACATGACACTGTTCGAGGTCGACGAGGCCGCGAACCGGGTCCGCGAGGAAGTCGATCCCAACGCCAACATCATCTTCGGGTCGACGTTCGATCCGTCGCTCGAAGGCATCATGCGGGTTTCGATCGTCGCGACCGGGATCGGCGCCGAAGTCGAGCCGCGCAAGGTCGAACCCGGTACGCCGTCGCTGCGCGCCGTCGCGGGCGGCAAGTCGGACGGCAAGCCGGCGCCCCGCGATGCCGCGCCGCCGCCGGCGGCGGTTCGGAGCGAAGGCGCGTTGGGGATCGCCCGCCCGACCGCTGCGCCAGCCGCGGCGGTCGAGGCTGCGGCACCGGCACCAGCCCCGGCGCCCGTCGCACCGTCGGCGCCG
>VGEO01000128.1 GCA_016869275.1 Alphaproteobacteria bacterium | reverse complement strand
CAGGCCGAGGGCGAAGCGGCGACCCTGAAGGCGATCCCGCTGGGGCGCATCGCCCATGTCAACGAAGTCGCGCCGGCGGTGGCGTTCCTCGCGTCCGACGCCGCCGCCTACATCACCGGCGCCGTGCTGCCGGTCGATGGCGGCTCGACCGCCGACTGAGAGCGATTCGCCCGGTCGCGGCTGGCCACGCCGAGCGCTTCGGCTATACTTGGCCGCGAACGAGGCAATTGGCGGCGGCACCGGACGAAAAGGAGCGGCGACGCCGATCGACTGGAGGAGGAACCGATGGCGAAGCGATGGGTGGTGTCGGCCGATTCGCACGTGGTCGAGCCCGACGACCTTTTTACCAAGGCGCTCGGCAAGAAATGGGATGTCGAGAAGCTGCCGCGGATCGTGAAGTCCTATAAGGGCGAAAAGGGCCCGTGGCTGTTCGCGGGCAAGGAATACATCCTGCTCGCCGGAACGCTCGACGTCGGCGACGACGCCGAGATGCTGAAAAAGGCCAACGAAGACCCCTCGATCCGGCTGCAGTGTCTCGACAAAGACGGGGTGTGGGCCGAAGTCCTGTTCGCGACCACGACCATGCTGGCGATGCGCTCACCCGATAATCTGGTCGCGCGCGACTGTACCCGCGTCTTCAACGACTGGATGATCGAATACTGCCGGCAAGCGCCGCACCGTCTCTACGGCGCCGCCATGATCCACATGGACGATCCGGCGTGGGCGACCAAGGAGCTCAAAAAGGTCGCCAAGGCCGGTTTGCGCTGCGCCATGATCAATACCGACATGCGGCCGGAATGGAAGCACGCCTACCAGGACAAGGCCTACGACAAGTTCTGGTCGGTCGCCCAAGAGTCGGGCATGCCGATCATGATCCACATCGTCGCCGGCAATAAACGCGATCCGTTCACGACCCACGGCCACGAGAAGAAAGACATCGCCCGTTATTTGATCGACCTCTTCACCGATGGCCCGATCACGCTCGCCAACGAGTTCATCTTCGGCGGCATCATGGACCGCTTCCCGCGCCTCAAAGTGGTGCTCGGCGAGTACGAGCTCTCCTGGTACCCCTACTGGCTGTTCCGCGCCGAGCAGGTTGCCGACATTTTCGTACCGATGATCGGCGGCAAGAAGGTCAAGAAATCGGTGCGCGATTACATGAAACGGGTCGGGCAGGGCGTCATCGACGATCCGTTCGCGTCGGCCGGCATCGACCTGATCGACGTCAACACCCTGATGTGGGGCTCGGATTTCCCGCACCCGCGCTGCACCTATCCGAATTCGCTCAAGCTGATCGACGAGAAGTTCGGGCATCTCGGGCCGGCGACGGTCGAGAAGATCACGGTCACCAACGCGGCCCGGTTTTACAACATCGACTTGCCGAAAGAGATGCGGATGAAGGCGGCGGCGGAATAGCCGGCGCCTTCCCGAGCGACGTTACAAGGCGGGCCTGCGGTCGCGTGGGCCCGGCTTCGTACTGACCATGTCCGACCTCCCCAGCGCCGATACCGTCCTCACCGTCGCCGACCTTCGCAAGGCGTTCGGCGCCACCCAAGCGCTCGCCGGCGCGGCGCTCACCCTGAAAGCGGGCGAGGCTCATGTCCTCTTGGGCGAGAACGGTTCGGGCAAGTCGACGCTCGCCAAGATCGTCGCCGGCATCCACCGCGCCGACACTGGCGACATCGCGATCGGCGGCGTCCGCGTCCGCATTGTCGATGCCCGCCATGCCCGCGAGCTCGGGATCGCGATCGTGTTCCAGGAGCTCTCGCTCGCGCCCGACTTGAGCGTCGCCGACAACTTGTTCCTGGGCCGCGAGCAAGCCGCGTTCCCGTTCGCGGTCATCGACCGCGGCCGCGAGCGGCTCGCCTGCGACGAGGCGTTGGCCCGGCTCGACTTTGCGATCGATCTCGCGCGCCCGGTACGCGCGCTGGCGATCGCCGAGAAGCAGTTGGTCGAGGTCGCCAAGGCGCTTCTGCAAAAGCCGCGTATTCTGATCCTCGACGAGCCGACCGCGACCTTGAGCGAGCGCGAAAAGTCGCACTTGTTCGCGGTAGTCCGGCGGCTTCGCGACGAGGGTGTCGCGATTCTTTACATCACCCACCACCTGCGCGAAGTCGCCGAGATCGGCGACCGTGTCAGCGTCATGCGCGACGGCGTCGTGGTAACGACCCGCGACGTAACCAAGGCCTTGACCGAGCATCGATTGCTCGAACTCCTGACCGGCCGGCAGGTGGCGGCCGAGGTCGTGCGTAGCCGGCCGCCGCCTGCGGCGGCGCTGCTCGAAGTGCACGATCTCGCCGTCGGTCAATGCCGCGGCGCGAGTCTCAACGTCGGGCCGGGCGAGATCGTCGGGCTCTACGGCGTGGTCGGGTGCGGGCGCGAGGACCTGGCCCGCGCCGTGGTCGGCATCGCCCGACCGTTGCGCGGCCGCCTGGTGTGGAGGGGCCGCGACTTCCGGCCGCGCTCGCCAACCGGCGCCCGCAAGGCAGGGATCGGTTATCTCCCGGCCGATCGCAAGGACGCGGGAATCCTCGCCGTTCGGCCGGTGCGCGAAAACCTGAACCTCGCCAATCTCGCTGCGTTCGCGTGGGCCGGCGTCATCGCGCCCGCGCGCGAGCGGCCGCCGACCCTGGCTCGCCTCGCCGAGCTCGGCGTCCGCTTCCGATCGAGCGAAGATCCGATCGCCGCGCTCTCGGGCGGCAACCAGCAAAAGGTCCTGTTCGGGCGGGCGGTTGGACCGGCGCCGGCGTTGATCGTGATGGAGGATCCAACCGCCGGCGTCGACATGGGCGCCAAGCTCGAGCTCTACCGCCACATCCGCCGCTGGGCCGAGGATGGATTCGGGTTCCTGTGGCTCTCGAGCGATTTGGTCGAGACCCTGTCGCTCTGCCACCGCGTCTATGCGATGTACGCCGGTCGCACCGTCGCCGAATTTACCGATCCCTCACTCGCCGACGAGAACGCGCTGTTGGCCGCAGTCCTGGGCCGCGCCGACGGCCCGCGGAGCGCGGCATGAGCGCGCCGACTTCACCGCCGCCGCCGCACGCGCGCGCGCTCTGGAACCGCCTCACGGCCGGGCAGCTCGGACTGCCCCTCTTTATCGTGGCCGTCGCGGTCGTGACCGGCTTGGTCGAGCCGCGGTTCTGGTCGATCGACAATCTCTTGAATTTGAGCCGCCAGGTCGCGCCGCTCATGATTCTGGTGGCCGGTCAGGTGTTCGCCGTGATTGCCGGCGGCCTCGACCTGTCGATCGCAGCGGTGCTCGCGCTCTCGAGCGTGGTCGGGATCCTCGCCCTCAAGGAAGTCGGCATGATCGGCGGCATTACCGTCATGCTGGCGACCGGGCTCGGCATCGGTCTCGTCAACGGTCTCATTATCGTCCGCTTCAAAGTCTCGCCGCTCATCGTCACGCTCGGCATGCTCTCGATCGCACGCGGCCTGTCGCTGCTCGTGACCGGTGGGCTTCCGCTCTACGACGTGCCCGGGCCGATGGTCGACCGCTTAGGCTACGGCGCTGTGCTCGGCGTGCCGGTGCCGGCGCTCGCGGCGCTGGTTGCGCTCTTGTTCGGCGCGTTTTTGCTCCACTACACGGTGTTCGGCCGCTACGTCTATGCGATCGGGTCGAGCTCGACCGCGGCCCACAATTCCGGCGTCGATGTCGGCCGGACCACGGTCCTCGTCTACGTCCTCTGCGGCGGCATGGCGGGCTTGGCGGGCGTGGTTCTGACCTCGTGGGTGAGCGCCGCCCAGCCCCTGGCGGCGCAGGGGCTCGAACTGCAGTCGCTGGCCGCGGTCGTCGTCGGCGGCGTTGCGCTCACCGGCGGTTCGGGCACCATGCTGCAGGCGTTCTACGGCGCCCTCATCCTCGGCATGTTGTCGAATGTCCTCAATATGGCTGGGGTTTCTTCGTTCCTGCAGACTCTCCTGATCGGTGTCGTCATCGTCGCGGCGGTCATCTTGGATCAGCTCCGCCGCGCGCACCGCTAGCCGCCGCACCGGGCCTCAATTTGCTTGACGCCGCGCCTGCCCCCATGTTTTTAGGGCGGGCCGCGACCCGAATCGCTCCGGAATCGACGCCCCAACAGGTCTTTAACGCCCATGGCGATCCCGACGCTTTCCGTCCGCGTGAACAAGATCACGCGCGAAGCCGACGACATTTATTCCTACGAACTGGTCGACCCGACCGGCGCAGCGCTGCCGGGATTTTCAGCCGGCGCCCATGTCGACGTTCACACCCCGGCCGGCATCGTCCGCCAGTACTCGCTCGCGAACGACGCCCGCGAGACCCATCGCTACGTGGTCGCGGTTCAGCGCGAGCCGCAGAGCCGCGGCGGGTCGAAAAGCCTGGTCGATCAGGTCAAAGAAGGCGACACCATCACCATCAGCGCGCCCCGCAACAACTTTCCGGTCGACCGCGCCGCCGGCCGCCACGTCCTGATTGCGGGCGGGATCGGCATTACGCCGATTCTGGCGATGACCCGCCAGCTCGCCGCCGCCAACGCCGACTACAAGCTTTATTACATCGCCCGCACGCCAGAGAAGATGGCGTTCCAGACCGTGCTCAAGGGCAAGGAGTTCGCCGGTCACATCGAGTTCATCTTCGACGGCGGCGATCCGTCGAAAGGCTTGGACGTCAAGAAACTGCTCGCGACCCGCGCCGACGGCGCCCATGTCTATTGCTGCGGCCCGACCGGCCTCATGAACGTGGTCAAGGAGGCGGCCAAGCAGAGCTTCCCCGAGGACGCGGTGCACATGGAGTATTTCACCGCTGAGCCCGCCATGCTCGAAGCGGGCAGGCGCCAGAACAAGTCGTTCAAGGTCAAGGTCAAGTCGAGCGGCAAGGAGTTCGAGGTGCCGGCCGACAAGTCGATTTTGGACGTGCTCCGCGCCAACGGGTTCGACCTCGACTCGAGCTGCGAAGAGGGCATCTGCGGCACCTGCGCGACCCAGGTGGTCAAGGGCGAGATCGAGCACCGCGACTTGTTCCTCACCGAGAAGGCCAAACGCGAGGGCAAGTGGATGATGATCTGCATCTCGCGCGCGAAGGGCGACACGCTAACGATCGATCTTTGACCGCGCAGCGGTCACGTGTTTCCGAGCTACCTCCTCCCCATGCTTCGCAGGGGGACGGCGGTGTCGTCAGCGAGGGCCATTGGCGGTTCTCCTCGGCAAAAGAAAAGCGCCGACCCGCTCGCACGGACCGGCGCTTCCGATGACGGCCGATCGTGCGGCCGGGCGCGAGCTAGCCCGGGATCTGGGCGATCACGTCGATCTCCAAGAGCATGTCCTTGTGCGCGAGCGAAGGGATCTCGATCAGGGTGCGTGGCGGCATGAACTCCTTGCCCCAGATTTCCCACGTGATCTCGTTCAGGACGTCCTGGTCGCGCATGACGTTGACCAGGTACTCGGTGATCTTGATGACGTTGGTCATGTCGGCGCCGCCCGCGTTCAGGATGCGCTCGATGTTCTTGAACGTCTTCCAGCACTGGTCGCGGAAATCGCCCTCGTACCACTTGGCTTCCTCGATCGGGTCGTGCGGATGCTTGTGGTAGATCGGGACCGGGCCCATCCCGGAGAGCCATAGCGTGCGGCCGCCCTGGACCGAGAACGCCGGCACGAACGGCATGTTGTGGATGGGAAGCGGCTTCCCCGGATGCACCGGCTCGATGATGATGCCTTCGCGGAGCGGCTTCGCCAGCGCCTTGCTCGCGGCGCGCGCCGCCGGCGCGGCGGCGCGCTTGGCCGGCGCCTTGGCTTTGCGGGTCGTTTTCTTCCGTGCTTTCGCCATGATCTGAGTCCTCCCCAAGAGCGAGCGATTTGAAAGCCGCGAGCCGAGCGGCCGGGCCCGTGAAAATCCGCGCTTTTTCTAGCGAGGATTGCCGGCGCGCGCCAGCGTTTTTGGCGCTCGCGCCGGTTGGCAGCGCCGACCTAGCGTAAGTTCTCCATCCACCGCGGCCGTCGCCGTTCGTTGAAAGCGGCGATGCCCTCGGCGCACTCGCGCGTGCGGGTGATTTCGAGCACGCGCGCCATCTCGGCGTCGAGGCCCTCCTGGCTGCGGTTGTGCTGGTTGTAGTGGCGGAGCATCTCCTTGGCATAGCGGACGCCGAGCTTCGGCATCTGGGCGATCCGGCCGGCCATGTCTCGGGCCTCGGGCAGCAGGCGATCCGGCGTCACCGCGCGGTTGACGAGCCCGATCGCGACCGCCTCTTTGGCGTCGACGAAGCGGCCGGTCAGGATCAATTCGGTCGCCCGCGTCAAGCCGATCAGCTTGGGTAGGTTGCGCGGCGCCCCCCACTCGCTCATGAAGCCGGCCGGAATCGCGAGTTCGGCCATCTTGACGCGATCGGTGCACAGCCGAAGGTCGCAGCTGATTGCCATCTCGAGCCCGACGCCCACGGTGATGCCGTCCATCGCCGCGATCGTCGTCTGCGGCAGGTCCTCGAGCTTGCGGCAGGCGCGCTGGGCGACGTGGTGGAAATGGTCGTTCAGCCACCACAGGAGGAGATCGCCATACTCGTTGTCGTCGAGCCCCAAGCGGTCGTCCGGTTTTTCCATCGGTAGCGTCTCGACCTTGAGGTTGCCGCCGCCGCAGAAATTGCCGCCGGCGCCGGTGATGATGACGACACGGACGTCCGAATGCTTGATCTCGTCGACCATGGCGTCGAGTTCGAGCGCCATGCGCGGGCCGACCGCGTTCGAGGCTTTGGGATCGTCGAGGGTCAGAATGCCAATCGCGTTGTCGCCGGGCTTCTGGGGCGAAGATTCGATCGACCAGCTCAGGCGCTTGTACTGCACGGGGGAGTCCTCCTTCGCTTGAAGGAGGGCGAGGCTAGGCTTTGGCCGCTTTGGCGGCAAGGCGCTCGCGGGTCTTCGACTTGTCGACGACGAAGCGGCCGTGCGTGCCGCGCGCGATCGGATCGTCGATCTGATCGCGCACGGTGACTTCGAAGGTGAAGCGTCGACCGTCGCGGGCGATGAGCTTGGCCGCGACCTC
>VGEO01000127.1 GCA_016869275.1 Alphaproteobacteria bacterium | reverse complement strand
GCGTTTGCCGCGCTCGCGATCGTTTATGGCGCGGTGCGCTGGCGGTGGCGGCGCGAGCTGACGAGCGTGAACGTGCCGACCGCCGCCGCGCCGCCGCCCGCGCTCGACCGCGGCGGGGCCGCGAAATCGAGCCTCGCGCTCGTCGCGCTGCTCGTTCTCTTCACGACGCCGCTCGATCGCGCGACCGGCGTGCTCCTGGTCGCGGGATTTCTCCTGGTGAGCCGGCGGATCGAGACCCGCCGCATCTTGGGCTTCGTCGACTGGCACCTTCTTATCCTGTTCGCCGGTCTCTTCGTCGTCACCGCCGCCTTTACCTCGACCGGCTGGCCGGGCGCCGCGCTCGCCGTCCTGGGCGAAACCGGGTTCGCGCTCGATTCAATCGTGGTGCTGGCGCCGGTCGCGATCCTCGGGAGCAACACCATCGGCAACGTGCCCGCGGTCGTGCTGCTCCTCGCCCTCCACCCGACCTTCGCGCCGGCAGCGCTCTACGCGCTCGCCCTCGTCTCGACGCTCGCCGGCAACCTGCTGCTGGTAGGGTCGATCTGCAACATCATCGTCGCCGAACGCGCGCGCGAAGCCGGCGTCACGCTCACCTTCGCCGACTTTGCGCGCGCCGGCCTACCGATGACCGCCTTGAGTGTCTTGGTCGCGCTTGGGTGGTTGGCCGTGCTCGGCCCTATCGGCGGATAAGGCGGATAAGAAGAGACCCACCCGGGTCGCGGGTGAGTCAGGCGTTCGCTCGCGATGGGGCTGGGGTCGAGGGGTCGGAAGAGAGACCCCACCGCACGCGAATTCTTGTCGTCGCGGTCAGCGGCCGCCGCCGGCACCCGCCGCGCCGTCGCAGCCGCCGCCGATGCCGATATTGCGTCCGTCGGCGCGCGCGGCCGCTAAGGCGCGTGCTTTCCGCCGTGCGCGCGGGGCGGATAGGGTAGGGTCGATGATCGTCTCCCGCTTCGCCGCCGTCGTTCGCCCGCTCAAGAGCCGGAACTACGCCTGGTACGCGCTCGGTACCGCGTTCGCGCTGACCGGCTTCTGGATGCAGCGGATCGCAGTCGGTTGGCTCACCTGGCAGCTGTCGGAATCGCCGTTGTTGCTCGGCGTCGTCGCCGGCGCCGAGCTGATCCCTTCGGTCGCGATCGGCCTCTTCGCCGGCGCCGCCGTCGACCGTTGGCAGATCTTGAGCGTAATGCGCTGGTCGGTGATCGTGCGGATCGCAGCCTCGATCGCGCTGTTCACGCTGACCGCGATCGGCTGGACCGACGTCGCGACGCTCATCGTCTTCAACCTGGGCTTCGGCGTGATCGCGTCGTTCAACCAGCCGGCGCGCCTCGCGCTGATCCCGTCGATCGTGCCGCGCCAGGAGGCGGCGGCCGCGCTCGCCTTCGATTCGATCCTCTTCAACGCGGCGCTGTTCATGGGCCCGGTCCTCGCCGGCGCGCTGATCGCGGCGACCGGGATCGCGCCGACCTTCGCGCTCACCGCGGCTGCGTTTGCGGTGCAGCTGGTCTCGCTCGTCATGCAACGGAATGTGCCGCCACGGCCGCCCGCGCAGGGCCTGCGCCAGAGCCTGTGGGCCGAAACCGTGGCCGGGGTCCGCTACACCGCGACCCATGCGGCGATCGCGCCGTTGATGCTGATTCACCTGGCGGCGTGTGTGTTCGGCCGCGCCTATTTCGAGATGCTGGCCGCGTTCGCCGATCGCGTGTTCGCCGCCGGCGCCAACGGATTCGCGGTGCTGACGGCGAGCGTCGGCGTCGGTGCGATCGTGGGCGGCCTGTGGATCGCACAGTTCGGGGTGCGGCCAGGGTTGACCAAGGTCGTGTTCGCCGGCGCTGGCTTGCAAGCGGTAGCGCTGCTCGCGTTCGCGCCGCTCGATTCGCTGTGGCTCGCGGCGCCGCTCTTGAGCGTGGTCGGCGGCGCAGTGATTGCGGCGGCGATCGCGACCCTGACGCTCCTGCAGCTCGCCGTCGATCCCGCTTTACGCGGCCGCACGGTCGCAGTCTACGGCATCGTCTACCGCGGCGGGCCGGCCGTCGGCGCGGTCGTGGTCGGCGCGGCGTCCGAATATGTCGGGCTGCAGTGGCCGATCGCCGCGACCGCGGCGATCCTGCTGGCCGCGGCCGGCTACTGCTGGCGCTTCCGTCGGCGCATGGCGGCCGCGTTGGAGGCGAACCTGGAGAACGCCGGGTGAATGTGCTATCTACGTACTACAAGGAGGCACGCGCCATGGCCAAGACGATTTCGCTGCGCGACGCCAATCAGCGGTTCGCCGCCATCGTCCGCGAGGTCGAGGGCGGCGCCGAATACCTCGTTACCCGGCGCGGCGCGCCGGCGGTGCGGATCGTGCCGGCGCGACCTGGCAAACGCGTCTTGACGCCCGAACAAGAGGCGGCGCTCGCGCGGACGCTCGACCGTATCAAGAAGAGCCGCTACCGCAGTCCGAAAGGGTGGCGCTTCAACCGCGACGAAGCGCACGAACGGTAAGTGCGAATGGCGACTGAGCGATTTTCGCTGGACTCGAACGTCCTCGTCTACGCCTACGATCGCAGCGCGCCGGTGAAGCTCGAACAAGCTTCGACAATAATCGCCGCTGCCGCACGCACCGACTGCTGGCTCACCAACCAAGCACTCGGCGAGTTTTTCGCTGCTGCCACTCGGAAGCTCGCCGTGCCGCCGGCGGAAGCGGCCGCACAGGTCCGCGAGTGGTTCGCGATCTTTCCGACGATCGGCGCCAGCCGCCGAGCATTCGACGCGGCGCTCACCGCGGCTGAGAGTCGGCGGTTCGCGTTTAGGGATGCCTTGCTGCTAGCGGCGGCGACGGAAGCGGGTTGTACCGTCGTCTTGAGCGAGGACATGCACGAGGGCGTGCGGTTCGGCAGCCTTACCGTGCGCGCGCCGTTCGGCGCGAACGGGCTCTCGGCCGCGGCGCGCCGCCTACTCGACCTCTGATCGCGGCGCGTGCGCCGCATGTACAAGGCACGCGCGCCGGACTACGATCCCGGCCAATCCATCATCGAACCAGCGAGTGGAGGAAACCCCATGCCGGTTACGCTTTCCCCGGGCGGCGAAACGGTATTCATGGCTAAGAAGCCGACCGACGAGATCCTGGTCGGCACCAAGGACGGCGTCGTGCGCCTCAAGCGCAACGGCGCCAAGTGGCAGAACGCCGGCAGCTGGCTCGCCGGCAAGCACGTCCACGCCATTCTGGTCGAGCCCAACAGCGGACTGATCCTGGTCGGGCTCAACCAGGGTTCGATCGTCGCCTCCGCGGACGGCGGCAAGACCTGGTCGGCACGCGACAAGGGCCTCGTCGATGTCACCGACATCTATTGCTTCGCCGCCAATCAGGTGAACGGCAAGACCCGCATCTTCGTCGGCACCGAGCCCGCGCACCTCTTCTACAGCGACGATCTCGGCCAATCGTGGTCCGAGCTCGCGGCGATGCGGTCGGTCGATATGTCGAAGTGGGTGTTCCCGGGCCCGCCGTTCGTCGCGCACGTCAAGAATATCGCCTTCCACCCCAGGGACGCCAACACCATGTTCGTTTCGATCGAGCAGGGCGGGCTCCTGAAGACGACCGACGGCGGTAAGTCGTTCAGCTACCTGCGCGGTGTCGACGACGACGTCCATCGTGCTGTCGTCGATCCCGTCAATCCGGACCGCATTTACGTCCCGGGCGGCAACGGCACCTACATCACCCAGGACGGCGGCAAGAACTGGGAGCACCGGATGACGATCCGACACGAAACCGGCGGCTATCCCGATTTCATGGTCGCGCATCCGCGCCAGAGAGACCTCGTCTTCATCGCCGCGGCCGAGCAGGAACCGGGCCAGTGGATGAAGACCAAGTTCGCGCGCTCGCGCATTTCGAAGTCGAGCGACGGCGGGCGCAGCTGGACCATCCTCAAGAACGGCTTGCCCGAGCGACTGAAGAGCGCGTTCGAGGCGATGAGCCTCGAGGATCGCGGCGACTCTTTCGGGATCTATGCCGCAACCACGTCGGGTGAGGTGTTCGCGAGCGAGGACGGCGGCGCTACCTGGGCCGAGATCGCGAACGGCCTCCCGGCTGTCACCAAGGGCTCGCACGACTTCTTGTTGGCCTGACCTCATCCGCTCGTTGCGTCGCCGCCCTCCCCCTGTTTCGCAGGGGAGGGTGGGGTCGGGTGGGTCGCCTGATGTCGCTTCTTAAAACCCTTGCCGCCGGCAAGGCGCACGTCAACGCGCCGGGCTTGGGCATCGCCTGCGCGCTCCTGGCGAGCTTCCTGATCGTCATGAACGACACGACGATGAAGGCGGTGACCAAGGGCGTTCCGGTCGGCGAGTTGATTTCGCTCCGCGCCGGGGTCGTGATGGCGCTGGTCGCGCTCTACGTCTGGATCTCAGGCCGCAGCGGCGAGCTCCGTGTCTATCACGTAAAGGCGCAGGCGATCCGCGCCAGCATGATGGTGATCGGTTCGTTCCTGTTCGTCGCCGCGCTTCGGGTGATGCCCTTGGCCGACGTCTCGGCGCTCCTCTTCCTCGCGCCGCTGATGATGACGGCGATGGCGCCCGCGTTCCTGGGCGAATCGGTCGGCTGGCGCCGGTGGTCGGCGGTCCTGGTCGGTTTCGCCGGCATGATCGTCATGCTGCGGCCCTCGGCCGACGGGCTCTACTGGCTAGCGCTGCTCCCAGCCGCGTCGGCCCTGACCAGCGCGTTTCGCGATCTCCTCACGCGGCGGATCAGCGCCCAGGACTCGACCTGGGCGACGCTGTTCTATTCGACCGCCGCGGTATTCGTCGCCTCGACGCTCACGCTGCCGTTCGCGTGGCAGACCCCGACCTGGAGCGACATGGCGCTCCTCGTCCTCGGCGGCGTGCTCCAACTTGTCGCCCACTTCTTCATGATCGAGATGTTCCGCTTCATCGAAGTGTCGGCGGTCGCGCCCTTCAAGTATCTGGGTCTGGTTTGGGCGGCGCTCTCGGGCTTCGTCTTCTTCGGCGAGGTGCCCGATATCTGGACCGCGGTCGGCGCGGCCCTGATCATCGGCGGCGGGCTTTACATCATCAACCGCGAGCGCGCGCACCGGCGCGCGATCGTGCTCAAGGCGACGCCGGGCGAGGGCTGATTCCCCGACACTCGCTCCTCCCCCGGCGGGGCCGGGGGAGGGTAGGGTGGGGGCTACTTGTACTCTTTGATCGGGTTGACGAGCACGCCGATGCCGCCGATTTCGGTTTCGAGCGTGTCGCCGTTCTTCAAGAACAGCTTGGGTGTGCGGCCCCAACCCACGCCCTCGGGCGTACCGGTCGTGATCATGTCGCCCGGCTCGAGGGTGATGTAGCGCGACAGGAACTCGATGATGAAGGCGCACGGGAACAACATGTCGGAGGTGTTGTTGCTCTGCACCGTCTTGCCGTTGACGCGCGTGCGGATCGGGAGCTTCTGCGGGTCTTTGATCTCGGTCGTGTCGACGATCCAAGGTCCGACCGGCGTGAAGGTGTCGAAGCTCTTGCAGCGCGAGTATTGATCGCCGCCGAACTGGTGGTCGCGCGCCGAGATGTCGTTGACGATGGTGTAGCCGAACACGTACTTGAGCGCGTCCTTCTTCTTGACGTCGCGGGCGCGTTTACCGATGACGACCATCAGCTCGTTCTCGTAGTCGACCTGGGTCGTGTCGGAGCGGCGGAATTTGACCGGCTGCTTGTGGCCGGTGATCGAGCTCGGATACTTGGCGAACGACACCGGCAGCTTGGGCACGGGTAGGCCGATCTCGGCGATGTGGCGGCGGTAGTTGGCGCCGACCGAAATCACCTTCGAGGGTTGCGTCACCGGCGAGTGCCACTTCTTGGCCTTGGCGATCGGGAACGCCTTGGCGATGCCTTTGGCCTTGGCCGGGTTCTTACCGGCGGTCAGCATCAGCCGCAGCGGATCGGCGCCGGGCGCCTCGAACGCACGCCCGATCGGCGTCGCGGTGCCGTTCTGGATGCGGACGAAGTAGTCCTTGTTGTCGGGGGCGGTAACGGTCGCGTAACGCATTACGGGTCTCCTGCCGCTTATTTTAAGAAGGCGCGAGTAATCCCACACGCCTGCACGGGCGTCAAACGTTCTTGTGCGGGCGTCGGCGTGTGCCGTTCACTCGGCGGCGCGCGCGGACGCTGCGGCGCGGAGTGCGGCTTCAGCCTTGGCGAGCTTGTCGCCTTCGGGATCGGCGAGCGCGGCGGCGCGCAACGTGGCGATCGCGGCCCGAGCGGCCGCGGGCGGCATCGTCCCGGCCAAGGCTGGCGTCACCGCGGCTGCGAAAATACGCTCGAAATTGGCGAAGCCGCGGGCGCGGGTGTCGCTATAGCCCTTGATCAGCCGCCCGCACGCGGCGACCTCGTGGCCCAAGCCGGTGTCCCTCTCGGCCGCGCCTTTGACCGCGGCCAGCCAGCGCGCGATCGCGGCGCTTTCCTCGGCGAAGCCCTGGCTCCGGCGGCGGAACCGCTTCAAGCGCCGCAAGAGCCACAACAGCGCAAAGCCCCACGGCGCGGTCGAGCGAATGTGGAGCCCGACGTTCAAGCGATTCTCGAGCTTGAGTACGCGAGCCCAACGTCGCAGCGCATGCGCGGCGCTGACGGGAAGGATCGCAGTCAACTCCGGCAACCCCGGTTTGAAGAACTCGGTAACGCGGACCACCGCCTCGTCGCCCACCTGGGCTTCGGTGCGGAGGCGGCGAAAACGTTCGGGCCGTGACTTGAGCTCGGCGACCCGGATCACGTCCTCGTAGCTCATCCACAGCGCCAGATAGCGCGCGGTTTCGCGCGTCAGCGCGTGGTCGTCGATTTGATCGAGCGCGCGGATCGGGTCGATGAGGTCCAAATAGCGCTCGGCGTAGGTCGCATCCTGGTAGTCGGCAACGCGCGCGACGCCCTCGCGCACGATCGCGCGTGCATCCTCGGGGAACGTCGCCTCGACCCGGGTCAGGAGGTCGTCGATTCCGTCGGGCAGGGACGGACGCCGGGGCGCGGCCTCGGTGGCGGGCGCAGCCGGGCGCGCTGCGGCCGCCGCGCGCCCGCGCGCGA
>VGEO01000126.1 GCA_016869275.1 Alphaproteobacteria bacterium | reverse complement strand
CGATGCCGCATCGGCCGGCGCCGGCGCCGGTTCGGTTGCCGGCGCTTGTTCGCGCTCGCCCTGCCGCGCCGCCGCTTTGCGCCGCGACCAGCGCGCGAGAAAACCGGGCTCGTCGTTCCGCCCGCTCATTCGTCGTCCTCGACCGCCGGGCGATCGGGATCCTCGACCGCCGGGCGAGCGGGCCCGCGCCGCGCCAGCGCCTCCGGATCGGCGCGCTTGCGTTCGCGCTTGTAGAAGGTGCGCTCGACGTGATGGGCGGCGAAAAAGGCATCGATCCGCGTGCGCAATTCGGCCGGCAGCGGCACCGCGTCGACGACATCGCCCGGATTGTCGGCGAGCAGTTCCCCTTCGTAGGGATCGGCGGTGACCGCCACAACCTCGACCCGTTCCTCGCCCGCCGGCCGCAGCGCGACCCATAGCGAGGGGCGGGCCGATCCGAGGTTGTCGCGGTAGTGGCCGGTCGCGCTCGAATGCAGCCCGAGCGCGAACGCGCCGGCATAGAACGTGGTGTCGCTTCCGCTGCACCCGAGCGCGGTCCACGGCGCCGCCGCTGCCGGAGCCGGCAGGACCGCGACCGGCAGCCACTGGTAGCTCGCCCACGGACCCTTGAGCGCGCGCTTGGCGACCACGACCCCGACCTCGATCCATTCCTCGGCCATGACCGTGCCTAGGCCCGCGCCCGGTCGGCGAGCGGCAACCCGGTCACCAGATTCTGCGGTTTCATGCGCACGATCTTGTCGTCGGTCATCGCCAGCAAGAGATAGACCGGCTTGCCGGCGGCGGCCGGCACCACCGGCGTGTTCGGCGCGAAGACGAGCCGGAACAACGCCAACACGCGCTGGGACGCATCGTCATCGGGCGTCTCGCCGTTCCAGAGCGCGTTGCCGATGCGGGTCGCCTCGGCGTCGAGCCCGACGAACCAGCGCCAGTCGTCGTCGCGGATCTTCTCGATCGGCTCGACCGTCGCCGCGACGCCGAGCAGGTGCTCGATCCAGATCGCGATCGCGCGACCGAGCGCCACCCGGCTCTTGGGGTTCGAGCCCAGGTTCAGCACCATCGAGAATGCGTCGCTCCGGCTCCAGTACGAGAACGCGGTCGCGTCGTCCAAGACGTCGAGCTCGTCCTCGACCGGCCCCTGCAGCATCTCGACCAGCGGGATCGGCGGGCGTTCCGCGTGATGCCGCTCGATGGTCTCGGCGTCGGCCAGGAGCACGGCACCGTCGTTGAACGAAACGCGCTGCGCCCGAAAGAAGAGTTCGGCCGCGCGCAAAACATACGTGTCCTCGCAGCCGTCGAGCGCGTTGCGCAGGATTACGTGGGTCAACTGGTTGAGGAACAAGGGCGGCAGCCGGCCGACGCCGTTCCGCACTATCGCGAGGTACGCCGCCTCGAGCGTCGGCGCCTCGAGCAGCCGATCGCGGAAGTCGACCATGAACGTCCAGTTTTCGCGGGCGTCGGGGTCGGCGAGTTCGGCGATGTCCTCCGGCGTCACGGCGCCTTGCGGCTCGCGCATGAGGCGGGCGTGGAGCGCGCGCTCGGCCGCGCAGGCGTCGTCGGGGGGCAACAGCTCGGGCCGCGCCAGATAGGCCATCAAGAACGCGTCGGTGAGCTTGAGCCCGCCGCCCGGCGCGCGGGTCGTGAAGTGATGGCCGCTCGAAACCCAGAACTCCTTCACGATGGCCGCCGGTGGGTGAGTCCGGTGAGATCGACCGTCGCCTCGGCGTCGCCCTCCTCGGTCGCGGTGAAGACGCGGTCGCTCAAGTAGCTTTGGCCGATGGCGCCGGGCCGCGGTTTCAGCGTCCGGAACGCCTCGCGCACGGCGCCATCCTCGATCGTGCGGTGGACGGCGAGCAAGGTCTGCAGCGGGTGATCGCAGAGCGAGGCGGCGAACGCGATCTCGTCCTCGGCCGCCGCGCGCGCGGCCGCAAGGTTGGGTGCGCCCAAGCGATCGACCAAGTTGCGGGCCAGGGTTTCGACCGCGGCGGCACGATCCGCCGCACTCGCCGGCGCCACCACCACCAGCGTCGACCAGCCGAAGCTCGCGATGCCGAGGAGCCCGGAGCGAAACGCGACCCGCGCCTTGCCGGTCAAGCGCTCGAGGTCGCTCTCGCCGAACATGAACGCCCCGGACACCGCCCACTCGTCGGGCGCGGCGGCGCGTTCGAACACGACCGCGTCGGAACCATCGAGCCGGATGGTGCGCGGGAGCTTCATGTGCCAATCGCCTCGACCCAGGTCGCCTTGACGAGCGCGGGAACGAGCGGAACCCGCTCGGCAGCAGTCGCGGCGAAGCCCTGCAGCAGCAGATCGCCATTGGCATCGATCCGCCGCCGCTCGCCGGCTTTCCGCACCGCGAGCCGCTCCAAGTAGGCGCGACCGACCGCATCGAATCCGTGCGCCTGCCACGCGTCGAAATGGCTCATCAAGTGGCGCGCGGCGCTCTCGATCAAGGGGGCCGCGTCGGGAAACTCGACCCCCTCCTCGTCGAGCGCCGTCAGAAGCGGCGTTACGCCGGGCTCGCCCGCCTCCATCCGCCACAGCCGGACCGTCGCCGCGAATACGAGCCACGCCGGCACGGCGTCCTCGGCGGCGCCACGCGGCCAGCCGAGCCGGCCGCCGCCGATCAGGCCGCCATCGATCCGGATCGCATCCGGCCAGTCGAAGGTGAGCGGCTTTTCCGGCGGCGCGTGGAAGGCGATCGCATCGCCGAGCGCGTTCATGGCGGCAAAAAACGCGCGCCGGGCGGCCGCCAGCGGCTCGTCGGGCTCGAGCACCACGGCGAACTCGGCGACATCGAACCGATTGACCCAGACCAGGGCGCCGGCGCCAAGCCGGCCGGCGTGGCCGCAGGCGTGGGCGAAGGCATCGCCGCCCTCGCGGAGCGTCGTCAGCGTATAGGGCGGCGGCAGGCTCAAGGCCGGGGTCGCCGTTCGGCTCGCCAGGTCGGACACGTCGCTCTCCCTGCGTCGGTACCGACAATCTAATATGATTGTCGGTCGCGACAACACCGGGGCCCTTGGGCCCGCCCGCCGGGAGCGCTCATGGCCGAGGACCGCCGCTTCGTCATCTGCTCGTGCGAGGACACGATGACGCTCGACGCCGACGCGGTGGCCCGCGCCTGCGCGGCGCAAGTCCAGACCGCGACCAACCTCTGCCGCCGCCAGATCAACCTCTTCAAGACGCTGGCCGGCACGGCCGGCCCGCTCACCGTCGCCTGCACCCAGGAGACGCCGCTGTTCGACGAAGCGGCGCAAGCGATCGCGGCCAAGGCCGCCCTCGCCTACGCCAGTATCCGCGAGACCGCCGGGTGGTCGAACGAGGCGGCAACGGCCGGGCCCAAGATCGCGGCGCTGCTGGCGGCCGCGGCCGAACCGCAGGCCCCGGTCCCGTTCGTTTCGCTCGAGAGCAAAGGGGTCGTGCTCGTCTATGGCCGCGACGCCACTGCGATCGAGGCCGGGCGGCGGCTGGCCGCGCGGCTCGATGTCACCGTGCTCTTGTCCGACCCGCGCGACGTGGCGCCGCCGCGCGTTACCGACTTCCCGATCGCCAAGGGCACGATCCGCGTCGCCAAGGGCTATCTCGGCGCGTTCGAGCTGACGGTCGACGACTTCGCGCAGCCCAAGCCCTCGTCGCGCGGCGCGCTCGCCTTCGGCCCAGCCAAGTCGGGCGCGACCTCGCGCTGCGACATCGTCGTCGACCTCTCCGGCGGTACCCCACTGTTTTCGGCGCCCGCGCTCCGAAGCGGCTATCTCCGCGCCGATCCGCGCGACCCGGCCGCGGTCGCGGCGCTGCTCCTGGATGCGAGCGACCTGGTCGGGACCTTCGACAAGCCGCGTTACATCGACTTCCACGCCAACCTCTGCGCCCACTCGCGTTCGCGGATCACCGGCTGCACGCGCTGCCTCGACCTTTGCCCGGCCGGCGCGATCGAGCCGGCGGGCGACCACGTCGAGATCGACCCGGCGATCTGCGCCGGGTGCGGGAGCTGCGCCGCCGCCTGCCCGACCGGCGCCGCCGAGTATGCGCTGCCTTCGGCCGAGGCGCTGTTGCGCCGGCTGCGCGCGCTCGTCCTCACCTACCGCGGCGCCGGCGGCGCCGACGCGCTGGTTCTCTTTCACGACCGCGCCCACGGCGAGCCGCTGATCGATGCGCTGGCGCGATTCGGGCCGGGCCTGCCGGCGCGGGTGTTGCCGGTCGCGGTCAACGAGGTGACGCAGGTCGGCCCCGAAGCGCTCGCCGCGCTGTTCGCCTACGGTGCCGCGGGGGTCCGCTTCCTCGCCCGCGCCAAGCCGCGCCACGACCAGGCCGGGCTGGCGCGCACGATCGCGACCGCGAACCGAATCTTGAGCGCGCTCGGCTTCGGCGAAGCGCCGGTCGCCGCCATCGAGACCGACGATCCCGACCAGCTGCGGGCCGCGCTCGATGCCGCGCCGCGCGGCACCGCTGCCGCCCAGCCGGGGTCGTTCATGCCAATGGGCGCCAAGCGCAGCTTGCTCGACGTCAGCGTGCGCGAGCTGCACCGCGCCGCGCCGACCCCGGTCGATACCATCCCGCTCGAGCCCGGCGCGCCGTTCGGCGGGCTCGCGGTCGATGTCGCCGGCTGCACGCTCTGCCTCGCTTGCGTTTCCGCCTGCCCGACCTCGGCCCTCACCGACAACCCGGAACGGCCGATGCTCCGCTTCGCCGAGAACCTTTGCGTCCAGTGCGGGCTGTGCGCCGCGACCTGCCCCGAGCACGTGATAAAGCTGGTGCCGCGGCTCGACTTCGCCGCCTGGCGCGAGCCGCGCCGCATCAAGGAGGAAGAGCCGTTCCCGTGCGCCCGCTGCGGCAAGCCGTTCGGCACCAGGAGCGCGATCGAGCGGGTCAAGGCCAAGCTCGGCGGGCACTGGATGTTCAGCGGCGACAACAAGAAGCGCCTCGAAGTCCTGATGATGTGCGAGAACTGCCGGGTCGAGGTCGTCGCCAACGAGGGCTTCGATCCTTACGCCGCACCGGCGCGGCCCAAGCCGCGCACGACCGAAGATTACTTACGCGAACGTGCCGCCGGCAGCGACGAGTTCAAGGACGAGTGAGGGTCTAGCGCGGCGCGGTGGCGCGCTCGAGGAACTCGACCAGCGCCGCACGCTCGCCGGCGCTCAAGGTCTGCTCGGGCATCTTGGTCCCGGGCGTGTAGGCATTGGGCCCGATCTCGAATAGCCGCGCGATGGTCTGCGCGTTCCACACGATGTCGAGCGAGCGCAACGCCGGCGAAAAGTCGTAGCCGGCGGCGGTCGCGATCCGCCGCCCGAACACGCCGTGGAGCGAAGGTCCGGCGCGGTTGCCGCCATCGGGCTCCAAGGTGTGGCAGGCGATGCAGGCGCGAAACACTTGGGCACCCGGATCGTCCTTGAAGGCCGCGAGCGGATCGGGGCTCGCGTCGTCGGCGCGAAATCCGATCAAGGCGCCGGCCTTCAAGTCCCAGCGCCGCACCACGCGCGCGTTGTCGCCGCTCAACAATTGATCGCGCGCCGGAACGAAGGCGAGCGACCACAATGGCCGCTCCGGCCCGAGCAGGCGCTGCAGCACGGTCCCGGTCGCGAGCTCGATCACCGCGATTTCGCCGGTCACGCTCGCGGCGGCGATGCGCGCGCCGGCCGGATCGAGGCCGAGCGCGATCACCGGGGTCTGCTGCGCCAGGACGTCGCGGACCGGAGCACCGCTGCGATCGAAGATGCGGATGACGCCATCGACCCCGGCGGCGACGAATGCGTCCGCCGTCGCCGCCACCGCGTTGAGCGGCGCCGCGGTCTGGACGATACGGGGCGGTCCGGCGCGATCGAGCGGCCAGATCCTGAACGTCGCGTCGTAGCCGGCACTCGCGAGCGCGCGGCCCGACGGCGCGAAGGCGACGCCGTTGACGTTGCCGGCGTGTCCGGTGAGGACGCGCGCGTCGCCGCCCGCGAGCGGCGTCACCCGCACTGTCGTGTCCCACGAGGCCGAGGCCAGGCTGGCGCCATCGGGCGATACCGCGAGGCTCGCGATCGGCCCGCTGTGGCCGAGGATCACGGCGACCGGTGCCGGCCGGTCGGCACGCCAGAGCGCGATGCGGCCGTCCTCGCCGGCGGTGGCGAACCGCCCGTCGGGCAATGCCGCGACCGCGTTGACGACGCCGTTGTGGAACCGGAGCACGGCGAGGGCGCGGCCGTCGGCGAGCGACCATAGGATCGCGGTCGAATCGAAGCTGCCGCTGATCGCGACGGTGCCGTCGCCGGTGACGGCGAGCGCCTTGACCGGCCCGCCGTGGCCGCGGAGATCGGCGCCCGCCGGCGTCGGCGCGAGCAGGGCAAGGATAGCGGCGAGGAACGCCGCGCGCGCGGACGGCGAACGCATCATGCGACGCGAATGACGCTCGACATCCCGCTCGCCTGATGCTCGAGCACGTGACAGTGCAGCATCCAGTCGCCCGGATT
Organism: Alphaproteobacteria bacterium; assembly: GCA_016869275.1. Lineage (GTDB taxonomy): Bacteria > Pseudomonadota > Alphaproteobacteria > SHVV01 > SHVV01 > SHVV01. Next base: position 606 of record VGEO01000126.1, on the reverse strand, counting down.
GTCGGCGACGAACGCGACCTCGGCGCGCTCGCGCGGCGGCAGCAGCACCGTGTCGCGCCATTCGCGGTGGCGGGTCGGCCTGCCGTTCTGGCTGACGACGCGGAACGTATGACCGTGCAAGTGGATCGGGTGCCACCAGGCGGTGTCGTTCACGAATTCGAAGATCGTGCTGGCGTTCCGCTTGAGCGTGACGAGCGGCTTGTGCGCGTGACCGCGCTCGACCGCGCCGTTCACCGCCCAGGCAAAGCCGTTTTGCATCAGCGTCCGCATATCGACGCGGCGGCCGTCGAGTTGCGCCGTGCGGAGCGTCCCCATCATGCCGCCGCCGAACGTGAACGTATGGCGGACCGCGTGCGCGAGGTCGGGTTCGGCTACCGGATTGGCCGGCAGCGCCACCGGCGCCAGCGGCTGCGCGCGTTCGACGGGCGGCGCCTCGGCGTAGACCAAATCGACGACGCGGTAGACGTCGGCGCGCGGAAAGCGGTCGGTGACCGTCGCGCGCGAGCCGGGGCGGCCGTTGCAGTCGAGGACGATGTCGACGCGCATCCCGGGTCCGAGCACGATCCGGCCCTCGGGCGGGGCGTGCGGCGCAACCGGGTGGCCGTC
>VGEO01000125.1 GCA_016869275.1 Alphaproteobacteria bacterium | reverse complement strand
GTGGGCCCGCCCTAGGCTTTGCGGCGCGCGGTCACGACATAGAGCGGGTCGCTCACGCCGGTCGGAGGACGCAGCGCCGCGAAAGCTGGCGAGTCGAACCCGCCGGTCGCGTCGAAATATGCCCCGATCAGCCCGGCATGATCGCGATCGCCGATCGCCCGCCATACTGCGACCGCCTTGGTCGGGAACATCCGGTTCGAGAACGACACGATGCATGGCGCCGCGGGCTTCAGCACCCGGCCGACGTCGGCTAACACGGCGATGGGCTGCGTCAGGTACTGGATCGACACCGCGATCAAGCACGCGTCGAACGCTGCGTCCGCGAACGGCAGGCGGGGCTCGCGGTTCAAGTTGTGGACGACCCGCTCGGTGAGTTGCGGGTTGGCGTCGAGCTCGACCGCGTTCATGCCGAGCCCGGTCACCGCGCCGAACGCGACCCCGGCCGGGAGGTGCGAGACGCAGCTCGACATCAGGTCGAGGATCGCGGTGCCGGACACGAGCACTTCGGCGTAGTGCTGGGCGAGGCTCGCGCGCGCTTGATCGTCGATATGCGCGACGAGCCGCGGCGTCGCGTAGAACAGCTCGTCCTCGCCCGCATCGACGCGGTCGAAGAATTCGGGCCGAAACGGGCTGTCGCGCGACTCGATCGCCACGGCGGCGATCCTAGCACGGCCGTTGCCCGCGGCTCGGGGAGTGCTAACGTTCGTTCCGGCAGGGAGCGATGCAACTTTCCGATTTCAGAGTCCTGACGTTCGATTGCTACGGCACGCTGGTCGATTGGGAGACCGGGCTGCTCGCCGCGCTGCGGCCATGGCTCAAGCGGGTCGGCATTGCCGCGAGCGATGATGACGTACTAGCGGCGTTCGCCGCGCGCGAGCATGCGGTTCAGGCCGGTAACCCGCGCGCGCTTTATCCGCAAGTTCTCGTCGAGGTCCACGCCGAACTCGCACGCCACTGGGGCGTCGCGGTCGATCAGCGTGCCGCCGAGCTGTTCGGCCAGTCGATTGCCGCGTGGCCGCCGTTTCCCGACACCATCGACGCGCTCAAGTACCTGAAAGGGCACTTCAAGCTCGTGATCCTTTCCAACGTCGATCGCATGAGCTTTGCTTTCACCAATCGCCGGCTCGAGGTCGCCTTCGACGCCGTTTACACCGCCCAAGACATCGGCTCCTACAAGCCCTCGCCGCGGAACTTCGCCTACCTGATCGAACGGTTGGCCGAGCAAGGTCATCCCAAGAGCGACATCCTCCACGTCGCGCAAAGCCTGTTCCACGATCACGTGCCGGCGCAGGCGGCGGGCTTGAGGTCGGCGTGGATCGACCGCCAGGCGGGGCGGGGCGGGGCAACCCCGCCGACGGCGGCCGCCCGCTACAACTTCCGGTTCTCGACTTTGGCCGGTCTTGCCGATGCTCACCGTGCCGAAGGCCGGCGCTGACGCGCGCGCGTCCGGTGCGCGCATCACCCGTGGGCAGTTCCTCGCCGGTACCGCTGGCGCGCTTTCGACGTTCGCGCTCGGCCGCGATGGCCACGCCCGGCCGTCCTCGGTGCAGATGTTGACGCGCCCCATTCCGTCGAGCGGTGCCGTACTCCCGATCGTCGGGTGCGGAACCTGGCGAACGTTCGATGTCGATGCCGGTGCAGCCGCGCGCGCGCCGGTGGCGGGTGTGCTGGCAGTGCTGTTCGCGGCCGGCGGCTCGGTCATCGACTCCTCGCCCATGTATGGGCGCGCCGAGGCCGTGGTCGGCGATCTGCTGGCCGCCGCCGGGAGCCGCGCCCACGCGTTCCTCGCGACCAAGGTCTGGACCGAGGGGCGCGCCGCCGGGATCGCGCAGATGGAGCGGTCGTTCGCGCTGCTGCGCGCCCCGCGCATCGATCTGATGCAGATCCACAACCTGCTCGACTGGCGCCTTCACCTGCCGACGCTCCGCGCCTGGAAGCGCGAGGGCCGGATCGGTTACCTCGGCGTTACCCACTATACCAGCAGCGCCTACGCCGACCTCGAAGCGGTGATGAAGCGCGAGACGCTCGATTTCGTCCAGCTCAACTATTCGGTCGACGATCGCGCCGCCGAGCGGCGGTTGCTGCCGCTCGGGGTCGAGCGCGGCATCGCCGTCATCGTCAACATGCCGTTCGGCGGCGGCGGGACGCTTCGCGCGCTGCTCGGGCGACCGCTGCCCGGCTGGGCTGCCGAGATCGGTTGCACCGGCTGGGCGCAAGTCCTTCTCAAGTTCGTGCTCGGCCATCCCGCCGTGACTTGCGTCATTCCCGGAACCAGCAAGCCCGACCACATGCGCGATAACGCCCAGGCCGGGTTCGGCGCCATGCCGAATGCCGCGCTTCGCATGCGTATGGTCGCCGAGTTAGGCTTCTAACCGCGCCATGTATTTCACCCACGAGCTTTGGGCTTTCACGAAAGGCGTACACGGCCGCTTGGCGTGGTCGATCGCGGTCGGGATTGTCGCCTCCGCGCTCGCGGTGGCGCGCCTCGCTCTGATCGGCTGGCTGCTCGGGCTCGTATTCCGCGGCGCCGCGCTGGGCGAGCTCATGGTTCCCTTCGCCGCGGTGGCGGCGACGATGGCGGCACGGGCGTTGGTCGAGTACCACCGCACCATGGTCGCGCACGCGACCGCGGCCCGGGTTCAAGCGTCGCTCCGCCAGGCGCTCTACGACCGTATCGTCGCGCTCGGCCCCGCCTATTTGGGCCGGACCCGGAGCGGCGAAGTCTTGATGGCGCTGATCGATGGGGTCGAAACGCTCGAGTCCTATTTCGGACAATACCTGCCGCAGTTCGTGATCGCCGCCGCGACCCCGATCCTGATCTTCGCCTTCGTCGCCTTCCTCGATCTGCCGGTCGCGCTTGCGCTGCTCGCCGGCGCACTCGCGACGCTGTTCCTGCCGTGGGTGTGGCTGGTGGTCGACTGGAAGCGGAACGCCGAACGCAACCGCGACTACGGTGCATTCGCCTCCGAGTTCCTCGATTCGGTCCAGGGCCTGGCGACGCTCAAGGCGTTCGGCCAGACCGCCAATCAACTGAGGCTCTTGCGCCGGCGCGCCGACGACCTCTACCGCAGCACGATGCGGGTGATGTCGACCTCGACCGTATCGCGCGCGGTCACCGACTGCGGCATCACCATCGGCGCGGCGATCGCGCTCGCGGTCGGTGCTTACCGCGTGATCCAGGGTGACATGACGGTGGCAATGCTGCTCGTCGTTCTGATGTTGGGGACCGAGGTATTTCGACCGCTCCGCGATCTCCGCATCCTGCTTCACACCGGTCTTCAGGGGCGCTCGGCGGCAACGGGGATCGTCAAGCTGCTGGCAACGCGGCCCGAAGTCGAAGTGCCGGCCGCCGCTCCGGCGCGGCCGGCGATCGAGCCCGCGGTCGCGTTCGACCGCGTCCGCTTCGCCTATGCCGGCGAGCGGCGCCCGGCTCATGACGGCGTGAGCTTCGCGGTCGCGCCCGGCGAGCGCATCGGCATCGTCGGCGCCTCCGGAGCCGGCAAGTCGACCATCGTCAGCCTGCTGCTCCGTTTCTACGATCCCCAGCAGGGGACCGTCCGGGTCGGCGGCTTCGATCTCCGCGAACTGTCGTTCGGCGACCTTCGCCGCATGATCGCGGTGGTGACCCAGGACGCGTTCCTGTTCCACGGCACGGTCGAGGACAATCTTCGCGTCGGCAAGCCCGACGCGACCCAAGTCGAGCTCGAGACCGCCGCCCGTACCGCCAATGCGCACGAGTTCATCGCCCGGCTGCCGCAGGGCTATCGGACCGTGATCGGCGAGCGCGGCGTCCGGCTTTCGGGCGGCCAGCGGCAACGGATCGCGATCGCGCGCGCGCTCTTGCGCGATGCGCCGATCCTGGTGCTCGACGAAGCGCTGTCGGCGGTCGATGCCGAAAACGAGTGGATCATCCAGGACGCGCTCGACCGGCTGATGGTCGGCCGGACCACGCTCATCTTCGCGCACCGTTTGTCGAGCGTGATCGACGCCGATCGCATCCTCGTGCTCGAGGACGGACGGGTGGTCGAAAGCGGCCGCCATGCCGAGCTGTTGTTACGCGGCGGCGCGTATCACCGGCTGATGGCGCCGCAGCTCAAGGACGACACGCTGTTTGCGGCGCCCGTCGCGGCCCGGCTCGCCCAAGATCGCGGCGCCGAAGCGTCCGCCGAGCAGACGACGTTCGACCGCCCGACCGACGCCATCATCCGGGCCGAGGGCATGACCTGGGCGCGGGTGATCGTCGAGCTGTTCAAACACATCGTGCCGTGGCGCGGCATGCTCGTCGGGACTTTCGCGCTCGGGATCGGACGGATCGGCGCGCTGGTCGGCGTCGGTGTGCTCTCGGCGTTGATCGTTCGTGCGGTCAAGGGGAGCGATCCATTTCTCGACCTGCTCGCGATGCTGGCAGCGGCGGCGGTGGCGGCCGGCGTGCTGCATTGGCTCGAGTCGTGGCTCGCCCACGACATGGCTTATCGGCTGCTGGCCGACATGCGGCTCAAGATGTTCAAGAAGCTGGACGAGCTGGCGCCGGCCTATTTCGCGCGCCGGCGCACTGGCGATCTGGTCGGTGTCGCCACCCACGATGTCGAGATGATCGAATTCTTCTTCGCGCATACCGTGGCGCCGGCGTTCGTCGCGGTCGTGGTGCCGGCCGCGGTGCTGACGACCCTCGCGGCCTACGGCTGGTCGATGGCGGCGGCGCTGGCGCCGTTCCTGGCGGCGGCGTGGGCGCAGCCGTTCTTGGCGCGCCACCGGTTGGACGCGCTCGGGGCCCGCTCGCGCGAGGCCTTCGGCGACCTCAACGCGCATGCACTCGATACGGTGCAGGGCATGGCGACCGTGGTTGCGTTCGCGGCCGATCGCCGGCGCGGTGTCGAGTTGGCGGAGAAAACAGAGCGGGCGGCGGCGCTCCGGCTCCCGTTCTTCGCCGACCTCGCCCGCCAAGCGGTATTCCAGGAGTTGATCGCGGGCCTCGGCGGGCTGGCGGTGGTGATCGCGGGCGCGGCCTTGGTGGCCGCGCAAGCGCTCGACCCGGTCATGCTGCCGCTCCTGGCGCTGCTCGCGATGGCGGCGTTCTTGCCGATCTCCGAGATCGCCGAGGTCGGCCGACAGCTTGCCGACACGCTCGGTTCGACCCGGCGCATCTATGCGGTCCATGACGAAGAGGTACCGGTGCGCTCCGGCCCCGGCGCCGCCGCGCCGGCCGCTACCGCACCGGCGGTCGTGTTCGAGCGCGTGACGTTCACCTACCCCGGGCGCGTCAAACCGGCGCTCCGCGAGGTCTCGTTCACGGCGGCGGCCGGCACCACGGTCGCCCTGGTTGGCCCGTCGGGGGCCGGCAAAACGACGGTCGCCAACTTGATGCTGCGGTTCTGGGATCCGCAAACCGGTACCGTCCGCCTGTTCGGGTACGACCTTCGCGCCTACGACCTCGATCACTTGCGCCGGCAGGTATCGCTGGTCGCGCAAGATACGTTCCTCTTTAACGACACGCTGCGCCGCAACGTGCTCTTGGCGCGGCCCGAGGCGAACGCGGCCGACGTCGAAGCGGCCGTGGCCGGCGCGTCGCTCGGCGAGTTCGTCGCCACGCTGCCGCACGGTCTCGACACCCTGGTCGGCGAGCGTGGCGCCCAGTTGTCGGGCGGGCAGCGTCAACGGGTCGCGATCGCGCGCGCGTTTCTCAAAGGCGCGCCGGTGCTGATCCTGGACGAAGCCACCTCGCACCTGGACGCGGTCAACGAAGCGGCGGTGCGCGAGGCGCTCGACCGCTTGATGGCCGGGCGGACGACGCTGGTGATCGCGCATCGGTTGTCGACGGTACGGAGCGCCGATCAGATCCTCGTTTTCGACGACGGTGCGATCGTCGAGGCCGGAACCCACGATGTCTTGCTCAAGAACGGCGGCGCCTATGCCCATCTGGTCTCCCGCCAGCTCGCCGGGATGCAGTCGGCGGCGACGGCGGCGCAGTAACGGGCAACGGCGGCCCTGTGCTAGGGTTCTAACGTCACGCGCAGTTTTTCGGGATCAGGCGACCATGGCGCTCGTCGAAAAAGATATCGAGTACGAAGGGATCAAAGTCCACGCCTGGGAAGGCGGCCATGGCGATCCGCTTCTCATCATGCATGGTTCGGGTGCGGGCGCGTCGATCATCGGCAACTTCAGCCGCGTGATCGAACCATTGGCTGCGCGCTACCGCGTGCTTGCCGCCGATCTGATCGGGTTCGGGCTGTCCGGGCGCAAGCCGGCCGAGCCCTATTTCGACATCGAGATGTGGATCGGCCAAGCCGACTTTCTCGCCAAGCGCTTGGCGCCGGGGCCGATCAACTTCATCGGCCATTCGCTCTCGGGCGCGATCGGTATGAAGCTCGCGGCGCGCACGCCGCGGATCGCGCGCATGGTGATGACCGGGACCATGGGCTCCCAGTTCGCGGCCTCGCAGCCGAGCCGCGGTTGGACCTGGCCCGAGGATCGGGCGGCGCTGGTGCGCAACATGGAAGGCGGGGTCTACGACAAGAAGACGCTCAAGCCCGAGGACATCGCCTATCGCCAAAAGCTTCTCGCCCAGTCGGGCTACCGCGACTACTTCAAGAAGATGTTCATCTGGCCGCGCCAGCACTATATCGACCAAAGCGCGCTTACCGAGCGCGAGCTCCATCACATCAAGGCCCCGATCACGTTCGTGCACGGCTTGAACGACATCGGCTTCCCGCCCGACGAGTCATGCTGGAAGCTCGCGGCCGCGCTGCCGCAAGCGGATGTCGTCGTCTTCAGCCGTTGCGCTCACTCGGTTGCGCACGAATACCCGGAGAAGTTCGTCACGGTGTGTACGACCGCGTTCGGCTGACGCAACGAAAAACCCGGGCGGCACGGCCGCCCGGGTTCGACTCGTCGTGTGAGCTGGGCTGGCGCCGAGAGGTGCGGTCGCGCCAGAGTTTGAGCTAATCCTGCACCACGGGGCGTTGATCGCCCGGCGACCAGATCGAGACGCCGATCGAGCCCAAGGCCTTGCCCTGCGAAAGTTTCCACAGGTCGGCGCCACCACCATGAGGAGCGTCGGCGCCGGCGCGTCGCCCGGCAGCAAGCGCCTGCCGTAGAGCCGGCTGGTGTAGGACGCGGCGAGCGCGTTGGCGCGATGCAAGTGGACATCCGGG
>VGEO01000124.1 GCA_016869275.1 Alphaproteobacteria bacterium | reverse complement strand
GGTGTTCCCCGTCAGCACCCCTGAGACAGATTGATGTGTTTGGCTAGCGGAGGATTTTCGGCTCATCGTCACCGTTGAAGGGGATGAGGATGAGACCGATGAAACAGACGCCGCCGAATGGCACGGCTGAGCAGCATGTCCGCGAGATCCGCCGCCAGACCCGCAAGAAGTACTCGTCGGAAGAGAAGATCCGGATTGTGATCTCGGGGCTTCGCGGCGAACACTCGATCGCCGAGCTATGCCGGCGGGAGGGCATCGCCGAGAGCCTGTATTACGTGTGGTCCAAGGAGTTCATGGAGGCCGGCAAGAAGCGGCTTGCCGGCGATACCGAGCGCCAAGCGTCGTCGGGCGAGGTCAAGGTCGCCTCCGTGTTCCGCGGCGCCGCCCGACGCGCGCCCGCGCATGATCGATAGCTGCTACGCCTGGAGCGCCGAGCGCGACGTGATCCGCGAGTTCTATCCCAAACATTATACGGGGCCGGGGCCTCAGCCCGGCGTTGGTCCCGGCGCGGCGACCGCGAAGGAGCGGGCGCCCTGATCAAGATCAAACGTATCTACGAACCGCCGGCTGCGAGCGATGGCTACCGCGTCCTGGTCGACGGGTTGTGGCCGCGCGGAGTCAGGAAGGACAAGGCCGCGTTCGATGCGTGGCTGCGCGACATCGCGCCGAGCGCCGCGCTCCGCACGTGGTACGGCAAGGACGTCGCACGCTGGGACGCGTTCTGCGCCCGCTACGCCAGGGAGCTCGACGCCAAGCCGGATGCGGTTGCGGCGCTCCGCACCCGCGCGAAGGCCGGAACGGTGACGCTGCTCTTCGCCAAGGCCGATCCCGACCACAACAACGCGGTCGCGCTCAAGCGCTACCTCCTCGACCGGCGCTAGCGTCGGGGGCGCCGGGGGCGCCGTTACCGCTCCGCCGACAGCGCTGTGGACGGATCGACGACAGCGACGGGGCCGATCACGCGCTGAGTGCCGGTGCAAACCGCGCCCGCGACGCGCCGTACTCGAACGCGGTGAGCGCTGCGACGATAACCGCTTGGCCGGCGATGAACGCGAGCCCGAGCGCGTTCGGTTCGACCCAGCCGGCGGCGACGACGAGGACGCTTGCCACCACCCACAGGACGTTGCCGGCGACGATCAGCCGGGCGGCACGTCGATCGACGGTCCGCGGCCATGCCGCGATCGCGATCGCTGCCGCCATCGGCAGCAACGCCAGCCCGGTATTGAGGAGAAGGACGGGAGGAATCAGGGTCAAGCCGGCGATTTCGCGGCTACCCAGTGCGAGAATGGCGCCGAACCCGGCGCAGGTGGTCGCATCGACCCAAAGCAGGTTTCGTAGCGAGACTAGTGGGCGAGTCGTCATCGATGATGGCTCCTGTTCGACCGGGCCGACACCTCGTCGGCTCCAGGCGACCATCATTCGCGCACCCGCGCGCGGCGTCGATTACCTCGGAGGTAATGGTCGGCGCTTCGCCGAGCCGCTACACTTTTTCATGACCTCGATCGAACCTGCGGTCGGCCCGCTCGTCCGCACATGGCGGCGCCGGCGCCGCCTGAGCCAACTCGACCTCGCGACCGAAGCGGAAATCTCGCAACGCCATTTGAGCTTCGTCGAATCGGGCCGCGCGACCCCGAGCCGCGACATGATCATGCGGCTCGCCGAGCACCTCGCGATTCCGCTGCGCGAGCGCAACGCGCTGCTGATGGCCGCGGGCTTCGCGCCGCTCCACAGCGAGCGTCGGCTCGACGACCCGGCGTTGGTCGCGGCGCGCGGCGCGGTCGATCTCATTCTCAAAGGGCATGCGCCGCATCCGGCGATCGCGATCGACCGGCATTGGACGCTGGTCGCCGCCAACGGCGCGGCCAATCCGTTCCTGGCCGGGGTCGACCCCGCGTTGCTGGAGCCGCCGGTCAACGTGCTCAGGCTCAGCCTCCATCCCAAGGGCATGGCGCCCCGGATCGTCAACTTGCGGGAGTGGCGCGCCCACATCTTCGGCCGGTTGGCACGGCAGATCGACAACTCGGGCGACCCGGTGTTGATCGCGCTGCTCGAGGAACTCAAGGCTTATCCGGTGCCGGTCGGAGCCAAGCCGTTCGCGCCGACGGCGACCGAAGCCTATGGCGGGATCGCTGTGCCGCTCGTCCTGACCGGAGAAACCGGGACGCTCTCGTTTCTGAGCACGACCACCGTCTTCGGCACCGCGCTCGACATCAGCTTGTCCGAGCTCGCGATCGAGTCGTTTTTCCCGGCCGACCAAGCGACCGCCGCAACCATGCACCGGCTCGCGACGGCAGGCGGTTGAGACGGCGGCACTAGCGCCGCATTCTCCCCGCGAGTTGGTACGGATCGAGCGTGCGAAACCCTTGTCGAGCGTGGCGTAAAGATGCGATGTCGAACTGCTGTAAGGCCCCGCTTGCTCGGGCTTTGCTCAGCGAATTCAGAGACGTGATCGGTTCCCTGGCCGCCGATTGCGCACTCTAGCGAGACGAGGAGTCTCGCGTAGCCGAGCGAAAAGCGAGGTAGCGCAGCGAATCAAAGCGAAATGGCGGAGGGGGTGGGATTCGAACCCACGGTACCCGCAAAGGTACAACGGTTTTCGAGACCGCCCCGATCGGCCACTCTGGCACCCCTCCGTCGCTCCGGCCGGTACCCCTTGAGATAGGGGCTTGTCTTCTAGCGCCAAGCCCGGTTCGCCGTCCACTTTTCCGGTAGACCCGTGGGTCGATAGGCGACGGGAAGCGAGCGATTCCGGGCTAAATCCGTTGACATGGCCGGTCCCGTAACTATAGTGCGGCCCTTCCGAAACCAACGCTGTCGCGCCGCCTGTCCATTGAGGAGCTTTGGCGCGCGTCCGCGGCCTAACGCCCGAGTGACCCATGTTCGCCGTGATTAGAACCGGAGGCCGCCAGTACCGCGTCGGCCTGGCCGACGTGATCAAGATCGAGAAGATCGCCGGCGCGGTCGGCGGCACCGTCGAATTCGGCGACGTCCTCATGCTGGGCGGCAACGGCGCCGCCCAAGTCGGCGCGCCCTTGGTGCCGGAAGCCAAGGTCGTGGGCCGGGTCCTCGACCAGCGCAAGGACGATAAGGTCCTGATATTCAAGAAGAAACGCCGGAAGAACTACCGCCGGCTCCGGGGCCACCGCCAGCAGATCACGGTGGTGCGGATCACCGATATCCTGCCCGACGGCAAGACCGGGATCGCGCCGGCCGAAGCCAAGGTCAAGAAGGCGAAGGAACCCAAAGCCGCCGACGCGGCGGCCGACGCCGGCGCGGCCAAGCCCGCGAAGGTCAAGCGGGCCAAGAGCGCGGGCGGCGCCAAGGCGGCGAAGCCCAAAGCGAAGTCGAAGGCGAAAAAGGACTAAGGAGGCCAGTCATGGCGCACAAGAAAGCAGGCGGCAGTTCGCGGAACGGGCGCGACTCGGCTGGCCGCCGTCTCGGCATCAAGCACTACGGCGGCGAGCACGTCGTGGTCGGCAACATCATCGTCCGCCAGCGCGGCACCACCTATCACCCGGGCAAGAACGTCGGACTCGGCACCGACCACACCCTGTTCGCGCTCGCCGACGGCCGCGTCCATTTCCAGAAAGGCGCCCGCCGTACCGTCATCTCGGTCGAGCCGAGCGCCTAGCGCCGCCCGGACCGGGCGCGCGCACCCCAAGGGAATGGCTCGCCATTCCCTTTTTTGTTTGCGGCGCTGCTGAGGCCCTCGATCTCCGCCCATGAAGTTTCTCGACTACGCCAAGATCTACGTGAAGTCCGGCAACGGCGGCCCGGGGTGCCTCTCGTTCCGACGCGAGAAGTTCATCCCGCGCGGCGGGCCCAACGGCGGCGACGGCGGCCGCGGCGGCAGCGTTTACTTCGTCGCCGTTCCCAACCTCAACACGCTGATCGATTTCCGCTACCAGCAGCACTTCACCGCCAAGAACGGCGGCCCCGGCGAGGGCCGCGACCGTTCCGGCCGCGACGCCCCCGACCTGATCGTCCGGGTGCCGGTCGGGACCGAGGTGCGCGACGAAAACGACGAACTCGTGCTCTGCGACCTCGCGCACGATGGCGACCGCGTCCTGATCGCCAAGGGCGGCGACGGCGGGTTCGGCAACGCCCATTACAAGAGCTCGACCAACCGCGCGCCGCGCCGCGCCGACCGCGGCTGGCCGGGCGAGGAGCGGACGCTGATCCTGCGCTTGAAGCTGATCGCCGACATCGGCATCGTCGGCCTGCCCAACGCCGGCAAATCGACCTTCCTCGCGGCGGTGAGCCGCGCCAAGCCCAAGATCGCCGACTATCCGTTCACGACGCTCACGCCCCAGCTCGGCGTGGTCGGGGTCGACGATGCCGAGCTGGTGGTCGCCGACATCCCCGGCCTGATCGAGGGCGCGCACCAAGGCGCCGGCCTGGGCCATGAATTCTTGGGCCACATCGAACGCTGCGGCGCGCTCTTGCACCTGATCGATGCGACCGAACCCAACGTCGCTACGGCCTACCGCACCATCCGGGCCGAGCTCGAGGCGCATGGCCATGGCCTCGCCGGCAAACCCGAGGTAATCGCGCTCAACAAATGCGACGCCTTGACCCCGGCCGCGATCGCCAAGGTCAAGGCCAAGCTCAAGCGCGCGACCCGGGCCAAGGCGTGGCCGATCTCGGCCGCGGCCGGCACCGGCTGCACCGACGTCTTGCGCGCGCTGGCGAAGAAAATTCGCATTCGGGACGAGCCCCCGTCCCGGCCGTTCCCGCACCTGCCGGGAGCGGAAGCGCCCGACGAGACGCGGCCATGAGCGTCGCGCTCAGCGCCGTCAAACGCCTGGTCGTCAAGATCGGCTCGTTTCTGCTGGTCGAGGAATCGGGCGCGGTCAAACGCGCCTGGCTCGAAGCCTTGGCCGAGGACATCGCCAGGCTGCGTGCTCGCGGCCAAGAGGTGATCGTCGTCTCCTCGGGCGCGATCGCGATGGGCCGGCGGCTGATCGGGCTGGGGCCGGGGCCGCTCCGGCTCGAGGACAGCCAGGCCGCCGCCGCGGCCGGGCAAATTCGCCTGGCCGGCGCCTATCAGGAGGTCCTCGGCAGCCACGGCCTCACCGCGGCGCAGGTGCTGGTGACGATCGCCGACACCGAGGAGCGGCGCCGGCACCTGAACGCGCGGAGCACCATGAACCGGCTGCTGGCGTTGGGCGCGGTGCCGGTCATCAACGAGAACGACACCGTCGCCACCACCGAGATCCGCTTCGGCGACAACGACCGCCTGGCGGCGCGCGTCGCGCAGATGGTGAGTGCCGACTGCCTGGTGCTGCTCTCGGATATCGATGGGCTCTATAGCGCCGATCCCCGGAGCGACGCGAACGCCCGCTTCATCGCCGAGGTGCCCGAGATCACGCCGGCGATCGAGGCGATGGCCGGCGCGCCCAAGCCCGGCTACGGCTCGGGCGGCATGGTGACCAAGCTCGCCGCCGCCAAAATCGCGCTTCGCGCCGGGTGCCACCTGGCGATCGCCGACGGCAAGGTCACCAGGCCGCTTCAGGCGATCGAGGACGGCGCCCGCTGCACCTGGTTCGTCGCGAGCTCGACCCCGCTCAACGCCCGCAAACAGTGGATCGCGGGGAGCGTCAAGCCATCGGGCACGCTCACGGTCGATGCCGGCGCGGCGGCCGCGCTCAAGGCCGGAAAGAGCCTGCTTCCGGCCGGCGTCACGGCGGTCGCCGGGACGTTCGAGCGGGGCGACGCGGTCGCGGTTTGCGACGCCGCCGGCCATGAGCTCGCGCGCGGGCTCTCGGCCTATTCGTCGGACGATGCCCGCCGCATTGCCGGCCACAAGAGCGGCGAGATCGAAGCGATCCTCGGCTACCGCGGGCGCGACGAGATGATCCACCGTGACGATCTCGTGGTCGCGTGAAGCGGGCCATTCGACGCGCCGCGCGGCGGGCGCTAAGTTGTGCGAGAAAGCGAAAGCCATGAAACGGGCAAAACGGTTCACAGCGGTTGTGTGGCGCGAACGTAAGCGGCACGTCGCCCAATGCCCTGAAGTCGACGTCGCCAGCCAGGGACACAGCGAAGCGGCCGCGATCAAGAACCTCGGCGAGGCGGGCGAGCTTCGTTTCGCCCCGCTAGTGACAAGGTAAGTCCGCCTAGCAGGTAGGAGAATCAAGCATCTCATGACTCTCGCCGAGCGCACGGATGCGACGATCGAAGCGACGATGATCGCGTTGGGGCGTGCCGCGCGCGATGCACAGCGGGCGCTGGGCGAAGCCTCGGCCGCGGCCAAGAACCGTGCGCTCACGGTCGCCGCGCAGACGATCCGCGCCGAGCGTGCGCGGCTCCTCGCCGCCAACGCGCGCGATCTTGACGCGGCCACGGGTCTGACGGCTGCGCAGAAGAACCGCCTACTCCTCACCGACGCCCGCATCGAGGCGATGGCCAAGGGCCTGGACGAGGTCGCGGGTTTGAAGGACCCGATCGGCGAAGTGACCGCGAGCTGGACCCGCCCCAACGGGCTCGCGATCAGCCGGGTGCGCGTGCCGCTCGGCGTGATCGGCATCATTTACGAGTCGCGCCCGAACGTGACCGCGGATGCCGGTGCGCTCTGCTTGAAGGCCGGCAACGCCGCGATCTTGCGCGGCGGCTCGGAGAGCTTCCATTCCTCGCGCGCGATCCACGCCTGCCTCGCCGCCGGCTTGCGCGCCGCCAATTTACCCGAAGCCGCGATCCAGCTCGTTCCCACCACCGACCGCGCCGCGGTCGGGGCGATGCTGCGGATGAACGCCTATATCGACGTAATCGTGCCGCGCGGCGGTAAGTCGCTGATCGAGCGCGTGCAGAACGAGAGCCGCATTCCGGTGATCGCGCACTTGGACGGCAACTGCCACGTTTACATCCACGAGGGTGCCGACCCGGCGATGGCGCTCGCGATCGTCCACAACGCCAAGCTTCGCCGCACCGACGTCTGCGGCGCCGCCGAATCGATCGTGGTCGACCGCACCGTGCTCGGTTCGCACCTGAAACCGGTGCTCGACGATTTGATCGCCGGCGGCTGCGAGATCCGGGGCGATGCCGAGGTCCAGGCGCTCGATCCCAGGGTCAAGCCGGCGCGCGAGGCCGACTGGAGCACCGAGTATCTGGACGCGATCCTCTCGGTGAAATGCGTTGGCGGGATCGACGAGGCGATCGACCACATCGCCCGCTACGGTTCGCACCATACCGACTCGATCGTGACCGGCGACGCGTGCGCGGCCGAGACCTTCCTGGCCAAGGTCGACTCCGCGATCGTGCTCCACAACGCCTCGACCCAATTCGCCGACGGCGGCGAGTTCGGCATGGGCGCCGAGATCGGCATTTCGACCAACCGCCTGCACG
>VGEO01000123.1 GCA_016869275.1 Alphaproteobacteria bacterium | reverse complement strand
GCCGTGCCATTCGGCGGCGTCTGTTTCATCGGTCTCATCCTCATCCCCTTCAACGGTGACGATGAGCCGAAAATCCTCCGCTAGCCAAACACATCAATCTGTCTCAGGGGTGCTGACGGGGAACACCTCCGCCATCCTACTTGTGTCCGGCCCGGAGAGATCGGTAACAGATCGTACCGAAGACATCGGTAACACCTTTGGTCCGAATCGGTCGTGTCCGTACCCGAGATGTGGGTGACGGAAGAAATAAGGACCCAGGCGGCCGACCGCGACACGCTTTTTGCCGAATGCGAACACGATCCCGCCACTTTTTGCGCTGAAACATACTCCCGGCATCAGGGAGGGTTGGGATCATGCGGTGGCAAATTCAGGCGGCGGTGTTCGTCGTCGTAGCGATCGGACTTGGGCTGGCCGCGTTCCTTTTGACGCAGAAGGAGCCGCTGCCTGAGCCGTCCGTCCCGCCGACGCCTTCCGTCGGGTCGGCGCCCACGGTGGCGACGGTCGAAACTGCGAAGAACCTGACGTTTCGCCGCTACAGCGTCGAGACCGCCGGCGCCCAACCGGAAGTCTGCCTGGTTTTCTCCCAGCCGCCGCTCGCCGACGGCAGCGTACGCTATGAAGACTACATTCGCTTCCGGGGCGTGAATGCGATCGCCCTGCGGGTCGATGCTCCCAATAATCAAATCTGCGCCGGCGGTTTGGGCTACGGACGTTCGCTGCAGGTGGAACTCCGCGCCGGTCTGCCGGCGGCCGGTGGCTTTCGTTTACCGGAGGCGCAAACCACGACGGTCGAACTGCGCGATCGTTCACCGTTGCTGGCTTTCGGTAATGGCATGTTGCTCGCTCGCGAAAACAGCGACGGTATTCCGATCTACACGGTGAACGTCGATCGCGTTCGCATCAAAGTATTTCGCGCCGGGGAACGAATGCTCACCCAGCTCGACCGGGATGTTGTGGAGCGGCGCAAGATCTATGCCTGGGACCAGCGCGACATCGCTGAGAACCTAGCGGCTGAAGTGTGGTCGGGCGAGATGGCAGTGCGAGGTCAGCGTAACGAAAACGTCTCGACTCTGTTCTCCCTTCGGCGCGCTGTTGCCGAGCGCAAACCCGGCGCATACCTGATCGTTGCCAGCGACGCCGCCGAGCGGAGCGGCCGTCCCCACGAGGAGTGGCGCAGCAGTCCGCGGTCGAGCCAGTGGGTCATCGATTCGGATATTGGCCTCACGACCTTCCGCGGTTCCGGTGGGCTCGAGGTGGTTGCGCGTTCCCTCGCCACCGCGAAGCCGCTCGGCGGCGTCACCGTAACGCTGGTCTCGCGCGGCAACGAGGAACTCGCCAAAACGACGACCGGCGACGAGGGCCGGGCAAGCTTCGCTGCGGGCCTGCTGCGCGGGCCGGGCGCCGCCGCGCCGGTTGCGGTGATGGCTTTCCGGCAGGACGATTTCACGTGGCTCGACTTGCGCCGCCCGGCGTTCGATTTTTCGGATCGCGGCATCGAAGGCCGCAACGCGCCCGGACCGGTCGACGCTTTCCTCTACACCGAACGCGGCATTTATCGGCCGGGTGAGACAGTGCACTTGGTTGCGCTGCTGCGCAGCTCCGACGGCCAGGCGATTCCCGAAACGCCGGTAACGTTGGTGTTCAAGCGGCCCGATGGTGCGGAATATCGCCGCGTCGTCGCCGCCCGTCAGGCGAGCGGCGCGGTGCATGCGCCGATCGCGCTTGGCGCGAGCGTGCCGCGCGGCCAATGGAGCGCGCTCGCCTATCTCGACCTCGGCAAAGACTCGGTCGGCCGTATCGAATTTGCGGTCGAAGACTTCGTGCCTCAGCGCCTCCGCGTGGCACTCGGCCCGGGACCCGCTGCCCCAATCGGGTCCGGCGAGACCCTCACCCTGCCGGTGCAGGCGAGCTTCCTGTATGGCGCGCCCGGCGCCGGTCTCGAGGGCGCGGGCGAGCTGCGCCTGACGGGAGACCCGAAGCCCTTTCCGCGCCATCTCGGATACCGTTTCGGCCGCCACGACGAAACCTTTAAGGATTCGCTTTTACCGGTCGCAGTCGCGCCGACCGACGAGCAGGGTCGAACGACCGCCGTGGCGCGCGTGGTCGTGCCCGGTGCACCAACCCAGCCGCTCAAGGCCATGGTGCGAGTCGATATGTTCGAGCCCGGCGGACGCGTGACACCCGGCGAAACCAGCGTGCCCGTGCGTCCGCGCCCGCTCTACATCGGTCTGCGCCCCCATTTTCAGGGCGAAGTCGTCACCGAGGGAGCGGAGGCGGCCTTCGACGTGATCGTCGTCGATACGCAAGGCGAATCGGCGGTCGCACCGGCTTTGACCTACGAAATAGCGCGCGAACACACCGAGTATCAGTGGTTCCGCCGCGACAATCACTGGCAATGGCAGCGGCTCGCCGAATTCCGGCTTCTTCGCACCGGCCGGCTTGCCGCCACGGCCAGCGCGCCGGCACAGCTTCGCGAGCGGCTCGGCAGCGGCGCATACCGATTGATTGTGCACGATACGGCGAGCGGCACCTCGAGCAGCACGTCCTTCCGCGTCGGCTGGTACGGCGGGAGCGGCGATGCTGACCGCCCCGACCGTCTCGACGTCGCCGCCGACAAGTCGATGTATCAACCGGGCGAAACCGCACGATTGCGCATTCGCGGCGTCGCGGCCGGCGAGGTCATGATCGCGGTTGCGACGGATCGCGTGCTTTCGCTTCAACAACTGTCGGTGGGCGCCGACGGCGCCACGATCGATGTTCCCGTCACCGCGGCTTGGGGTGCCGGCGCCTATGTTCTCGTCACGCAATACCGGCCGCTCACCGACCGCGAAAGCCGAGTGCCCGTGCGCGCCGTCGGCGTCGCCTGGCTCGGCATCGATTCGGCGACGCGCGCTTTGACCGTCGCGATGACGGTGCCGGACCGTGTCCTGCCGCGGCGCGAACTGGCGGTGCCGGTCCAGGTGAAGGGTGGCGGCGCCGCCGTTCATCTGACCCTGGCCGCGGTCGATGAAGGCATACTGCAGCTCACCCGCTTCCAGACGCCCGATCCGCTGCGGTACTTCTTCGGCAAACGTCGGCTGGGCCTCGATATGCGCGACGACTATGGGCGGCTGATCGACGCCCAGGGTGTGGTTGGCGAAATCCGCTCCGGCGGCGATGCGATTGGCGGCCGGGGGTTGGATGCCGTACCGACGCGCACGGTGGCGCTGTTCTCTGGCCTCGTTGAGACGGATCAGGCCGGGCAGGCGACGGTTCGGCTCGCCATTCCCGATTTCCAGGGCGAATTACGGTTGATGGCGGTGGCGGTCGATGCCCGGCATGTCGGTGGCGCGGAAGCCAAGCTAATCGTCCGCGACGCCGTCGTCAGCGATGCGACTCTGCCGCGTTTCCTAGCCCCGGGCGATCGAAGCCGGTTGGCGTTGTCGCTCCATAACTTGGAAGGCCGCGCTGGCGACTATCGAGCCACTGTGCAGGCGAGCGGACCGGTGCAACTTGCCGGCGATGGCGACTTGCGCGTGGCGCTGGCATCGGCGGAACGCAAACTGCTCGAAGTGCCGTTGGTGGCGACCGGGATCGGCGTCGCCACACTGTCGCTGACATTGACCGGACCCGACGGTTTCCGCGTTGCACGCGCCTGGCCCTTGCAGGTCCGGCCAGCGCAACTACCCGAAACGCGAGAAGACGTGGCATTGCTCCAACCCGGCGAGCAGTTCCGCGTCGATAGCGGACTCCTCCAGGGCTTAGTGCCAGGCAACGCGGCGGTTTCCATCAACGCGGCGAGCTGGCGCGGCATCGACGTGGCAAGCCAGCTGCGCTGGCTCGATCGCTACCCTTACGGTTGCCTCGAACAGACGACGAGCCGCGCCTTTCCGCTGCTCTATTTCAACGACCTCGCCCTCTTCAACCGACAGACCGGAGACACCGGCATCGCGCAACGCTTGCAGGACGCGGTCGACCGCGTGCTCGACATGCAGCGCATCGACGGCGGCTTTGGCTGGTGGGGTCTCAACTCGGACGACGCGGATCCGTGGATCGGCGTGTTTGCGCTCGATTTTCTGCATCAAGCCGCGGCCAAGAACTACGTCGTCTCCGAATCGGCGCTGCAACGCGGCGACGCTTGGCTGCATCGGCTCACGGCGGCGGAGAACCGCGTCGATGCCGGCGCGCGCGCTTACGCTTGGTTGCTGCTGGCAAGGCGGGGCGCTGCATCGCTCAGCGACGTGCGCTATTTCTTCGACACGACGCGGGGTCAGACGATGCAAGGCGTCGCACAGGGCCAGCTCGGCACCGCGCTCGGTCTCCTCGGCGACCGCAGCCGAGCGACCGCGGCCTTCAAGCGCAGCGTTACCTCGTTGGGCACGACGGCGAGCGGCTACTACCGCACGGCTCTGACTGACTTGGCGGGCCTGATCGCGGTCTCGGTGGAAGCGGGGCAGACGGGTCTCTTGCCCGCGCTGCTGAATCGCTATGGCGCGGCGGCCCGGCCGCCGGAATCATCCACCACACTCGAAAAAGCCTTGACCGTTCTCGCGGCGTACGAACTCGCACGGAACCGAGCGGCGGTGACGGTTAGCGTCAACGGCGAGCAGAGGACCGGGGATCCGGTGCAGCTCGCGCCGAACGACACCGCGCTGGCGCAGGGCATCACGATACGCAATGACGGTGGCGGCCCGATCTGGCGTACGGTTTCCGTCGAAGGCGTGCCGAGCGATCCGTTACCGGCGAACGAACAGGGACTGCGCATCGTCCGCTCGATCCGCACGCTCGGCGGCGATGACGCAAATATCGAGGAGCTGAAGCAGAACGATCGCATCATAGTCGGCATACAGGTGCGTCGGACGACCGCCGATGCTGCCGATATCGTACTGTCGCAGCTACTGCCGGCGGGACTCGAAATCGAAGCGATTTTGCGCGGCGTCGATGACTACAACAAAGCCGACGCATCGCCGTACGAGAGATTTCTCGGCAAACTAAGCCGGCCCGCGGTGCAGGAAGCGCGCGACGACCGTTACGTCGCCGCCTTCCGCTTCGCGCCAGAGCGCCACTCCGACGGCAGGGAGTCCGATCGGCAGACGCTTAATGTCGCCTTTATCGTCCGGGCGGTTACGCCCGGCGACTATGCTCTGCCAGCGGCCGTCGCCGAGGACATGTATCGCCCGGCGGTTAGGGCGCGCACGGCGATGGGACGCGCGGCGGTAATGTCGCGCTGACCTCATGAAGCGCCGCACGATCCGCATAGCGATTGGCATCACGGTCGGCGTCGGGCTGCTCCTTGCCGTACTGGATCGGGCGGCGCCGCCGGACCTGAGGCGCTACCAGGAGACCTCTTTCGTTGTCGCCGACCGCGACGGTGTACCGCTCCGCCGGTTCCTCACATCGGACGGTATGCTCCGCTTGCGAAGCGCACCGGCAACGGTCGACCCGCTCTACCTCGATATGGTGCAAGCCTTCGAGGACAAGCGCTTCGCCTACCATCCCGGCATCGATCCGCTTGCAGCAGCCCGCGCCGCACTGCAGTGGATTCGCCATGGTCGCATCGTCTCAGGTGCGTCAACGCTCAGCATGCAAGCGGCGCGGTTGCTCGAACCGGGGGCGCACACCGTAACGCGAAAGGCGCGGCAGGCGATGCGGGCCCTCCAGCTCGAGCGGCGCTACTCCAAGGCCGAGGTGCTGTCGATCTACCTCACGCTCGCGCCCTTCGGTGGCAACCTTGAAGGCGTGAGGGCAGCATCGATGGCTTACTTCGGCAAGGAGCCTCGCCACCTGCGCCCTGCTGAAGCAGCGCTTCTCGTCGCACTGCCGCAGGCGCCGGAACGGTTGCGTCCGGACCGTTTTGCCGCGCAGGCCCGGCAAGCGCGCGATCGTGTGCTTGAGCGCGCGTATGCGCGCGGTCTCATCGACGTCGCAGCGTTGAACGAAGCCTTGGCAGAAACATTGCCCACCGCGCGCCGGCCGCAACCCTTTCTCGCGCCGCATCTCGCCACCTGGCTTGCTCGACAACGGCCCGCCGACGAGGTCGCGAACAGCGCTATCGACCGCGCGCTGCAGCAACAAGTCGAAGCGCTCGCCGTGCGCGAAGCGGAAGCCTTAGCCGATCACGCCCAAGTTGCGATTATCGTCGTCGAGAATCGCAGCCGCGCGGTGCGCGCCCATGTTGGAGGCACCGACTATTTTGGCTCCTACGGCCAGGTCGATCTCGTACGGGCGCGCCGCTCGCCCGGATCGGCCTTGAAGCCTTTGATCTATGCGCTCGCCTTCGATGAGGGACTGGCCTCGCCGGATTCGCTCATACGGGACGTCGATACGTCTTTTGCCGGGTATGCGCCGCGCAACTTCGACCGATCGTTCCAGGGCGCCGTGACCGCGCGTGACGCGCTGCGACAATCGCTGAATGTTCCGGCGGTAGCCTTGGTGAATCGCCTGGGGCCGGAGCGCGTCGCGGCGGCCCTCGGTCAGATGGGCGCGGAGCTCACGCTGCCACCGGGAGCGCAACCATCGCTGCCGATCGCCCTGGGCGGCGCAGGCATCAGCCTCGCCGACCTGACGATGCTTTATGTTGGCCTAGCGCGCGGCGGCGAATTCGCACCGCTCGTTTTTGTCGAAGGCGGCGGCTCCGCCGTACCGCCGCGCGCTTTGATGTCGAGTCGTGCGGCCGCGGAGGTCAGGGATACCCTCGCCGGGAGTCCGCCGCCG
This sequence comes from Alphaproteobacteria bacterium, assembly GCA_016869275.1. GTDB lineage: Bacteria > Pseudomonadota > Alphaproteobacteria > SHVV01 > SHVV01 > SHVV01. The sequence continues at coordinate 792 of VGEO01000123.1, read as the reverse complement.
GATGGGTTTACCCGTGAAGGAGTGCGACAACTGGGCGTCGCCTTCAAGACCGGTACATCCTATGGCTTCCGCGATGCTTGGGCGGTCGGGTGGAACGCGGAGTGGACCATCGGGGTATGGGTCGGGCGGCCGGAGGGAACGCCGCGCCCGGGACAGGTGGCCCGCGCCGCGGCGGCACCGATTTTGCTGAAGACCTTCATCGCCTTAGATCGCGATACGGCTCGCGGCCTGCCGCAGGCCGATAATGCGCGGAAGCCGGTGAAGCCGTCTGAATTTCCGGTTCGCGAAGCGATCTCGCGCGTGGACGTGCTGCGAATCGTGTTCCCACCAACGCGGGCGGAATTCGAGCTGGCGGCTGGACACGTTCTGCCGCTGCGCGCGAGCGGCGGTCAGGGTGCGGTCCGATGGTTGGTGGACGGCACGCCGATCGAAGATCCGCGCGCTTGGTCGCCCGAGGGCGAAGGGTTTTTTCGTGTGGTGGCGGTGGATTCACAGGGACGCCAGAGCGAAGCAGCCATTCGCGTCCGTCACACCAAATAGCCGGCGAACGACCGCTGCCGGCGCCCGGAAAACGTTGGGCTCTCGCATCAACTCCAGACCTTCAACTGATCGGCCCCCACCGAGTGGTCCGATCAGAATGTTAGTGCATCGTGGCCTCCTTCGCCATTGGCGGCTGTAGGTGGAGCGAAGCGGAACCGGAAGGCGGCAATGGCGGCGTCGCGGCTTCCGGCGCCGGCGGGCATACTGGGCACATCGCCCCGTTCGCGTTCATCTCGGCGGTGCGCGAGTTCT
>VGEO01000122.1 GCA_016869275.1 Alphaproteobacteria bacterium | reverse complement strand
TTCCCAAGAACGCGTCGACGGGAAAACGCCTGCGCCTTAAGAACAAGGGCCTGCTCGATCGCAAGAGCGGCAAGCGCGGCCACCAATTCGTCGATCTCAAGATCGTGCTGCCGGAAAAGCCCGACCCAGCGCTCGAGGACGCGATCGAGGCATGGGCCATGACCCACCGCTACGACCCGCGCCGCCACCTGCCCTGGTAACGAAGGAGTCGCCCGCGATGCCAACCGCGATGATCGGCGCCGCTTACGTTCGCACGATGGCGGCCTACAACAGCGAAATGAACCGCCGGCTCTACGCCGCCGCCGCCAACTTGAACGACGCCGAGCGGCGCAAGCCCGCCGGCGCGTTCTGGAGCACCCTCCATGGCACGCTCTGCCACATCCTGTGGGGCGACCAGGCGTGGATGGCGCGCTTCGCCGGCTGGCCGAAGTCAACGATCGGCATCAAAGAGAGCGCGGCCATGATCATCGACTTCGGCGAGCTCCGCACCGCGCGGACGCATGCGGATGCCGGCATTGAAGCGTGGGCGGCCGGCGTCGACGACGCCTGGCTTGCGCAGGATCTCACCTGGTTCAGCGGGTCGGTGGGCCGCGAGGTGAGCGCGCCACGTGGCTTTACGGTCGCGCATTTCTTCAACCACCAGACCCATCACCGCGGCCAGGCGCATCTGCTGCTCACCGCCGCCGGCCAGTCGACCGGCGACACCGACCTGTTCCTGGTGGTGAAACCGCGGGACTAGCGCAGGCCCGAAGATCGAAACACGGGTCCACCGCGGATCACTGCTGTCGATTTCATCGTGCCGACGGAACCTTCCCCGCTCCTCGAGGAGGCGGGGACGGCTAACGGCACGCCAGATGTTGCACTTGCCGATTCGATCTTCGGGAAATCGGCCCTAGCGGGCCGGGTTCTTCGCAGAGTCTTTTCCGGCCGGCGGCGTCGCCGCCTTCTTGCTGCCGCCGACGCGCGCCGCCAGTTCGGCCGCCATGAAGCGGTCGAGATCGCCGTCGAGCACGGCTTGCGTGTTCGAGGTTTCGACGTCGGTGCGGAGGTCCTTCACCATCTGGTAGGGGTGCAGCACGTAGGACCGGATCTGGTGGCCCCAGCCGATCTCGGTCTTGGAGTCGTGGAGCGCCTGCTTCTCCTGTTCGCGCTTCTGCAGCTCGACCTCGTAGAGCCGCGCCTTCAGCATCGACATCGCCGCCGAGCGATTCTTGTGCTGGGAACGGTCGCTCTGGCATTGCACCACGATCCCGGTCGGCATGTGGGTGATGCGGACCGCGCTGTCGGTCCGATTGACGTGTTGACCGCCGGCGCCGGAGGCGCGGTAGGTGTCGATGCGGAGGTCCTTTTCCTGAATGTCGACGTTGATCGCGTCGTCGACCACCGGGTAAGCGCCGACGCTCGCGAACGAGGTATGGCGGCGGGCATTGGCGTCGTAGGGCGAAATTCGCACCAGACGATGGACGCCGCTTTCGGTCTTGAGCCAGCCGTAGGCGTTCTTCCCGGAAATGCGCACGGTCGCCGACTTGATGCCGGCCTCCTCGCCGCCACTTTCTTCGATCCACTCGACCTTGTAGCGATGGGCCTCGGCCCAGCGTACGTACATGCGGAGCAGCATCTGCGCCCAATCCTGCGACTCGGTGCCGCCGGCGCCGGCGTGGACCTCGAGGTAGGAGTCGTTGCTGTCGGCTTCGCCCGACAGCATGGTCTCGAGCTCGGCTTTCTCGGCTTCGCTCTTGAGCGCGGCGAGCGCCGCTTCGGCTTCGGCCGCGGTGGCGGCGTCGTTCTCGTTCGCCGCGAGGTCGAGCAAATCGGCGTTGAAGGCGAGCTTGTCCTCGATCGCTTTGATCGCGGCGATGCCGTCGGTCAATGCGGTCCGCTCGCGCATCAAGGTCTGTGCGGCGACGGCGTCGTTCCAAAAATCAGGAGCGGCGATCTGGATGTCGAGCTCGGCCAGCCGCTTCAGCGCGCGATCCCAGTCAAAGATGCCTCCGGAGCAGCGCGACCGCTTCCTTGATCGAATCGACGATGGCTTGCGTCTCGGCCCGCATGACGAGGCTCCCTACTCCGCCTGAACCGCCGCCTTAATACAGGCCGCCGGTGCTGCCGCCAACCCTGGTTGGGCCGAGCGCCGGGCCATCGCGCGGGTCGGAGCCGTCGAGCACCACGCGATTCTCGACGCTGGGCTCGGTGCCTGGCCGGAACGCTTCGAGGATCGCGCTGCGGTCGCCCGGCCGGGCCGGGAGCCCGGTCGCGGCCTCGACCCGCACCAAGCGCACGCCGGGCGGAATCCGAAACGGAATGTTGGGGGCGTCGGCGAGCGCGTCGCGCATGAAGTCGATGAAGATCGGCACCGACACCGCCGAGCCCGATTCGGACGAGCCCAACGACTTCGGCTGATCGTAGCCGACATAGATGCCGACAACGAGATCGGGCGTGAAGCCGATGAACCAGGCGTCGTGAAATTCGTTGGTGGTGCCGGTCTTGCCGGCGAGCGCCTTCGGAACTTCGCGCGCGATGCGGGCGCCGGTGCCACGGTGAACGACGCCTTCCAGCATCGACACCATCTGGTAGGCGGTTTGCGGTTCGATCACCTGCTGGCGCTGGTCGGGAAGCTCGGGCTCGGCCTGGCCGCGCCACGCGACGTTCTGGCAGGCCGCACAGGCGCGCTCGTCGTGGCGGTAGATGGTGCGGCCGCGGCGGTCCTGAATACGATCGATGATGGTGGGTTGGACGCGCTTGCCGCCGTTCACCATGACGCCGTAGGCGGTCGCCAGTCTGAGCAGCGTCGTCTCCGAGGCGCCCAAGGCCATCGACATGAGCTGCGGCATTTCATCGACGACGCCGAGGCGCTTGGCATAGTCCGAGACCTTGTCCATGCCGATGAAGCGGGCGAGGCGGATCGTCATCAGGTTGCGCGACTTCTCGATCCCGAGCCGGAGCGTGCTCGGACCGTAAAACTCGGGGCTGTAGTTCGACGGACGCCACTTGCCGAGACCGGGCCCCTGGTCGATCACGATGGGTCCGTCGAGCACCAGGCTCGAGGGCGTGAAACCGTTATCGAGTGCGGCGAGGTAGACGATCGGCTTGAACGCCGAGCCCGGCTGGCGCTTGGCTTGCGTGACGCGGTTGAACTGGCTGTCGGCATAGTCGTAGCCGCCGACCATGGCGAGCACGCGCCCGGTGTGCGGATCGAGCGCGACCAGGGCGCCGCCGACGTCCGGGATTTGGCGGAGCGCGAACGCCCCCGCGCCGCCACCCGGCACCGGTTCGACCATCACCACGTCGCCCAACGCCAACACGTCACGCGGATGCTGGACGCGGTTGCCGAGCTTCAAGCCTTCGAGGCGTGGCCGCGCCCACGTCATTTCCGCAAGCGGAATGAACCCGCGGGTGCCGTTGGCGAAGCCGAGTTCGGCGCCGTTGTCTCGCAAATCGAGCACCGCCGCCAGATACCAGCGGCCGATCGCCTTGGGCGGTTCGACCTCGGAGAGCCGCGTCTGCCACTGCCGGTCGAGCGGGATCCGCGTCACCGGCCCGCGCCAGCCATGGCGGCGATCGTAGATTTCCAGTCCGTTCCGGAACGATTCGGTTGCGATCGCCTGGAGCCGCGGGTCGAGCGTCGTCCACACCGAGAGACCGCCCTCGTAAAGCTGCTTATCGCCGAAGCGCGCCAGCACCGAACGCCGGACCTCTTCCGTGAAATAATCGGCCCGCACGATTTCGGCCTCGCTGCGCTGGCGCACTTCGAGCGGCTCGGCCTTGGCGGCGTTGGCGGCGGTCGCGGTGATGACGCCGTCCTCGATCATCTGCTCGATCACCCAATCGCGCCGCGCCTTGGCCGCGAGCGCGCGGCGGATCGGATGGTAGTTGGTGGGCGCTTTTGGCAGCGCCGCCAGGAACGCGGTCTCGGCCAACGTCAGTTCGTCGAGCGAACGGTTGAAGTAGTTGAGCGCCGCGGCGGCGACGCCATAGGAGCCGAAGCCTAAGTAAATCTCGTTCAAGTAGAGCTCGAGGATGCGCTCCTTGGTGAGCGCCTTCTCGATGCGGAAGGCCAGGATCGCTTCCTTGATCTTGCGCTCGATCGTGACTTCGTTGGTGAGGAGAAAGTTCTTCGCGACCTGCTGGGTGATGGTCGAGCCGCCCACCGGCCGCTTGTTCTCGCTGATGCCGCGCAGGTTCTGGATGCCGGCGCGCACGATCGACAGAACATTGACGCCGGGGTGCTCGAAGAAATAGCGGTCCTCGGCCGAGAGGAACGCTTGGACCACGCGTTTGGGCATGGCCGCCAACGGCACGAACACGCGCTTCTCGACCGCGTACTCGGCGAGGAGCCGCCCGTCGGCGGCGTGGACCCGCGTCACCGTCGGCGGCTCGTAGACCGCGAGCTGCTGGTAATCGGGCAGACCCCGCGCGAAGTGATAGATCGCATAGAGCGCCCCGCCGGTTCCGACGATCGCCAGAACCACGGCCGCAACCAACAAGTACAAGACGAAGCGCAGCATGCGTCGCGAGGGGCTCGAAAAACCATTAATGGGCAGGCGCTTATCTTACCGCAAAACGCCCAGCTTCGGGGGAAGGCTAAGACTAGCGCCCGAATGGGGCGGGTTTAAGGCAGCCGTCCTAATGGCTGGGCCCGCCTTCGACCACGACTTGGACCGCGATCCTGCCGGCATCCCTGAATTCGAGCGTGAGGTCGATCGTCGTGCCGGGTTCGAGCCGGCCGCCCGCCCCGTCGATCCAGAGGTGAACGCCCCAGGCGGCGAGCGCGACCGGCCGACGGGGCAAGAGCTCGATCGCGGCGACGGCCGCTGACGGACCCGAGCGCCCGTCGCGAAACCCGACCGTCATCGGCGGCGGGGCTCGCGCGGCGATAAGCCGGTCGGCCGTGCTCCCGCGGTTGACGAGCGCGCCATAGACTGGTCGGCCGCCGGCCGGTGCATCGGGCGGCGTCCACAGGTGTCCGATCGCGACGTCGGCGAGCTTATAGCTATGCGCCGGCGCCGGATCCGGTTGTGCGGCCAACAGAATCGCCAGCACCGCGGCACTCATGGCCATTGCGCCGTTCGCGGTCGCCCGGCGCATCATCAGTTGGCGCGTACTTCGGCGAAATAGCCTTCGATCGCGCGCGCCAGCGCCTCGACGTAGGGCTTGCGCCCAGGCCGGGTGCCGAGTGTGCGCTCGTCATCGCCGTTCGAGAGGTAGCCGAGCTCGACCAGCACCGAGGGCACGTCGGGCGCTTTCAAGACCGCAAAGCCGGCGAAGCGGTGGCTCTTGCGCAGCACCGGCACCGATTTCTTGAATTCGCCGAGCAGGATGTTGGCGTAGCGCGCCGAGAGATTCATGGTTTCGCGCTGCGTCAAGTCGATCAGGATGTTGGTGACGTCATCGCTCTCGCCGGTCAAGTCGAGCCCAGCGATGACGTCGGCGCGATTCTCGCGCTGCGCCAGCGCCGCCGCTTCGTCGTCGGACGCGTTCTCCGACAGCGTGTAGACCGAGGCGCCGCGGAGCGTGCGGTCCTTGATCGAATCGGCGTGAACCGAGACGAACAGTTGTGCATTGGCGTCGCGTGCAACCTGGATGCGGTCGCGCAGTCGCACGAACTCGTCGCGTTCGCGCGTGAGGACCGCGCGGACCTTGCCGCCCGCCTCCAGCGCCGCCTTGAGCTCGCGCCCGAACTGGAGGGTTACGTTCTTCTCATAGAGCCCGGTGGCGCTGATGGTGCCGGGGTCGATCCCGCCGTGGCCGGGATCGATTACGATCACCGGACGCGCGTCCTTGCGGGCGGGCCGTTCGGCCCCCGGCGGCTTGCGCGCCGGGACCGGGGCCGCCGCCGCACTTCCGACCGCGGCCGGCGTCTGGCCGGGAACCGGGGTCGCGATCGGCGCGCTCGCGATTTCGCGCACCGCGTTGAACTGATTCTCGCTGGTTTCCGCGATGTCGATCACCAGCCGGTAGCCGCGGCCGATTTCGGGCCCGAGCGTGAAGTTCTGGCTGACCCGAACCGGGCGGGTGACGTCGAGGACGATCCGCGCTTGATTGCTCGAAAACTGACCGAACCGGTAGCTCGCGACCAGGCCCCGTTTTTCGGCCGTGCCCGGGTCGACCCGCCATTCGACCGCCGGCAGCTCGATCACCACCCTATACGGATTGGCGAGCAGGACGACCCGATGCGGCACCGGCTCGCTCACATCGACCACGATCCGTGTCGTCTTACCCTCGTGGAGGCCGAGGCGGACGCCGTGTACGACCGGCTCGGCCGCCGTGACGGCTGGCGCAACAACCAGCGAAAGCAGAGCAAAAAGACGCAAAAGCTGGTGGCCTATCGCCATGGCAGCACTAGATATAATGGCGTCATGCTCTCCGCGGCAACGGGCACCAATCGGCGAAACTAAATTTCGCGGTTGTCCCGGTGAAACCGCTGAGAGTATGATCAGCTCGGATCCACGTACGCCGAATGTCGGCGGATAGATCCAATGGGGCCTCGGCCTCGATGGTTCGAACACCAGTGCAGTCCGCTAACGTACTGAAAAAGTGGACAGATTCCTTTAGGATCCAGCCATTGGCTGGGTCCTTCCTAGGCTGCCGTGCGTACCGCTCTCGGCGTGCTGCCCACCGTGGCGCACGCGTTGGGGCTGGCCTCGGCGCCCATTTGCTCGACGTCACCGTCATCCCCCTTTGCCGCAACCAGCCCCCGCCGCAGGCCTCCGGGCCGCCGGCGCGCCGACGATTTGGAGTTCCTAATGACCACGCGTTTGTTGCTCGACGCCGCCCACCCGGAAGAGACCCGGGTCGTTGTCGTTAAAGGTAGTCGTCTCGAAGACTTCGACTACGAAAGTTCGACGAAGACCCAGCTACGCGGCAACATCTACCTCGCCAAAGTTACCCGCGTCGAACCCTCGCTGCAGGCCGCGTTCGTCGATTACGGCGGCAACCGCCACGGCTTTCTGGCGTTCAGCGAAATCCACCCCGACTACTATCAGATCCCGATCGCCGATCGCGAGAAGCTGCTGGCCGCCGAGGCCGAAGCGGCCGAACGCGAAGCCCAGCAGACCGCCGCCGAGGAAGCGGCAGCCGGCGAGACATCGATCATGCCGCGGGCCGACGATGCGAGCGGCGCGGCCGCGATCGAAACGTTAGGCGGCGAATACCGGTCCGCCGCAGCCGAATCCGACGAGTCAGGCGCAACGCCAACTGAGACGGAGCCGCCGTCAGCCGACCCCCTCGTTTCCGGCGAGGCGGCGTTCTACGCTCCGCTGGCGCCCGAATCGACCGAAACGCAAGCGCCCGGGACCGAAGGCGAGTTCGCCGCGAGGTCGACCGAAGAGTCCGCGGCTGGCGCCGACGCGCCGCAGCCGGCGGCTGAGGACGGCGTGGCGTCGCGCCCCGAACCGGCTGGACCTCGGAGCGACGACCGAATCAGCGATGCCGGCGCGAGCGACGACGACGACGAAGCGCATCGCCGCCGCCGGCGCATGCGAATGATGCGCTCCTATCGCATCCAAGAAGTGATCAAGCGGCGCCAGATTCTGCTGGTGCAGGTGGTGAAGGAAGAACGCGGCAATAAGGGCGCGGCGCTCACCACGTATTTGTCGCTCGCCGGCCGCTACTGCGTCCTGATGCCGAACACCGCGCGCGGCGGCGGCATCAGCCGCAAGATCGTCGACGGGACCGACCGCCGGCGCTTGAAATCGGTGGTGGGCGAGCTGGAAGTGCCCAAGGGCA
>VGEO01000121.1 GCA_016869275.1 Alphaproteobacteria bacterium | reverse complement strand
GAGCTTGGATCATGGCTCGGTTCGATCTGACGGATGTCGAGTGGTCGCTGATAGCGCCGCTGCTGCGGAACAAGCCGCGCGGCGTGCCGCGCCAAGACGATCGGCGGGTGCTGAACGGCATCTTCTACACGCTGCGGATGGGCTCGCCCTGGCGCGACCGGCCGGAACGCTATGGCCCCTACACGACGGCTTACAACCGGTTCAACCGGTGGGCCAAGGCCGGGGTGTGGCTGAAAGTCTTCGAGACGCTGGCGCAACACTCGCCGAAGTCCCTGGATCTGATCGACAGCTCGATCGTGCGGGCGCATCAGCACGCCGGCGGCGGAAAAAAGGGGGCCCGGGTCACGCCATTGGCCGTTCTCGTGGAGGACTGAGCACCAATATCCACGCTGTCGTCGATCAACAAGGCCTGCCGGTGCGCCTGGTCCTGACGCCCGGCCAAGCCTCCGACAAGACCACGTTCCCGCAGTTGATCGAAGGGCTCACCCTGGCCCGCAACTACCTCGCCGCCGTCCTCATGGCGGTAACCCGCCTCTGGACCCGGGCTTATGAGTCCACGACCTAGGCGTACCAACGCTCCGCCCCGAGCGCCGCGCAAATCCCGATCTTGACCGCCGTGTTGACCCCCGCCGCCATCAAAATACCCGTGGTCGCGGCGACCGCCACGGCGTCCGGTGCTAAGCCTGCTAACGACAATGTGATCGCATCGACGTCGACCAGACCCGATACGGCGGCGACGGCGAGGACGCCGCGATCGCCGAACCAGTGGTTCGCGGTGCGAACGCCGAGCGTAACGACGACGAGCAGGGCACCGAACTGGAGCGCGACGCCGAGCGAATGCGGGTTGTCGAGCGCGAGCGGCAGCAGGGCACCATCGTCGTCCTGCAGCGCGCGGCGAAAAAGCAGAACCGCGCCGAACGCACCGGCGAGCGTCGCGGCGGCAAATGGCCGGCCAAATGGCCGAGTAGCGTCGGCTCGACCGCGGCGACCAGCACGAGGAGCCGCGGCACCATGATCGTCGCCGCCGCGACCGTGCCGGCCGCGAGCAGCCGACGATGGCGTGGGTTCGCGCCGGCCATATGCGCGAACGCGATCGCAACCGCGGTCGAGGACACCAGGCCACCGGCCACACTCGCCAACGCCAACCCGCGCCAGGCGCCGACGACCCGCATCACGACGTAGCGGGCGAACGAAAGGGCCGCGACCAGCACCACCATCAGCCAGATCTGGAACGGGTTGAGCGTTTGCCACGGCGCGAAGCCGCGGTCGGGCAAAGCCGGCAGCAACACCAGCGAAATCGCCAGCAATTTGAGAACGGCGATGAGGTCGCGGTGATCGATGCGCGCGAGCCAGCGGTGCACCGTCGGTTTCAGCGACAAGAGGGCGCTGGTCGCGACCGCCCCCGCGGTCGTGAGCGCGAACTCGCCCACGACTGCGAGCGCGCCGAAGCCGAACGTCAGCATGGCGGCGACGATCGTGGTGGCGCCGTAGTCGTGCGTAGTTTGCGCCGCGCGGAGTCGCGCCAGCAGCACGACCTTGAGGTCGAGCGGAATCGGCTCCGGCTCGAACGAGACCGTGGTCATGAGCCCGAGCGACTGTGCGGGCGAATCGATCCGGATTTCGCGCGACTTGAGCGCGCGCTTGAGGGATTCCCAGGCGAACGGCGCGGTCAGGAGCTTGATCGCGTCGATCATCAGGTAGCCGCCGTTGGCGCGATGGAGCGCGCCGGGCTTGATCAGCGAGAAATCGGTGACGAGCGCGTCCATTTCGGCCAGATGCTCGACCCGGCCGACCAAACTGGCGTAGCCGGGATTGTCCTCGAACACCACCGGCGCGCCGCCGTTTTCGCCGCAACCGACGATGACGTTGACGCGAAAGCGGCGGAAGGCGGCGGCCGGGTCGCTCGGGCCGCGCATCATGAACGGCAGTTGCGATGATTCTTCCTCGCGCGGCCGCAGCTCGGCGGCGCGTTCGATCATGTCGTCGCGGACCGCTTCGAGATAGCCGACCACGTCGGGGAGCGACCGGTATTTGTCGCGCAGAATCTCGATCGAATGCCCGACCGCGAACATGGTGATCTCGCGATCGAGTTCGCGGATGCGCTCGCGCCGCTCCTTTTCGACCCGCGGCATCTGCTGCATCAGCGCCCTGAGCTCGCTCTGCAGCTCCTCGATGTCGTGCCCGGTCTTCTCCTGCTCCTCGCGCGGCAACTTGCGGAACACCTCGGGCGGCACCACCTCGCCGTTCTTCATCAGCGCCAGGGCCAGGCCGCCCGGGGTGCGGATCAACGCGACGCCTTTGCCGCGGGCGCGCTCGCCGAACGATTCGAGCGCGTTGCTCTGGCGTTCGCGAAACTCCTCGTCGATCGCCTCGCGGCGGGTGCGATAGTTCTCGCCCTCGAACAGCGCCTGGATGCCGCTCACGGTTTCGTCGACCAACTGCTCCATGTCGCGGCGGAGCTCGTGGCCCTGCCCGGGCGGCAGCTTGAGCGCGCGCGGCTTGTGCGGTTCCTTGAAATTGTGGACGTAGCACAAGTCGGGGGGAACCGTCTCGGCTGCTGCGACCTGTTCGAGATGGCGACGGATGATGATGTGCTTGCCGACTGCCGACGGCCCGAGCGCGAACAGGTTGTAGCCGGGGCTCTTGATCCCGGTGCCGAATGCGAACGCGGCCAGCGCGCGGGCCTGGCCGAGCGGCGCGGCCGGATCGGGGAGCTCGGCGGTGGTCTTGAAGCCGAGCGCGGCGGCTTCGGCGCGCCGATAGAGCGCCCGGGTGCGAAGGGTTCGAGGCTCATCGCGCCGACCCTAGGGGCGGCGGGAGCGGGCGACTTTGATCGAGGTCAAAACGGCTGGATGGTACCGGGGCCGCCGCGCGCGAGGAGCCTTCCCGCACTTGAGACACGGACGCGACGCCACTAGGATCGGGCGAACGGTCCCAACCGCCCGGGTGGGACGACTGGCCAGGACCAATTTTCGGGAGGACCACGATGGCGATCAACGTCGGCGAACGCATGCCGCAGGGCGAATTCACCCAGATGACCGACAAGGGGCCGGCCAAGCTCGGCACCGACGAGCTGTTCAAGGGCAAGAAAGTCGTGCTGTTCGGACTGCCCGGCGCGTTCACGCCGACCTGCTCGGCCAAGCACGTTCCCGGCTTCCTGCAGAACGCCGGCGCGCTCGCCGCCAAGGGCGTCGATACCATCGCCTGCGTCTCGGTCAACGACGCGTTCGTGATGGGCGCCTGGGCCAAGGATCAGGGCACCGGCACCAAAGTCCTGATGCTGGCCGACGGCTCGGCCGAATACACCAAGAAGCTCGGCCTCGACCTCGATCTCACGGCGCGCGGCATGGGCGTGCGCGCCAAGCGCTTCGCGATCGTCGTCAACGACGGCATCGCCAAGCACGTCGCGGTCGAGAACTCGCCCGCCGACCTCACGGTCTCGAGCGCCGAGGCGATCCTCAAGGCGGTGTGAGGCGCGGCCGGCTGTTCGGGTGGGAGCGGCGATTTTCTCGCCGCTCGCGGCGTAGAAGGCGGCGCGGCGCGAACGGAAGTGGACCCACGCCCGTCCGCCGACGCCGGCGTGGTCCGCCGGCGCGCTATACTGCCGCGCGTCACCAGAGGGCCGAGCGATGGAGGGGGATCCGGCTATGACGACGGCGGCGCCGGCGCTGGTGCCCGGGCGGAGCTGCGGCAGCTGCACGCTCTGCTGCAAGCTCATGCGCATCCCCGAACTCGACAAGCCGCGGCTCGAATGGTGCCCCAATTGCGACGTTGGCAAAGGCTGCCGGATCTATAGCGAGCGGCCCGGCTCGTGCCGCGCGTTTCACTGCGGCTACCTGGCGTTCCCATATCTCGATGCGCGCTGGTTTCCCGCCAAGGCGCGCCTCGTCGTCGCGTTCCAGGCGACCCGGCTCGCCATCCACGTCGATCCGGCGCGGCCGGCGGCGTGGCGCCAGGAACCGTTCTACCGACAGATCCGCGACTGGGCGCTACAGGGCGCGCGCACGCGCCGCCAGGTACTGGTCTGGCAGGGTAACGAGGTGATCGCGGTGCTGCCCGACGGCGAGAAGAGCTTGGGCGCGGTTCGCGACGATCAGCTCATCATCACCCGCGAGAAGCGCGGCCCGGACGGCCGCATGCGCTGGGATGCTTTCGTCGCCGAACGCGACGACCCGCGCTTCGCCGACTGGGATGGCCGGCCGGCGCCGCTGCGCGATTCAGGTCGCGGGACCTGAGCGATTGAAAAAATTGGTGGTGGAGGCAGTCTGCGGCTAACCGCTCTCCCCTGCCGCTTCTCTGTCTTGCAGGGACGGAACCGGGAATTTTCGTGAGAACGGGGCGCTCGGACGCTCGGCTCACGCTCTCGAGCCGCTGAGCCGCTGGCGTTTTCATCGAATTCCCTACTGTTGCGATCAGGGAATTTTCGCGGGGGAACGGGGAAGCGCTGTCGTGGACCAGGGAAGGCATTTGCAACAACGGCGAGGCGGTGATTTCGACATCGATGCCGACCGGCTGCTGACGGCTCCCGGGCGCGCGCCCGCGCAGCGGAACGTCCGCTTGCGTCTCGGCGACGGAGCCATCCAGGCTATCGCGCCCGCCGGGACGCCCCCGGCCCGTATTGGCGGCCCTGGGACGCTGGTCATACCGGGCCTCGCCAACGCCCACGACCACGGCCGCGGCCTGCGCCGCCTCGCGTTCGGCGGCATCGACGATGCGCTCGAAACCTGGATGGTGTCGACCTTCGCCCTTCATCCGCGGGTCGATCCATACATCACGGCGGCGGTGGCGTTCTCACGGCTCGCATTGGCCGGCGTGACCGCGGTCGTTCACTGTCACTCGAACGTATTCCACGACCTCAAGACCGAGGCGCTGGCCACCTGCCAAGCCGCGCGTGACGTCGGCATTCGCATCGCTTTCGTCGTACCGATGCGGGACCGCAATTACCTTGTCTACGAGGGCGACCGGCGAATCCTCGCTACGCTCAGCCCGACCGACCGGACCGCCGTGGCCGACCGGCTCTACCGTCCCAACCCGCCGGCCGAAGCCCAGATCGAGGTCGTAAATGAGATAGCGAGCGCGTGCGAAGGGGACTTGGTATCGGTTCAGTTCGGCCCCTACGGCGTCGAATGGACCAGCGACCGTCTGCGCGAGCTGGTTGCCGAAGAGTCCGCCCGGAGCGGTTGGCGTATTCACATCCACTGCCAGGAGACCAAGCTGCAGCGCGAGTGGATCGACGCCCGGTACCCGCAGGGGTTCGTTAACCACCTCGACGACATCGGCTTTCTGTCGGAGCGGCTGGCGTTGGGCCACGGCGTGTGGCTGCGGCCCGACGAGTGCGACCGGCTGGCTGGTCGCGGCGTGATCGTTTCCGTCAACACGGGCTCGAACCTGCGCCTCCGCTCCGGGATCGCACCGGTCAAGGAATTCGTCCGCGCCGGCCTTCCGATCGGCATCGGCCTCGACACCCTGACCCTCGACGACGACGACGATGCCTTCCGTGAGATGCGCTTGACGTACCGCCTGCATGCAGGGATCAGCTTGGACGAGGTTCTGACGCCGGCCCGGCTGTTCGAGGCGGCGATGACCACCGGGGCGAAAGCCGTGACCGGCCGCTCCGACTTCGGCGTCATCGCACCCGGTCGGCCGGCGGACCTGGTTGTCCTCGACTATGCGGCCATGGCCGAAGACGTCATCGACGAGGCAACGGGCGAGATCGATCTGTTGCTCGCCCGTGCCACCAAACAGTACGTTCGCTCCGTCATCGTGGCCGGACGCGAGATCGTACGCGACGGCGTCGTGCTCGGCGTCGACTACCCGAGGCTCAAGGCTGAACTCGCCAGAGAGGCAGCGAAAGCGGCGCCGGACATCAGGGCTTTTCAGCCGATCCTTTCGCGCTATCACGATGCCATCCGCGCGTATTTCCGGGCCGGGCGGCATCGCGAAATCGCCGACTAGCCGCGCCACGCTTGATCCGCGGCGCTGGCGTCCGACGCGCCCGCCAGCGATCGGCTTCGGAACGCAGCGACCGTTTCTGTAAGAGGTGCCTCCACCGTGCTATGGTCGTGCGCCGCGATGGAGGGTCGCATGATGGTTCGCGCTTTCGGCGTCGCAGTCGTTTTCGTCATTGCTCTTTTTGGGGCCGATCGGCTTGCCCTCTCTCAGTCCACGGACGCGTCGCTCGCGGCGCTTTACGAGGCGGCCAAGCGTGAAGGCAAGGTCGTCATGTATGCCGACAACTCGGTCGAGTTGACGCAGCGCTGGGCAGAAGCCTTCAAGCGCCGGTATCCGGGGATCGAGTTCGACTTCTTTCGCGGCGATTCGACGCAGGTCATTCAGCGCCTGGAGAGCGAGGCTGCGGCCGGGCGCCACACGGCCGACGTCTTCACGTCGACTCTGAGGTGGACCGCCAACTTGATCGCGAAGGGGCTGCTGGCGGAGTACCAGTCGGTGGCCGCGCAGTCCTATCCGGCGGGGCTCCAGCCGACCCATCGCATGTTCTACAACTACGCCATCAACCCGATCACCATCGCCTTCAACTCGAAGTTGGTGCGGGCCGAGGACGTACCCAAATCGTTCGCCGACCTCCTCGATCCGAAATGGAAGGGCAAGATCGGCGCGCAGGATCCCAAGTCCGGCGGCGGCGGCATGCACACATGGATCATGACCTACCACTTGGTGCATGGCGAAGCGCCTTGGCATGACTACATGGAGAAACTCGGCAAACAAATTGGCCGCTATGGCGCCTACTTTCCCGTTCAAGAAGCGCTAGCCTCCGGCGAAGTGGCGCTGCAGATCGCGGCCTATAGCGACTTCATCGAGCCGCTCAAGCTCAAGGGTGCACCGGTCGAATGGATCGTTCCCGATTATGTGATCCTGCTCGGGTTCACGGTCCAGGTGTCGAAGCATGCGCCCCGGCCGAACGCCGCCAAACTCATGCTCGAGTTCATCCTCTCGCCCGAGGGACAGGACATTCTGGCGAGTGACGGCAAGATCCCGATCGATCCCGCGCGGCGACCCGGCGCCTACGGCCGCCTCAACAACGCCAAATTGGTCGAGGCCAACTACGCCGCGATCTACGAGAAACGGCCCAAGACGTGGTTCGATGAGCAGATCAAGAAATACTTCCCGGCGCCTCAGTAGGGCAAAGCCCCGCGACTACCGCTAGGGACGGGTGCCGTCGCAACGTTGGTTGGAATACGGGTGGCGCGGGACAGGTCCGCACCTAGACGCGGCGGCGCGCGCCGGGGTCTTCCCCTTCGAGCGTATCAGCGAAACCGAGCGGTTCGAGGACCGTCACCGGTGCCGCGCGCCCTTTGACCCTGATGCGATCGATCTCGCGCCACGCGACCGTCGGGCCGGGGGCGGCGTCGGCACGCTCGCGCACGCCGTCGGTACACAACACTGTTGAGCCGAAATACTTGTTCGCGCCTTCGAGCCGCGAGGCGAGGTTCACCGTGTCGCCCATGACGGTATAGTTGAAGCGCCGCTTCGATCCGATGTTGCCGACCAGCGCTTGGCCGCTGTTGACGCCAATACGTGCCTTGAGGACGTTGCCAAGGAGCGGCCGCGTCGGATCGGCGTTCATCGCGGCGAGTTTCGCTTTGCAGGCAAGGGCTGCCTCGACTGCGCGGCGCGCGTGGGCCGGGTCGTTGACGGGGGCGCCGAACACCGCGACGATCGCATCACCGATATATTTGTCGACGAAGCCGCCATGACTCTCGACGATCTCGGTCATTGCCGAAAGATAAACGTTCATAACCTGGACGAGCTGCGTGGGCGTCAGCCCCTCGGACAGCGCGGTGAACCCTGCGACGTCGGAGAACATCACGGTAATGTCGCGTTCCTCGCCGCCGAGCTCCGGCGGCGTCTGCGCGGCCATCAGCCGGTCGACCATCGCCGGGGCGAGATAGAGGCCGAAACTTTGCCGCAGGAGCCGCTTGTCCTTGTCGGCGACCGCGAAGCGGTAGCCCTGCAGGGCTGCCCCCGCGGCGGCGGCCGCGACGAGCGCGGTGAGGAACGGCCA
>VGEO01000120.1 GCA_016869275.1 Alphaproteobacteria bacterium | reverse complement strand
GCGCGGCAGGCGTCGATCGCGAGCGCGCAGCGGTCGGCGAAGGTGCAGGCGGCCGGCATGTCCGGCAAGTCGGGCACGACGCCGGCGATCGTCGCCAGCCGTTCGCGGCGCGCGGCGCGGCCGAGCTTGGGTACGGCCGCGAACAGGCCCTGGCTATAAGGGTGGGTGAGCGCCGCGAACAGCTCGGGCGTCGGCGCTTCCTCGACGATGGTGCCGCCATACATAACGGCGATGCGGTCGACATTCTCGGCGATCACGCCCAAATCGTGGCTGATCAGAATCATCGCCATGCCGAGTTCACGGACGAGGTCGCGGATGAGATCGAGGATCTGCTTCTGAATCGTGACGTCGAGCGCCGTGGTCGGCTCGTCGGCGATCAGGAGCTCGGGCCGGCACGAGAGCGCCATCGCGATCATGACCCGCTGGCGCTGCCCGCCGGAAAGCTGGTGCGGATAGGAGTCGAACCGCCGCGCCGGTTCGGGGATGCCGACCTTGGCGAGCAGATCGAGCGTCTCGCGCTTGGCGGCGCCGCCCGAGAGGCCGCGGTGGGTGCGAAGCGCTTCGCCGATCTGGCGGCCGACCGTGTGCAGCGGATTGAGCGAGGTCATCGGCTCCTGGAAGATCATGGCGATGCGGTTGCCGCGCACGCGGCAGAGCGCTTCCTCGGAAAGCGCGAGCAGGTCTTCTCCTGCGAACGCGATGCGCCCGCTGGCGCGCCCGTTTTCGGGGAGGAGCCCCATCAGCGCGAGCGCCGTCATCGACTTGCCGCAGCCCGATTCGCCGACGATGCCCAGCGTCTCGCCGCGGTCGAGCGAGAGCGAGAGGTCGCGCACGGCGCGGGCCGGCCCGCGCGCGGTCTCGAGGGTGACGGTCAGCTTGTCGACCGCGAGCAGGGTCATGGCGTCACCGCTTCCGCGCCAAACGCGGATCGCCGATGTCGCGCAAGCCGTCGCCCAGGAGATTGAGCCCGAGGACCGAGAGCGCGATCGCGGCGCCGGGATAGACCGCGAGCCATGCGTTCTGGAAGATGCGCGACTGCGCCTCGGCCAGCATCCGGCCCCATGACGGGGTCGGCGGCTGCGAGCCGATGCCGAGGTAGGAGAGCGCCGCCTCGGCCAGGATCGCGAGCGCGAACTGGATCGTCGCCTGCACCACCAGCACCGAGGCGATATTGGGGAGCACGTGCTCGATGGTGATGCGGAACGTGCCCTTGCCGGCGGCGCGCGCCGCCAGCACGAATTCGCGCGCCCACACCGAATTGGCGGCGCCGCGCGTCAGCCGCGCGAATACCGGGATCGAGAAAATGCCGATCGCGACGATGGCGTTGACGGCGCCCGGGCCCAAGGTCGCGACCAGCATGATCGCCAACAAAATTGCCGGGAACGCGAACATGAAATCGGAAGCGCGCATCACCGCCTCCTCGATCGCGCCGCGGGCGGCCGCCGCCCACAGCCCGAGCGTGATCCCGAACAGCGCGCCGATCGCGACCGACACGAAGCCCACGACCAGCGAGGTCTGGGCGCCGGCCATGATGTAGGAGAGGACGTCGCGCCCGAATTGGTCGGTGCCGAACCAATGCGTTGCCGAAGGCGGCGCGAAGCGCTTGGGGATCACGATCTTCAACGGATCGTGCGGCGTCCACACCAGCGACAGCGCCGCGATCGCGATCAGCGCCAGCGTCAGGAGCCCGCCGACCACGAACGAGCGGTTGCGCAGACCGCGCGCCATGAACGAATCGCGATCGATCATGGCGCCGCCCATTTCGCGACCCCCTCCCAACCCTCCCCCTCGCAGAGGGGGAGGGAACGGAGGGGGTCGTCGCCGATGCTCCGATGGATCGACGGCGTTCTACACATCATGGGGGCGAAGCCGCGGGTCGATCGCCGCGTAAAGGAGATCGACGATGAAATTGATGACCACCACCATCGCCGCGATCAGGACAACGATATCGCGCACGACCACGAGGTCGCGGTTGGTGATCGACTGCAGCAGCAGCCGGCCGAGCCCCGGCAGCGCGAACACGTTCTCGACCACGATCGTGCCCGCCATCAGGTTGGCGAACTGCAGGCCGGCGATGGTGATGACGGGAATGAGTGCGTTCCGCAACACGTGCCGCCACATGGTGGCGCGGCGGCTCAAGCCCTTGGCGCGGGCGGTCCGCACGTAGTCCTCGCGCATCGTGTCCAAGATCGCCGAGCGCACGAAGCGGGCGAGGATCGCGCCCTGTACCGTTGCGAGTGCGATCGCCGGCAGGAGCAGCGCTTTGAGCGCCGGCCCGATTCCGGCGCTCCAGCCGGGGAAGCCGCCGGCCGCGAACCAGCGCAGGTTGACGGCAAACAGCAGCACCAGGAGGATCGCGAGCCAAAAGTTCGGCACCGAGATCCCGATCTGGCTCGCGCCCATGACGGCGACGTCGGCGGTCTTGTTGTGATGCTGGGCGGCGTAGATGCCGAGCGGCAGCGCCAGCGCGATGGAAAGCGCCATCGCGAACAGGGCGAGCGGCGCGGTGATCTCGAGCCGCTCCTCGATCAGTTCGGCGACCGGGACCTTGTAGGTGTAGCTATTGGGCGAGGCGCCGGTCAGCAGATCGCCGAGCCAATCGAGGTAGCGGGTGAGCGCCGGCCGGTCGAGCCCGAGTTCGAGCCTGAGCGCGAGGATCGCGCTTTCGGGGGCATCGTTGCCGAGAATGACGAGGGCGGGGTCGCCGGGCAGGATTTCGAGCGCCAGGAAGGTGAGCACGGTCGCGCCCAACAGCGTCGCGACGAAGGTCGCGAAGCGCTTGGCGAGAAAGAGGCTCATCGGGGAACCTGGGCGCGCGTCGGCGCGGGCATGACGGACGACCACCTGACCAAAGAGCGCCGATGATCCCGCATTTCGCTTGAAGCGGAAAGGCGATGGTTTAAAACCCTGGTCACGAATAACCCGGGTCAGGGAGCAGATCATGGCGAAGCGTAATTGGCGATTCAGCATCATGTTCGCGCAAGGCCAGGCCTACCGCCGCTCGATCGAGCTGTGGCAGGCCTGCGAACAGGCCGGAATGGCGCTGGTCGGCGTCGCCGATTCGCCCAATCTGCTCCGCGAGATGTACGTCTCGACCACGCTCTGCGTAACCCACACCAAGAGGGTGCCGGTCGTCACCTACGTCACCAACCCGGTGACGCGGCACCCGTCGGTGACGGCCTGCGGGTTCATGTCGCTGAACGAGCTGTCGCCGGGCCGCATCAGCATGGGCATCGGCTCGGGCGATTCGGCGCTGTGGTCGATCGGCAAGAAGGGCGCCAAGGTCCAGTTGATGCGCGACTATATCGTCGCGGTGAAGGCGCTGATGCGGGGCGAGAAGGTCAAGTGGGACGACTACGAATTCAAGGCCGAGTGGAGCTTTTACGAGCCGTTCGAGCTGCCGGTCTACGTCGCCTGTTCGGGCCCCCGCATTCTGCACACCAGCGCCGAAGTGGCCGACGCCGCGATCGTGACCATGGGCTTCTCGGATGCCGACATCAACGACGTCAAACGTGTCGTCGATGAAGGCCGGCGCGCGGTCGGAAAAGACCCGAAGACGTTCGCGATCTGGTGGCAGGCCCATATCACGTTCGATGAGTCCTACGAAGCGGCGGCGGCGCGGAGCCTGGGCTGGTCGCCATCGTGGCTCACCATGGGCAGCCTCGAAGGCAAGGGTATCCCCGATCACTACAAGGAGCGGCTGCGCCAGCTCAACGCCGACACCCATAACCTGCAGGCGGTCTATCGCACCAAGAACCGCGAGCAGATCGTGGTCGAGCGCGCCAAGGCGCTCGGGCTTTACGACTGGTTGATGGAACGCTCGCCCCGGCTGTTCGGCACGCCCAAGGACGTCGCCAAGCGCCTGAACGAGTTGGCCGACAAGCACGGCACCACCGACTGGATCTTCTTCGCCTCCGGCCGCGGCGAGCGCGCGGCGGCGACCAACGAGGAGCGCCTCGACCTCATCAATAAGCTCGCCTATGAAGTCGTCCCGCTTCTCACCTAGCGGCTCATGAACAACGCCGATCTCATCGTCGCGACCCTCAAGGCGGCCGGCGTCGCCCACGGTTTCGGCATTCCGAGCGGCAACGTGCTGCCGCTGATGGAAGCGATGCGGAAGGCCGACTTGCCGTTCGTGCTGACGGCGCACGAAGGCTCAGCCTCGTTCGCGGCCGACGTGATGGGCCGGATGACCGGCCGGCCCGGCTTCTGCATCGCGACCTTGGGGCCCGGCGCCACCAATCTCGCGACCGGGGTCGGCAGCGCCTACCTCGACCGTTCGCCGATGATCGCGCTCACCTGCACGCTCAACACCAAACAGTTGGGCCGCCGTATCCAGATGTGGATCGACCACCGCACGCTGTTCAAGCCGATCACCAAGGCGAGCTTCCAGCTCGAACCCGGCGCGGTCGCCGCGACGTTGAAGCGGGCGATCGAGATCGCCCTCGCCGAGCCGCAAGGACCGGTGCACCTCGACCTC
Organism: Alphaproteobacteria bacterium; assembly: GCA_016869275.1. Taxonomy (GTDB): domain Bacteria; phylum Pseudomonadota; class Alphaproteobacteria; order SHVV01; family SHVV01; genus SHVV01. The sequence continues at coordinate 3,569 of VGEO01000120.1, read as the reverse complement.
CCCGAGGACGTCGCGCTGGCGCCGGCGACCGAAGCGGCGCCGACCGAGTTTACCGTCGCCGCGATCGCGCCCTCCGGCGATGCTGCTGCGTTCGCCAACGCCTGCCGACTGCTCGCCCGAGCCAAACGCCCGATCGCGGTGATCGGCGCCTCGGCGATGCGCCTCGAGGACCCAGGCCTTCTCCGCCGCCTGATCGAGACGCTGAAACTGCCGTTCGCGACCACGACGATGGCGAAGGGCCTGATCGACGACGACCACCCGCTCGGGTTGGGCTGCATTGAGCGCGCGCGCCGCCAGATCCAGCGCAAGTTCCTGCGCGGCGCCGACCTGATCGTGGGCGTGGGCTACGACACGGTCGAAGTCGAATACGAGGCCTGGATCGGCGACGTGCCGCTCCTCGCCATCGACATCGAGAAAGCCGACGTCGATCCTTCGGTCAAGGTCGTCGGCGAAGTCGTCGGCGATCTGGCCGCCTCTCTCGAGCGCCTGCTGGCGGGCGCCAAGACCGACCCGACTTGGACGAGCGCCGCTATCGCCGATCAGCGCGAGGCATTTCAGCGCTCGCTCCGGCCCGCGGTCGCGGCATTCGCGCCGCACCAGGCGATCGACATCGTTCGCAAGTTGCTGCCCAAGGACGGCATACTCGCCTTCGACGTCGGCGCCCACACTCACCAGATCGCCAGCCAATGGGACGCGCACGCGCCGCGAACGTTCCTCATCACCAACGGCTGGTCGTCGATGGGGTTCGGCTTGCCGGCGGCGATCGCCGCCAAGCTCGCGCGGCCGGAGCGCACCGTGGTTGCCATCATCGGCGACGGCTGCTTCCAGATGACGTGCGGCGAACTCGCTACCATCGAGCGTTTGGGCCTCGCGCTGCCGATCGTGGTCCTGAACGATCGCAGCTTGAGCCTGATCGACGTCAAGCAGGTGCGCCGCCAATACGGCCACTACGGCGTCGATTTGAACGGCGATCCGACCACACGGCCGCCGGCCCACTATTTCGGCGTGCCGGTCGCCGCCGCCGACACTCCGCGCGCGTTCGAGGCGGCGGTGACGAAGGCACTGGCCGCCAAGGGGCCGTCGGTGGTCGAAGTCGCGCTCGACCCCAAGCACTACCTGGAGACGGTCTACGATTGACCGGCTCGCCGGGCCTCGGCACCATGCTATCTATCTGCGACAACGCGCATAGCTTACCGGGAGGGTAACGATGGCGACGCACGCGGCAGCCAAGCTACCGAAGGGACGGACCAAGAGCGGTATTCATCCCGATCCGCTCCATTCCTACAACTTGCCGTCGCATTACTACTATTCGCCCGAAATCTTCGAGCGCGAAAAGGAAGCGATCTGGTTCGGCACCTGGCAGCTGGTCGGATTCACCCACGACCTCAAGGAGCCGGGCAGCTACTTCACCGACCGCATCCTGGATCAACAGATCCTGGTGGTGCGCGGCAAGGACACGCGGGTGCGCGCGTTCTACAACGTCTGCATGCACCGCGGCCACATTCTGGCCGAGGGCAAAGGGCAGAAGCTCATCTATACCTGCCCATTCCACGCCTGGTCGTACGACACCACCGGCGCGCTCAAGGCCGCCGGCAACGCCGAGAACGTCCAGGGCTTCGACCTCGGTGACTTCACGCTCGCCGAGATCAAGTGCGAGATTTTCCTCAACATGGTGTTTGTCAATCTCGACCCCGGCGCCAAGCCGCTCGGACCGCAGGTCGAAACCTTGCGCCAGGACATCCTCGCCAGCGTTCCCAAGTTCGACGGCCTGACGCTCGGCCGCACCGATCCCTACACGATCAAGGCCAACTGGAAGTTCGTGATCGAGCAGAACGAGTGCTACCACTGCCCCTCGCTTCATCCCCAGGCGATGGGTACCGAGAAGGCGTATATGGAGCCCTCGTTCGAGACCACCGAGCACGGCTATTGGGGTAAGCATATCGTCCGCACCAAGCGCGACGTGCGCAGCGACCAAATGCCCTACGAGTTCCGCGCCGAGGACGACATCAAAGACGTCCACATCTGGTACATGTGGCCGAACCTCGTGTTCCTGTCGCACCACGGGCCGTCCAACTTCAAGGTGACGCGGGTGGTGCCGACCGGGCCCGAAGCCACGTTCCAGACGATCGACAATTTCTGCATCAACAGCCCGCCGACCGAACACGACATCGTCACCATGAACAACTACCGCGACGTCGTGCTGCCGCAGGACATCCCGGCGATGGAGAAGCAGCAGGACGGTATGAAGTCGCGCGGCTTCAAGCAGGGCCGGTTGATGTGCGACTCCGACGTGACCTGGCGAAGCGAGCACGGCACCCACAAGATCGACCACATGGTGTGGGTCGCGCTGAACGGTGAAAATTACTGATCGCCATCCCGAAGCGGTCGAAGAAACTCGTCCTGAGCCGGTCGCAGGAACTCATCCTGGCCGGTCGAAGGGCGCGGCAGCACGTTCACGGCCCACACGGTTCGACGAGTCGATCGTAAGGGCATTTTCCGAGAGGTAGTACCGTGGCGGCAAAACGAAAATCGAAGCAGCGCAAGGTCGTGATCGTCACCGGCGGCGGCACCGGCCTGGGACGCCACTGCGCCAACACGCTGACGCGCGAGGGTTACGACGTTTGCATCATCGGCCGGCGTGCGAGCCGACTGAAGCCCGGGCGCGGCGAGAGGCTCTATCCCTATCCTGGCGATATCGGCGATCCCGTTCAGGTCAAGCGGCTGGTCAAGCAGATCACGGCCGACTTCGGCCGCATCGACGTGCTCATCAACTGCGCTGCGATCGTCGCTCGCATCGACGTCGACAAGATCAAGCCCGAGGATGTCGCCTCGCTGCTCGCGGTGAATCTCGCCGGCACCATGAACATGACCTATGCCTGCATGGCGGCGTTGCGCCGGACCAAGGGCTCGGTGATCAATTTCTCCTCCTCGATCGCGTCCAAGCCCTCGCGCGGGGTCTCGATCTATGCCGCGTCCAAGGGCGGGGTCGAGGCGTTCACCAGGTCGATGGCATTCGAGCTCGCACCCTGGAATATTCGCGTCAATTGCGTGAGCCCGGCGCTGGTCCGCAGCGAGGCCTATTTCCAGGGCGGCATGATGGACAAGAAGGCCTACGAGCAGCTTTTGAAATGGGCCGGAACGCTCTACCCGCTCGGACGTGCCGGCGAGCCCGAGGATGTCTCCGAACTCGTCGCCTATCTCGTTTCGGACAAGGCGAACTGGTTGACCGGGCTGATCATTCAGGTCGACGGCGGATGGAGCGTCGCCGGCGCGACCGCCGTGCCGGGTGTCAAGCACTAGCCCACCTGTGCAGGCTCTGCCCGCATCGCTCGAATCGCGCTAGACTCCGGTTCGCGCTGTGCCGTTCGCAGCGGCGAAAGGGAGGCCCCATGTCCATGCGCGTTGTCTATGCCGCGGCCGCGGCGGTCGCACTCGCGGTCGGCTTTGCCGGCGATGCTCTCGCCCAAGCGGCGAAGGGCGAGCCGGTCCGCATCCCCCACGTCACCACCTACAGCGGCCCCTCGGCCGGGTGGGGCGAGACCATGAGCAAGGCCGCGCAAATCGCCGCG
>VGEO01000119.1 GCA_016869275.1 Alphaproteobacteria bacterium | reverse complement strand
TAGTGGCGTTCGCGGGTGCGGCCGAGATCCGGGACCTCGTCGGTCGAATAGCTGAACGGGAATTCGCGCGCGTGCGGCTCGAGCGAGAAGTTGGGCTCGGTGTCGACGTAATGTTGGAGCTTGATGTGGCTTTCGATCTTGAGCGTTTCGGACTGGCCGAGGAAGCTCGCGACCGCGATCGAGTTGCCGAAGATGTCGTGGTGCCAGCGCACCGTGGCCGGAGGCGACAGCGAGAGCGACGTATCGATCAGTTTCAGGTCGTGCGAGTCGCGCGGACGGAACATCATTCGATGCTCGCCGAACGAAACGGGTCGACGGTACCGGTAAACGGTGGTATGCCAAAGATTGAGGACAAACATCGCGGCGCAAGGAATGTGCGTCCCGCCGGGCTCCAAATCAACACAATATTTAGTAGCGGAGCCTCTGTATATAGTGGCGGCGTGGGCGTTTCCGGGGCCCCCGAGGCGGTCGAGCTTCGGGCTACGCACCGGAGACTACGCAAATAATTGTTCATTATTAATAAATTAGTACGGACTCTCGCGCCGCGGCCATGAGCATCCACGTCGCCCTCCACCACCGCACCAGCTATCGCTATGACCGCGCGATCGCGCTGGCGCCGCAAACGGTCCGGCTGCGGCCGGCGCCGCATTGCCGGACGCCGATCCTGTCCTACGCCCTCAACATCAAGCCGAAAACCCACTTCTTGAATTGGGTCCAAGACCCGCACGGCAACTTCCTGGCGCGGCTGGTGTTTCCCGAACGCGCTCAACATTTCGAGGTCGAAGTCGACCTCGTCGCCGATATGGCGGTGATCAATCCGTTCGACTTCTTCCTCGAACCTGCGGCCGAGAAGTACCCGTTCGCCTACGAGCCCGAGCTCGCCCACGAGTTGGCGCCGTTTCTGCACAAGCTCGAGCCGACCCCGTTGTTCGCGGCGTGGCTCGCCAAGGTCGATCGCACGCCGCGCCGCACGATTGAGTTTCTGGTCGCGCTCAACCAGCGTCTCCAGAAGGACATCGTCTACATCGTGCGGATGGAGCCGGGCGTGCAGACGCCGGAGGAGACGCTCGCGCTCGGCAAAGGGTCGTGCCGGGACAGCGGCTGGCTCTTGGTGCAGTTGCTCCGTCACCTCGGCTTCGCCGCGCGCTTCGTCTCCGGCTATCTGATCCAATTGGTGGCCGACCAGAAGCCGCTCGAAGGGCCGGAGGGCCCGATCAAGGATTTCACCGACCTCCACGCCTGGGCCGAGGTTTACATGCCGGGGTCGGGATGGGTCGGCCTCGACCCGACCTCGGGTCTGTTCGCCGCCGAAGGGCACATCCCGCTCGCCTGCACGCCCGAGCCTTCGGGCGCGGCGCCGATCTCGGGCATGCTCGAGCCGGCCAACGCCACCTTCGATTTCGCGATGAACGTCCGGCGTATCCGCGAAACGCCGCGCGTCACCAAGCCCTATGGCGACGAGCAATGGAACCGGATCGTCGCCTTGGGCCGCGCCGTCGATCGCGACCTCGTCGCCGGCGATGTGCGTCTCACGATGGGCGGCGAGCCGACCTTCGTCTCGACCGACAACATGGACGGCGAGGAGTGGAACTTCACCGTGCTCAGCCCCGAGAAGCGCAAGCTCGCCGGCGAACTGATGCGGCGGCTGGCCAAACGTTTCGCGCCGGGTGCGCTGCTCCACTACGGTCAGGGCAAGTGGTATCCGGGCGAGCCGCTGCCGCGGTGGGCGCTGTCGTGCTATTGGCGCAAGGACGGCGAGCCGATCTGGCGCGATCCGTCGATGCTGATCGATCCGCCCGAGGATCGCCGCGGCAACGCGACCGTCCAGGAGGCCAAGCGCTTCGCCGCCGCGCTCGCCGCCCGGCTCAGCGTCACGGCCAAGTTCCTGATCCCGGCGTTCGAAGACACCGCCTACTACCTGTGGCGCGAAGGCCGCTTGCCGGTGAACGTCGATCCGCGCCGGGCCCAAATCGACGATCCGCTCGAACGCGCGCGGTTGGCGCGGTTGTTCGATGGTGCGCTCGCCGAACCGGTCGGCTACGTGATGCCGATCGTCCGCACCCGGCCGGAGAGCGGAACCCCGCGCTGGCGGACGGCGCCGTGGTACCTCCGCCACGGCACGCTCTATCTGTTGCCGGGCGATTCGCCGATCGGCCTGCGGCTCCCGCTCGAGTCGTTGCCGTGGGTGAAGAAAGAAGACCGTGTGGCGATCGTCGAGGAAGATCCGCTCGCCGAGCGCGGCGCGTTGCCGCCGCGGGCCGGGCTCGCTGGCACCGAACCGGTCGCGGGCGAGGTCGGCGATACCTCGCATGTGCTGCGACCGCCGCCACCCGGCGAAGCGGCGAGCGAGTTCGTGCGCACGGCGCTCTGCGTCGAGCCGCGCCAGGGCTACCTCCACGTGTTCATGCCTCCGGTCGAGGCGGCCGACGACTACCTCGCCTTGATCGCAGCGGTCGAGGACACCGCCGCCGACATCGGCCATCCGATCGTGGTCGAGGGCTACATCTCGCCCTACGACCCGCGCATCGAGTCGTTCAGCGTGACGCCGGATCCTGGCGTGATCGAGGTCAACATTCATCCGGCCAAGAGCTGGGACGAGCTGGTCGAGCGTACGACGATCATCTACGACGAGGCGCGGCTGACCCGGCTCGCGGCCGAAAAGTTCATGGTCGACGGCAGTCATACCGGCACCGGCGGCGGCAACCACTTCGTCGTCGGCGGCCCGACCCCGGCCGACTCGCCGCTCCTACGCCGCCCCGATCTCCTTCGCAGCCTGCTCGCCTATTGGAACAATCACCCGGCGCTGTCGTATCTTTTTTCGGGACTGTTCCTCGGCCCCACCAGCCAGCACCCGCGGGTCGACGAGGCGCGCGACGATTCGCTTTACGAGCTCGAGATCGCGTTCGCGCAGGTGACCGACGACGCCCCGGTTGCGCCGTGGCTGGTCGACCGCCTGTTCCGCAACCTCCTGGTCGACGTTACCGGTAATACCCACCGGGCCGAGTTCTGCATCGACAAGCTCTATTCGCCCGACTTCGCCAGCGGCCGGCGCGGCCTCCTTGAGCTCCGCGCCTTCGAGATGCCGCCGCACAGCCGCATGAGCTTGGCACAGCAGCTCCTGCTGCGCGCGCTGATCGCGTGGATGTGGCGCCAGCCGTTCAAGCGCCCGCTGGTGCGCTGGGGCACGCGGTTGCACGACGAGTTCATGCTGCCGCATTTCGTGTGGGGCGACTTCCTGGCGGTGCTCGACGACCTCGGTCAGGCCGGCTATCCGTTCGACGCGGCGTGGTTTCACCCGCATTTCGAGTTCCGCTTCCCGACCGTCGGCGTCGTCGCCCACCACGGCGTCGAGGTCGAGTTGCGCCACGCCCTCGAGCCGTGGCCGGTGCTGGGCGAAGAAGCCGGCGCCGGCGGGACGTCGCGCTCGGTCGACTCGTCGGTCGAGCGATTGCAAGTGCTGGCGCGCGGGCTCGCCGACGGCCGCTTCGTCGTCGCTTGCAACGGCTACACGGTGCCGCTGCGCCCGACCGGGGTCGAAGGCGAAGCCGTCGCCGGCGTCCGCTACCGGGCGTGGCAGCCGCCGAGCGCGCTCCATCCGACCATCCCCGTGCACGCCCCGCTCTTGTTCGACGTCTACGATAGTTGGAGCGACTGCGTGATCGGCGGCTGCACCTATCACGTCGCGCATCCCGGCGGGCTCAGCTACGACCGCTTTCCGGTCAACGCCAACGAGGCCGAAGCGCGCCGGCGCAGCCGCTTCGGCGCGATCGGCCACACCGCCTACGGTAAGCGCCCGCTTCCGACCGCCGTCAGGCCCGAGCATCCGGTGACGCTCGATCTCCGGGCATTCCCGCATCGAAGAGGGTAACTGAACGACGGTCGACGCAGCCGCGGCGTTCGCGGTCAGTGGCTGGCGAAGAAGCCGCGGTGCATCTCTTTCGAGAGGATGCCGAGCTGGAGCTGGACGCGGTCGATGAACTCGTGGACGCCGGTGCGCATGATCTCGCCGATGTTGCGCTCGTCCAGGCCCGCAGCGAGGTCGGTGAGCGCGCGCGCGATGCGGCGGTCGAGCTTGAGCCCGAAATTGTTGTGGAGGTCGCCCACCAGGCCGTCGACGGTCTCGACGCAGAGCGCGACCGAACGCGGAAAATCGAGGTTGGTGAGCAGGAACGCGGCGACGTCCTCGGTACGGATGCCGTGCGGATGGACGCGCACGAACGCGTGGTAGCCGGCGACCGACTGTAGAAGCGCGTTCCACTGGCTCATGTCGAGGAAGCGCTCGTCCCCAGCCGGCGCGCGCAAGTATTGGAACTTGATGTCGAGTAGCCGCGTCGTCTGGTCGGCGCGCTCGATGTACTTGCCGATGTTGTAGAACAGCCAGGCCTCGTCGTGGAGCAGCGTTCCGTCGGTGATGCCGGCGTGAGTCTGGCACGCCTCCTTGATATTGGTGCAGAGCTTGGCGAGGTTCGAGACCTCGATGTCCGGCGGGCCGAGCCGGGTCAGGCGCTCGTAAAAAACGTTGAGCTGGCGCCACATCTCGGTCGAGATCAGGTGACGGAGGCTGCGGGCGTTGTCGCGCGCGGCGCGCACCGCCGAGCGGATCGAGCTCGGATTGTCGTCGTCGAGCACGTAGTAATGCAGCACCGCCTCGGCGGTGGCGGCGCCGTGCTTCTCGAAGAAGCGCTTCTCGTCGGAGTTGAGATAGACGATCGGCTGCCAGTCGGCGGCGCCGGTCGATTCGCGCGCGAACGTTTCGTTGACGTCGAGGATGCGCGCCAGGTCCTCGGCCCGTTCCATGTAGCGGGCGATCCAGAACGCGTTTTCGGCGAAGCGGGCGAGGAGGTTACTCAAGGACCCAGGTGTCCTTCGAGCCGCCGCCTTGCGACGAATTGACGACGTAGGAGCCCTCGCGGAGCGCGACCCGCGACAACCCGCCGGGCAGCACCCAGGTGTCGCGGCCGGTGACCGCGAACGGACGAAGATCGACGTGGCGCGGCGCGACCCCGGTCGCGGTCAGGGTCGGGCACACCGAGAGCCGCACCAGCGGCTGGCTGATGTAGTTGGCCGGGTTCTCGTTGATGCGGTCGCGGCAAGCGGCGAGCTCGTCGGCGCTCGCCTGAGGCCCGACGGTGATGCCGTAGCCGCCCGACTCGCCGACCGGCTTCACCACCAGCTCGGCCAGGTGGTCGAGCGTGTAGGCCAAGCCGGCGGCGTCGCGGCAGATATGGGTCTCGACGTTCGGCAGCACCGCGTCCTCGCCCAAGTAATAGCGGATGATGCGCGGCATGTAGGCGTAGGTCGCTTTGTCGTCGGCGACGCCGTTCCCGATCGCGTTGACCAGCGAGACGTTGCCGGCGGCATAGGCGCGCATCAGGCCGCGCACGCCTAGCATGCTGGTTTTGTCGAACGCCTCGGGGTCGATGAAATCGTCGCTGACGCGGCGGTAGATCACGTCGACCCGCTCGAGGCCGGCGGTCGTCTTCATGTAAACGATGTCGTGGTCGACCACGAGGTCGCGGCCCTCGACCAGCGGCACGCCCATCTCGCGCGCCAGGAACACGTGCTCGAAGTAGGCCGAGTTGTAGACGCCGGGCGACATCAGGACGATTTGCGGCTCGGCCGCGGCGTTGGGCGCGGTCTCGGCGAGCGAGGCGGCGAGGCGCAGGCCGTAGTCGCTGACGCGGCGGATCTGGGTGTTGTCCAAGAGGTCCGAGAACGCGCGCAGCATCATATGCCGGTTCTCGATCACGTAGCTCACGCCCGACGGCGTGCGTGCGTTGTCCTCGAGCACCATGAAGGCGCCGCGTTCGTCGCGCACGATGTCGATGCCGCAGATGTGGGCGAAGGTGCCGTGCACGGGGCGAACGTCGTGCATGAGCGGCTGATATTGGTTATTGCCGAGGATCAGGTCGCGCGGAACGACGCCGTCGTTCAGGATTCGTTGCGGCCCATAGACGTCGGCGAGGAACAGGTTGATCGCGCGCACCCGTTGGATGACGCCGGCCTCGATCCGCGCCCAATCGTCGCGCGAGATGATACGCGGGATCACGTCGAACGGGAGGATGCGGTCGATCGCGTCGCTTTCGGAATAGACCGTGAAGGTGATGCCGAGGTTGTAGAGCTCGCGCTCGGCGTCGCGTGCGCGCCGGCGCAGGCTCGCCAGGTTCATTTGCGCGAGCCGCGCCCGGATCGGCTCGGCATAGAGCGCGGGATCGGTCGCGGTTCCGAACATCTCGCAAAAGAAACCGTCGGCGTCGTAGCCGTCGAAGACGCCGCCGCGCGAACCTAGTTCGTTCATGATGGCATCATCACAGCCGCGCCCGGGGCGTGTCCAGCCGCCAGCATCGCCCGATCCGACGACCGCCGGTCGCGCCTGGGTCGTTGATATTGCGGCCGCGACCGAACACGATGGCGCGTATGACTCCAGCGCCATCCGACGATCGCCCGGTCGTCACGCGTTTCGCGCCTTCGCCTAGCGGGTATCTCCACCTCGGCCACGCCTATTCGGCGTTACTCAACGCCGAGCACGCTCGCGCCGCCGGCGGTCGGTTCCTGCTTCGGATCGAGGATATCGACCGCACCCGCTGCCGGCCCGATTTCGAGGCGGCGATCCTCGAGGACCTGGCCTGGCTCGGGCTCGCCTGGGACGAGCCGCCGCTTCGCCAGTCCGACCGTCTACCGATCTACGAGCGCTACCTGGCCGACCTCGAAGCGCGCGGCTTGGTCTACCGCTGCTTCAAGACCCGGCGCGACATCGCCGACGCGATGGCGGCCCCGCACGGCGCGCCAGCCGGCGCGTTCCGGGGCGCACCGCTCGACCCCGAAGCCGAACAGGCAGCGCTCGCGGCAGGCCGGCCGTTCGCGTGGCGGCTTTCGCTCGCCACCGCGCGCGCCGCGCTCGGCCCGGTGTTCGACCGTCTGTCGTTCGTCGAGACGACCGCGACCGGGAGGATCGCGCGCCCGGCCGACCCGGCGCGCTTCGGCGACGTCGTTCTCGGCCGCAAAGAGATCGGTACCAGCTATCACCTGGCTGCGGTCGTCGACGACGCCTTGCAAGGCGTGACCCACGTGACGCGGGGCGAGGACCTGCGCGAGGCGGCCGGCCTTCACGTCCTGCTCGGCGCGCTGTTCGGGTTCGCGCCGCCGGTTTATCGCCACCACACGCTGATCCGCGGGCCCGACGGGCGCCGACTTGCCAAGCGCGACCGCGCCGAAACCTTGCGCACGCTCCGGGCCGCGGGCGTCACGCCCGCCGAGGTGCGCGCCCGGCTCGCCGCCGTTTAGCGCCGATGCCCGGTTTGCGGCGCCTAGCGCCTGCGCCGGCTCGCCGGCGGCTCAGCCGCGCGCGGCGGCGCTTGGCGTCGATCAATCCGAGCTGGACCAGGAGCGAGGCCTGATCCCAGTAGATGTGCTCGTGATAGAGCTTGTCGCCGCGAAAGCAGGCGACCACGATGAAGGCGGCTTCGAGCCACTTCCCGGTCGGCGCGATCCCGGGCAGCAGCCAGTCGATCTCGATGTCGTGCTTCAAGCGCACATAGACCTCGTCGATCACGCGGTCGGGTCCGACCGTGCGCGAGATCGGAATCGCGACCCGTTCGCCGGGGCGCTTCGAAATGAAGTGGTCGCGATAAAAACGATAGAGCTCGCGGTAACCGGTCCCGCCGGTCATGGTCGGGACGTGGTTGACGTAGGGTTCGGCCACCATTGTCGCCATGGTTGCGTCGACGTCCTTGACGACGATCTCCTGGCGCACGTGCTCGTCCCAGAGCGCAGCGAGGTCGAAGGTCGGTCCGATCGCGCTGTGCAAGAGCGCAACCGTGCGCGTATGCGCGAAGCGGGCCATCGGCTTGTCGTAAGTATCGGCGCGATCGTGGTCCCAGAAGCCGCGGCCGACCCGCGGATAAACATGGACCTCGGTGCGCGCGCGGCCGGCGAGCGCGTGCTGCAACCGTTCGACCGCGGCCGGCGGGATGGTCTTGTCGTTGGCGGCCAGATGAACCTGGATCGGGCAGGGGATCGCGGGGTCGATGTCGGCGGTGTCGTAGGCGATCGCTACCGCGAACGCGCCGCCGGCGGCGGCTTGGCAAGCGCGCGCGGCGCCGCGACCGAAGCCGACGACGCCGATCCCGCCTTCGACTTCGCGCCGGGCGCGCAAGGTCTGCGCCGCCGCCGCGATGTCGTCGCCGTCCAGGGCGA
>VGEO01000118.1 GCA_016869275.1 Alphaproteobacteria bacterium | reverse complement strand
GGCATCGCGAATAGCGTGATGCAGCGCGACCGAGCGCTCGCCGGTGAACGTCATACCAATTCTCAGGTCGAGGTACGAAACATCCTGCAAACGCCGGAACCCGCGTTCCTTGACGAATCCGAGCCAGCTATCGCCGCGATTCCTCGGGCTCTGCGGAAGATTCGCTGCCAGAAGCGGCTTGAAAAGGCGGACCCAATAAAGACCTACCAGGCCGAGCGGTACCGCAACGTGGTCTTCGTTCGCATCGCGCGCATACCCTGCTGCGCTATCGGCGATCCGACTGATGGCGCGTAGCAACGCCAACTTGTACGTGGACGCCTTGTCGTCGTTCAGGATGATGTGTCGAAGGAGCGGGAGTGCCCCGGTTCCATCATCCGGTAGTCGCACCGCGAGGCAGATCCACCGGATGTCACGACGGCCGCTGAAGTCATCACCTTCAGTTTCTCTCTCAACAAAGGCGCCGTGATTGCGTGCGAGTTTTTCGATTTCGCCCCTCGGAACCTCATACATGAAGCGGTTCGGATCGGCCGGACGCAAAGTGATCGCGATGACGCCGCCGGGCTTGAGAAGCGTGACTAACTTGCGGAACGCCCTCTCACGATCTTTCGGCAAGACGTGCATCCAAACGCCGCCTAGAAGGATTACATCGAACGAAAGACCGAGGCGGAAAGTCCCGTCTAAACCGGGGAGTGCGTCATCGAGCCACCGTATCAGCGCCGAGGGATGCAGGAGCTCCGCTTTGTTTCGCATGGCCGTTGACGGCTCGACCGCTACGACATCGAACCCCTTCGCCGCTAACCAAGCTGCGTCCCGACCCGTACCAGCGCCAACATCGAGAACGATGGCCGGCGGGGAGGGGAGAAGATCAGTCAACCAGGATAGAATCTTTTCCGACGCCACGAACTCATAGCGTAGTGCGATTTCTTCCGCGTGAGCGTCATAGTATTGGACGGCGTCCGAGACCTCGTAGGGTCGCGTCGACCCGGGGGGAGAGTTTGAGGTCGGCGCTTTCGCCATGGCTCAGCCGAAATTCGCGAAACTCAACGCAGTTGATCGGACGCAGATGAGTCCGATCTCGTCGCCCCTACTCCGCCGCCTTCTTCGGCCGCTTCAAGATGGCGAGCACGTCGAGCGCGGCCTTCTGGATGTTGGTGCCGGGCCCGTAGACGGCGGACACGCCGGCCTTGAAAAGCGCATCGTAGTCCTGCGGCGGCACCACGCCGCCGACGACGACGACAACCTCGCCGGCGCCGGCGCGGCGGAGCTCGGCGATCATCTGCGGCACCAGGGTCTTGTGCGCGCCGGCCTGGGTCGAGACGCCGACGATGTGGACGTCGTTCTCGACCGCCTCGCGCGCCGCTTCCTCGGGCGTCTGGAAGAGTGGCCCGATGTCGACGTCGAAGCCGATGTCGGCGAAGGCCGAGGCGATGATCTTGGCGCCGCGGTCGTGGCCGTCCTGGCCCAACTTGCAGACGAGGAGGCGCGGCCGCCGGCCTTCGGTCGCTTCGAAGCGTTCGACCTCGGCCTGTACCCGCTTGAAGCCCTGATCGTCGGCGAAGGCGCCGCCGTAGACGCCGGTCACCCCTCGCGTCGCGGCGCGGTGGCGGCCGAACACGGCTTCGAGCGCGTCCGAGACTTCGCCCACGGTCGCGCGCGCCCGCACGGCCTTGATCGCGAGGTCCAAGAGATTGGCATCGCCCTTGGCGCCTTGGGTGAGCGCAGCGAGCGCGGCGCGGCACGCCGCCTCATCGCGGCTCGCCTTGGTCTGCCTCAGGCGCTCGAGCTGCTGGGTCCTGACCTTGGTATTGTCGATATCGAGGATGTCGACCTTGTCGGCGTCCTTCGAGCGGTACTTGTTGACGCCGACGATGGTCTCCTTGCCGGAATCGAGCCGGCCCTGGCGGCGGGCGGCCGAGGCTTCGATGCGGAGCTTGGGCATGCCCTGCTCGACCGCCTTGGTCATGCCGCCCAACTTCTCGACTTCTTGGATTAAATCCCACGCCGCCGCCGCGACCGCGTGCGTCAGCGCCTCGACGTAGTAGCTGCCGCCCAAGGGATCGATCACCTTGGTGACGCCGGTCTCTTCCTGCAGGATCAACTGGGTGTTGCGCGCGAGCTTGGCCGAGAAGTCGGTCGGGAGCGCCAACGCCTCGTCGAACGAGTTGGTGTGCAAGGACTGCGTCCCGCCCAGCGCGGCGGCGAGCGCCTCGTAGGCGGTGCGGATGATGTTGTTGTAGGGGTCCTGCTCGGCGAGCGAGACGCCCGAGGTCTGGCAGTGGGTGCGGAGCATCGCCGACTGCGGGTCCTTGGGTTTATACGGCGCGATCAGCCGGGCCCAGAGGAGGCGCGCGGCGCGGAGCTTCGCCACCTCCATGAAGAAGTTCATGCCGATGTCGAAGAAGAACGAGAGCCGCGGCGCGAATTCGTCGATCCCGAGCCCGCGCGCGGCCGCCGCGCGCACGTAGTCGAGCCCGTCGGCGAGCGTGAAGGCCAGCTCCTGGACGATCGTCGCCCCGGCTTCCTGCATGTGGTAGCCGGAAATCGAGATCGAGTTGAACTTGGGCATGCGCTTCGCCGTGTAGGCAATGATGTCGGCGACGATCCGCATGCTCGGGCCCGGCGGGTAGATGTAGGTGTTGCGGACCATGAACTCTTTGAGGATGTCGTTCTGGATTGTGCCGGAGAGCTTGTCCTGGGTGACGCCCTGCTCCTCGGCGGCGACGATGTAGCCGGCCAAGACCGGGAGCACCGCGCCGTTCATCGTCATCGAGACGCTGATCTTGTCCAACGGGATGCCGTCGAACAGGACCTTCATGTCCTCGACCGAATCGATCGCGACCCCGGCCTTGCCGACGTCGCCGACAACGCGCGGATGGTCGGAGTCGTAGCCGCGGTGGGTGGCCAAATCGAAGGCGACCGAGAGGCCGGTCTGGCCGGCGGCCAGGTTGCGGCGGTAGAACGCGTTCGATTCCTCGGCGGTCGAGAAGCCCGCGTATTGGCGCACCGTCCACGGCCGCCCAGCGTACATGGTGGCGCGGACGCCGCGCAGATACGGCGAAAGCCCAGGGAGCGATTCGAGCGGATAGCCCGAGCGCGCGATCGCATCCAGATCGTCGGCGGTGTAGAGCGGCTTGACCGCGATCCCTTCCGGCGTCTGCCAGGTGAGCGAGGCCGGATTGGCGCCCTTCAACTCCCTGGCGGCGAGCGCGCGCCACTCGGCCAAGGCTGGCGCGCGTGCGGGCGTCGCTGTTTTTGGGTTCGTTTTCAGGCGTTTGCTGGCACGCGCTGGCGCAGCTTTGCGCGGCCGCGACATTCGTTTCTTAACCATCGGACCCTCTCGGTGTTCACTAATAGGAGCCGGTCCCGCCGCCGTCAAATCGCCGCGCCAGCGGCGCCGGCCCAAAAGGTTGCATAAGGATTCATGTGCGCCTGTGGGGGGCTGACGGAAGCCGATCGACGCGGCGCCCTCGCAAGGCGTTGAGGCGTGGGTCTCGTAAGGGTTCGAGTCCCTAATCCCTCACACCCTCAACGCTTTACGTTGGTTGCGCTGGCCTCTCGGAGCGGTACCAGCGGCGGGCGTTCGCCTGGTAGGGATCGTAGAAATCGGCGTTGGCGCCGAGCGTCGCCAGGAACGAGGCCTTGTAGTTAGGCGCCCGCCCCATGGGTGCTGCCGCAGAGGAGGCAGGGCGCGAGCGAGCCTTCGGTCAAAAGGACAAAGCGCGGCTCGGGAACGAGCGAGGGTGCCACATAGCCGGCCAGATCGAGCGTCGCGCCGATCAGACCCCGGGCCTGGGCCGTCGCGGTGCCGTTGATGTCGATGAGGTCGGCGATCGCGGCGTCGCTTTCGCGCGCTTCCAGGAGCGCCAGGGACTCATCCGGTTGCATCCAACCTTCCCATTTTTTTAAAGACCTTACCACTCGCCCCGCCGGAGGTCTTGCCAACCGGACCGCTTCCCGCCAAATCTCTTAGCGATGGTTTCCGCGTCCCGGCCCGGGATCGACGCCCGGGTCC
Source organism: Alphaproteobacteria bacterium (assembly GCA_016869275.1). Classification (GTDB taxonomy): domain Bacteria; phylum Pseudomonadota; class Alphaproteobacteria; order SHVV01; family SHVV01; genus SHVV01. The sequence goes on along the minus strand of VGEO01000118.1, from coordinate 4,317 downwards.
TCGCCGTCCTCGGGCCCACCAACACGGGCAAGACCCACCTCGCGGTCGAGCGTCTGCTCGGCCACAAGGACGGCGTGATCGGGCTGCCGCTGCGGCTGCTGGCACGCGAAATCTACGACCGCATCGTCCGCGCCCGCGGCGAGACCGCCGCCGCGCTCGTCACCGGTGAAGAGAAGATCGTGCCGGCGCAGGCGCGCTATTTCGTTTGCACGGTCGAGGCGATGCCGTTGGACCGCGGCTTCGCCTTCGTCGCGGTCGATGAAATCCAGCTCGCCGCCGACCCCGACCGCGGCCACGTCTTCACCGAGCGGCTGCTCCACGCGCGCGGCACCGAGGAAACCATGCTCTTGGGCTCGGAGACCGCGCGCGGCCTGATCCGACGGCTGGTGCCAGGCGCCGAGTTCGTGTCGCGGCCGCGCTTTTCCTCGCTCACCTATGCCGGGCCGAAGAAGCTCTCGCGGCTGCCGCCGCGTTCGGCGATCGTCGCGTTCTCGGCGGTCGACGTCTATTCGATCGCCGAGCTGATCCGTCGCCACCGTGGCGGCGCCGCCGTAGTCCTGGGTGCGCTCTCGCCCCGCACCCGCAACGCCCAGGTCGCGCTGTTCGAGGATGGCGACGTCGACTACATGGTCGCGACCGACGCGATCGGCATGGGCCTCAACCTGAACGTCAACCACGTGGCGTTCGCGAGCCTGAAAAAATTCGACGGCTTCTCATTCCGTCCGCTCGCCGCGCCCGAAGTCGCGCAGATCGCCGGCCGCGCCGGCCGCCATATGAACAGCGGCACCTTCGGCACCACCGCCGAGGCCGGCGCTTTCGACCCCGAAACCGTCGAGGCGGTCGAGAATCATCGCTTCGATCCGCTGCGGTTCTTATATTGGCGGAACACCCGGCTCGAGTACCGCTCGGTCGGGGCGCTGCTGCGGAGCCTCGAAGAGCCGGCGCCCGGCCGCGTGCTCATGCGCGCGCCGACCGCCGAAGACGAAGCGAGCCTGCGCGCGCTGATCGAGGTTCCGGCGATCGCCGCCAAAGCCACGCACCCGGCGGCGGTCCGGCTGCTGTGGGAGGTCTGCCAGATTCCCGACTACCGCAAGACGCTCGAAGACAGCCACGTTCGCATGCTCGGGCAGATCTACGAGCACCTGATGGCGGCGGACGGCGGGCGGCTGCCGACCGATTGGCTCGCAAGCCAAGTCGACCGGCTCGACCGGACCGATGGCGACATCGATGCGCTCGCGACCCGGATCGCACACACTCGGACCTGGACCTACGTTTCGCACCGCCCCGACTGGGTCGACGATCCGGTTTATTGGCAGGAGCGGGCGCGGGCGATCGAGGATCGGCTTTCGGACGCGCTCCACGAGCGGCTGACGCAGCGCTTCGTCGACCGCCGCGCCGCCGCGATCAGCCGCAAGCTCAAGAGCGCAGGCGAGGTCATCGCCGCGGTCGCCGCCGACGGCGAAGTCCTGGTCGAGGGGCACACGGTCGGGCGCTTGAACGGCCTCCGGTTCGTGGCCGATGTCGCCGCCCTCGGCGAGGACGGGCGCGCGTTCCGGACGGCGGCGATGAAGGCGCTTCCCGGCCCGACCGCGGCGCGCGCGCTCGCCCTCATCGCCGAGCCCGATCCGGCCTTCAACCTCAACGCCCAGGCGCAGATCGAGTGGCGCGGGATCGCGGTGGCCAAGCTCGCGGCCGGTGCCGACGCGCTCGAGCCGCGGGTGCAGCTCTTGCCCAACGACCTGCTCGACGCCGAAGTCCGGGCCCAAGTGGTGGCGCGCCTCGAGCGTTGGACCCGCGCCCACATCGGACGCGAACTCGCGGCGTTGGCTCGCCTGGATGCAGCCGAGCTCGATGGGGTCGCCCGTGGCCTCGCTTACGAGCTCCGGCGCAATTTAGGTTTCATCGAGCGCGCCGCCATCGCCGACATGGCGAAGACGCTCGGGCCCGATGACCGCGCACGCCTGAAACGGCTCGGGGTCGCGATCGGCCGCGTCGCCACGTACCTCCCGGCGCTGCTCAAACCCAAGCGCCGGGCGCTGCTCGGACAACTCGCCGCCGTGCGCGACGCACGCGCGGCCGCCGAGCCGGTCGATGGTCGTGCCTCGTTCGCCGCCGCCGGCGGCGCCGAGGATACGCTGGGCTTCACGCGGCTGGGGCCGCGTTGGGTACGGATCGACCTGGCTGAGCGACTGGCGGACGCCCTCGCCCGCGCCGCCGCCCGGCCCGCCGCAACGGTCGCCAACGCACACGAGCTGATGGCGCTGGCCGGGTGTCCACGGGCCGAGTTCGCCGCGCTCGCCAAGGCTTTGGGCTTCCGCGCGACCGAGGCCGGCGACGCCTGGCTTGTCGCACCGCGCGGGCGCACGGCAGGGAAGGCCAAGCGCCGGGTAACGCCGCCGGCTCCGGCCAATCCGGACTCGCCGTTTGCCGTGCTCGCGCGTCTCAAGCGGCCGCGGGGAGGCGTCCGCCGGTGACGGAGACGGCCTCGCTCCGGATCGACAAATGGCTCTGGCATGCGCGCTTCTACAAGAGCCGCGCCCGCGCAACCCGCGCCTGCGTCGAAGGCCGGATCCGGCTCAACCGCGCGGTGGTCGAGAAGCCGCACCAGCCGGTGCGGCCGGGCGACGTCTTGACCTTCGCACTCGGTCCCAACATCCGCGTCGTAAAAATCCTGGCCCTCGGTACGCGGCGGGGACCCGCGGCCGAAGCGCGCGCCCTTTACGACGAACTCGCGCCTGAGCGCAGAGGCGGCGGCTAACGACCGCGCTCGGTTGCATTGCCCGCGCAGGTGGGCTATTGGCCACGACGCGGTACGCGCGCTCGCCGGGCGGGATTTCGGCGCTAGATCACGGTGAGCGTGCGGCAGTCACTTACGCGGAGAGCGGCATGACCTACGTCGTCAACGAGAACTGCATCAAGTGCAAATACATGGACTGCGTCGAGGTGTGCCCGGTCGACTGCTTCTACGAGGGCGAGAACATGCTGGTGATCCACCCCGACGAATGCATCGATTGCGGGGTGTGCGAGCCCGAGTGTCCGGTCGAGGCGATCGTCCCCGACACCGCCGGCGCGGTCGAAAAATGGCTCGAGGTCAACCGCACCTATGCCGAGCAGTGGCCCAACATCACCCGCAAGGGCACCGCGCCGGCCGACGCCGACAACTTTGCGAAAGAACCCGGCAAGTTCGAAAAGTACTTCAGTCCCAAGCCGGGCGCCCGTTGAAGCCGGCTACAGACCGGGAACGAACCTAGAATACCCATATATTCAAAGGGTTTATCGCAATAGCCCTAGGATTCTGGGCTAACTTGTGGTAGGATGATCTTTGCGTCGGCGAGAGGTCCCGCCATTGCCGGGGAGCCGAAGCACAGTTGCCCTTGTTGGGAGCCCAACTACTTAGAAAGTCGAGCCAGGCGCCGGATCCAATGGCGCCAGGGACGGGAGTTTTAGTCGCAACGTGGTTGAACGCAGCCGCGGACCTCAAGGGCTTGAGCGGACGCGGACGATCGTGATCGTGAGGTTGGACAAGACCTATGGCTAAGAAAAAGAACGGCGTCAGAGCGCTTAAGATTAAGAAAACAAAGAAGAAATCGGCTCCTTCCCGGTCGGTGCCGGCGAAGAAGGTGATCGCACGCAAACCCGAGATCGTGAAAAAGCTCGAGCTTCTGCGCCCGGTCGAAAAACCCAAGCGCCTCGAAAAGAAAGACAAACGGCTCTTCGGGACTGCCGATTTCGTGGTTTACCCGACCCATGGCGTCGGCCAAATCACCGGGGTCGAAGAGGCCGAGGTAGCCGGTCAGAAATTGCGCTTTTTCGTCATCGCCTTCGAAAAGGACAAGATGACGCTGCGCGTTCCGATCGATAAGGCGCCGAACGCCGGCATGCGCAAGCTTGCAAGCAAGGACGAGATGCACGTCGCTTTGAGCACGCTCAAGGGCCGCGCCCGAATCAAGCGGACCATGTGGTCGCGCCGCGCCCAGGAATACGAAGCCAAGATCAATTCCGGCAGCCCGATCTCGATCGCCGAGGTAATCCGCGACCTCCACCGCAGCGCCGGCAAGCCCGATCAGTCCTACAGCGAACGCCAACTCTACGAAGCGGCCCTCGACCGTTTGGCGCGCGAGCTGGCGGCGGTCGAGCGGATCGATCAAAACCAAGCGACGGCCAAGCTCGAGCAAATGCTCCGCGCCGCCTGAGGACGGGACCGTGCAGGACGACGGGGCTCGCGCCATGGCGGCCGGGCCCCGCGTCATCGCCTTCGCGTGAAAACGGATGACCCCGCCGCCCGACGAACGTTTCGCCGTCATCGCGCGCGCCCGG
>VGEO01000117.1 GCA_016869275.1 Alphaproteobacteria bacterium | reverse complement strand
GGCCGAAGCGCTCGCCGGTGCACGGCCGACGATGATCGCGATCGCCAACCTGGTGCAAACGTGGCGCCGCGCTGCGGGCGATCGCGCCGCTGCCGATCTCGCGCCGGCGCGAACCGCCGCCGCCGCCGCGCGGTTGGCCCGCCGGTCGCAGGACGCCGCCCGTGCCGCGGCTGCGCAAGCCGCCGCCCGCATCGGCGATGGCAAGACGGTCCTCACCCACAGCCTGAGTTCGACGGTCCTCGAGACGTTCGCGGTCCTGGCCCGCGGCCACGTGCGCGCGATCGTTACCGAATCGCGCCCGCTCTATGAAGGATGCGCGGTCGCGGCCGAGCTCGGTCGGCGCGGGATCGCGACCACATCGATCGTCGATGCCGCGGCGGCCGCGGTCATGCCCGAGGTCGATGCGGTCCTGGTCGGAGCCGACGCGGTCCTTCCCGACGGCGCGATCGTCAACAAGGTCGGCACGCGCCTGATCGCGCTCGCCGCCGCCGAGCGCGGCGTCCCGTTCATCGTCGTGTGCGAGAGCTTCAAGCGCTGGCCGCCCGACCGGCCGTCGCCGACCGCGTTCGAAGAGAAGGAGGCCGCCGAGGTGTGGGCGCCGGTCGCGGGTGTCCGCGTCCGCAATCCTTACTTCGAAGCGACCCCGGCTCGGTTGATCACGGCGCTGGTGACCGAATAGCGGGCCAAGGCTAAGGTTTCGACTGGTTCCCGCAGGGAGGTTTCGATGGCGAACGTAACGAACACCAAAGCCCTCACGCTCGAAGGCGTCAAGGCAGTCGGCGCCGCGGCCGAAGCCGAAGCCGCGAAGAACGGCTGGAAGGTCGCGATCGCGGTCGTCGACGCCGGCGGTTACCCGCTCTACCTGGCGCGCATGGACGGCGCCCCGGTCGCGAGCTTCAAGGGCGCGCAGGCCAAGGCATGGACGGCGGCGACGTTCGGCCGGCCGACCAAGATGCTGGACGACGGGATCGCGGCGGGGCGCACCCAGATGCTGGCGTTTCCCGACATGTTGCCGATCGAGGGCGGGGTACCGGTCGTGATCGACGGCCAGACCATCGGCGCGATCGGCGTCGGCGGCGCGACCGCGGCCCAGGACGGCCAGATCGCGCAAGCCGGAGTCGCTGCGCTCGGGCGGTGACGCGAGCTACGCCCGCGGGGGCGTGGGGAACATGCGATCGAGGTAGTGTGTGATCGCGTGATGTACGGCGCCCTCGATCTTGGACATCGGCCCGGGGGTGAAATGGCGCGACCGCATCGCGTTCTGCAGGCTCTGCACCATGTCGAGATCTTCCTCGAGGGTCCGCTCGTGAAAGTCGCGATAGGCGCGGGCGGCTCGGGCGAACTCGGGCAATGCGAAATCCTCGATCGGAAACAGCGGATAAGCGATCAGCTCGCATGTGGTCGGCGTCAGCGGCCAGATCACGAATGGCCGAACATAATCGGGCCGGAAGATGATGTTGAAGTTGGGCGGCAGGAACCCGACCGAATTCAGGTGCGCGGGCTTGTCGCGCATCGTCGGCATCAGCGGTAAGAGCGGCTTGCCGGTTTCGGTCACGGGCTCGCGGAAATAGAAGCTTGAGAAACGGCCCTCGGGATCGAGGGTGAACGGCATGCTTTCGAGATCGAAGCCGCGGCCGAGGGTGGCGCGGTGCAGTGTCACCACGTGATAGAAATCGAGCAGGTTTTCGACGATCAGCTTCCAGTTGCACTTGAAGCTCATGCGGTGCTTCTCGGCGAGCCGGCAGTTCTCTTGCTTGAAAAAACCGTAGTCGCGCTCGAACGCGGCTACGAAGTCGCGGAGCGACGGCGGATCGCGATCGAAGGTGACGAAGATCCACCCCGCCCAGGTGTCGAGCGCGAGCGGCGGCAGCCGGCAGGCCTTGGGATCGAAGCCGTGGGCGTCTTTCATGTGCGGCGCGCCGATCAGGCAGCCTTCCAGGTCGTAGAGCCAGCCGTGATAGGGGCACGAGAATTCCCGCGCGTGGCCGGATCCGGTCGCGACTTCGACACCGCGGTGGAGGCAGACGTTGGCGAACGCGTTCAAGCGGCCGCGGTCGTCGCGGGTGACGAGGATCGGCTCGTCCATCACCCGAAGGGTCAGGTAGTCGCCGGGGTTCGCGAGTTCCTCGACCCGCCCGACCACCAGCCAATCCTTGAGAAAGATCGCGTCCTTCTCGCGCGCGAACAGTTCGGGCGAGGCGTAAATGGAACCCGGCAGATGTCGCGCGCGCGAGACCGGCCGGCGCGTTGCCGCAAACTCGTTGTCGAGCGTCATCGAGCCCTCCCACGAACCCCCTGGCGCACCGGAAAGCGTAGCGCCTCACGCGTTTTCACGCAAAGTCGTTGCCGTTCGTGCCGGTCTCAACGTTTCGTGGATTGAGGCGGCGGGCGCGATTTGCCAGATTTCGAGGCGGGCCGATCTTCGCTGTCGGAGGACGGGCCGTCACTCGGGTGAACTCAAACAGTGGAGACGGACCATGGATCGTAAGATTTCGACTCTCAGCGTTGCGGCCGCGCTGGCCGGGGATTGTGGACGCGATCAGCGAAGAGGCGCAGCGATTCTACGACCAGCACTTTGCAAAAGGCGACCCCGCGCCAATTACACTGAAGTTGGGCGTTACCACCAAGCCAACCGCGACCGGAACAAGACAACGTGAATTCGAATTCTCTCCACCGGTGATCGAGTCCGCGATTCAAGTCGGAGGACATACCGTCACGCGGCCTCAGAGCTTCCTGAATGAAGCCAAGCTGACCCAGCTCGCGTTATCTGTCCGCTTTGCCGCTTCGCTCGTCAATCTTCACGAATCCGACCTCAAGCTCCTCGTCCTCGACGACCTTTTTGTAAGCCTCGACATGAGCAACCGCATGCAAGTTGTCGAAATTCTCTTGTCCGAGACTTTCGCTAATTACCAAAAGATCATCCTCACCCACGAGCTTGGCTTCTTCCGCGAGTTCCGCCGCCGACTCGGCACCAGTCATCCGGAATGGCGTTTTCTCCGCCTCAACGGCACGGCCGCTACCATGATCGAAGTCGAAAGCGAGAAGACCGACATCCAGAAGGCCGCGGAATATCTCCACGGGCACAACCTCGACGAGGCTGCCCTTTGCTTGCGCAAAGCTTGTGAAGATACGGCCCAGCGTTTTTTGAACCGGGACAAAGCAGTCGATCTGACAAAGGAATTTATCGGTCTACGACAAGAGCTTCGCGCGGCGCGAAACCACATCCTCAGAGAGTTACCAACCGACCTTTACGAGAAAGTACTGCGTGGTACACCTGCCGCCCATCGTGACCTCCTAGTCTCGGCCACTGACGACGACATTGCCGGAAACGGTGCAGTCGATGCAGCAACCAAAGGCATTCTCAAGAAGCAGCGGAAGTGGTTGCGCCAGTTACTGAAAGCGGAACATGTCGAACACCTGCGCCAGATCAAACTCGTCGATGACATTCTCGCCTGCACTGAACGCGTTTTGAATCCTGCGGCCCACGCCGGTAACCCACCCCTTTACGAGAAGGAGGTCGGGGATGCCTTGGAATTGATCAAACAACTCGAAACCACGCTCAATCCATGAAGTCCAGTTTGCTCATGGAGTCCGCCGATCTGGCTTAGCTCTAAGACTTTCGACGGAGCCATTCTGGGTCGGTTTGCTGGGTGCGATGCAGTGGTCAACCCAGGCGAGGGTCGCGTTCAAGGTCAGATCGACGCCGTTGTTGCGGATGATCGTCGTCGACACAGCGTCGATCGATAAACTACTGATTTAAATAAGTTTTATCTGCGTGGTTCAGCGGCGAGGTAAGAACCCCTCAGGGCCCTAGGTTCCGAGAATTCGAGGGCGATGCTCGGCGGGTCACGCGGGCAGGGAGGGACGCCGTTCGCGGCTCCAGCGCGCACGGTCGATGGAGCCCAAGCGGCGAGTTTGACGTTCTATACACCAGCCTCGAAAAGGCGGGCGTTCTGGCGGAGATCGGATACCGGCTCATGCTGGAACCAGTTTGGCAAAGCCGACTCCAGCACGAAGTTCACCGATTGGCCGTGCGCACCGAGCGCACGCTTCGCTTCGTCAACATTGCCGGACTCGCTGCGTTCGGGGTCGATCCGTCGCGATACGAGGGCTTCGATTACACGGCGACCCAAGCGATCGCGGCCGCCACGCATTTTCTCGAGTATGACGGGTTGATAGTTCCGAGCGCCCGCGCGCGGCGCTCGAACTTGGTGATCTTTCTCGACCGCGTGACCGCGGGAACGCGCCCTGACGTCGAGAGCACGGAGCCGGTCGACTGGGCAGCGTGGCGAAAAAGCAGAAGCGCGCTAGAGGTCGGATCGCTCAGGCTACACCCGCTCGCCCACGAGCGCGTAGCCGACCTCGCGCCACCACGGGCCGAGCGGCCGGGTCAGCGGGGCGGCTTCGGCCCAGCGCGCGGCGCGGCGGCAGAGGTGGGCGAAGGCGGGCGGCGGCCGGCCTTGGAAGCCGTGGCCGGCCAAATAGTTCCACTCGCCCTGCTTCAGCATCTCCTTGATCAGGCCGGAGAGCCGCACGGTCGCGCGCAGGACGCCGGCGAGGCGCAAGTATGCCTCGGCGCCCTCCGGGTAGTGGCGTTCGTCGAAGAACTTGGTCTGGCGCTCGATCAGGCGCCGCTCGGCGGTCGGCCAGTCCGGCACCCGCTCGTCGGCCAACAGCGTGACCACATCGTCGATCCGGTTGCGCCGACCGCAATGGGCGAAGCCCCGCCATACCACCGACCAATCGGGGCGCGCCAGCGCGGTAGCAGGCTCGGCGTCCCACTTGATGAAGGACGGCCCTTTCACGTCGAGCGCGGCGCGTGCGCCGGCGCGGTCGAACGGCGGGCACGGGATCGCGAGGAATGCGCCGAGCCGCTCGGGCGCCGCCACCATGTCGTCGAGCCAGCCCGCGCTCGCGCCGATAGGAAAGGCGCGTTCGGCGAGGCCGGTCGCAGCCGCGACCGAATGGATCCGGGTCAACGCTTGCAGCGCCAAGTAAAGCCAGCGCTCGCCTTCGGCCTCGACCGCGTCCGCCAACCGCTCGACCAAGCTCGCGCCGGGCTCGGCGCGCTCGAACAACCACGGTCCCTCGCATGCCAGGAGTTTCGGCACCGGCGCTCCGTTTGAGCCGAGTACGGTCGCGACCTCGGCTTCGACCGCCGCGGCCTCGGGCGAACGGCAGCGGCGTGCGACGATCGGCTCGTCGCCGAAGTCGAGCTCGATCGTCACGGGATCCCGCCGGACGACGGTCGCGGCCTTGCGCCCGAACAGGCGTTCGCCGATCAGCTGCGCGGAATGAGCGAGGTCGTCCACGGTTCCAACGGTCGTACGGCCGGACGCTAGCATGGCGCGTGGTCCGTCGAACCCCTTTCTGCTACCGTCGCCGGGACGGAGAAAACCGCATGACATCGTCAAATTCCGGCCGTGCGCTCGGCTGCGTGCTCGATCCCAAGACGGTCGATGAGCGTTCGGCGTCGGCCTATCCGCCCCACCTCAGCAAGGAAATAGCGGGGCGGTTCCGTCGTCCGCTCGGCGCACGGCTCGGCATCAAGAATTTCGGCGTCAACCTGCTCCGCCTCGCGCCCGGCGCGTGGTCGTCGCAGCGGCACTGGCATTCGACCCAGGACGAGATGATCTATGTGGTCGAGGGCGAAGTCGTGCTGGTGACCGATCAGGGCGAACAGACGCTCACGGCCGGGATGGTCGCCGGCTTTCCCAAGGGGCGCGCCGACGGCCATCACCTGCAGAATCGCAGCGACCGCGACGCGCTCGTGCTCGAAGTCGGCGATCGCTCGCCGGGCGACGAAGGCACTTATCCCGATGTCGACATGGCGGCAAAGATGCAACCGCCGGCCTATACGTTCACGCGCAAGGACGGCAGCGCGTTCTAGCGGACCGCGCGAAAACGAGGCGTGGTGGCGCGCGAAGAACCGACCCATCTCACCGATCTTCGCCTCAACATGGTGGACGAGATCGTTCACCATGCCGAACTGGCTGCGCTCTACCTTGGCAAGTGCGCCCTCGATTCCCGCGTCATCGCCGCGATCGGCAAAGTACCGCGCCACGAGTTCGTCCCGGACGAGGTCAAGCAGTACGCGTACTTCGATACGCCGCTTCCGATCGGCTGGAGCAAGACGATCTCGCAGCCCTTCATTGCCGCGGTGATGACGGACCTGCTCGCGATCGAGCCAAGCGATCGGGTGCTTGAGATCGGTACCGGGCGCGGATACCACGCGGCCGTCTTTGCCGAACTCGCGGCCGAGGTCTTTACGGTCGAGATCGTCGAGGAATTGGGCGTGGCGGCGGCCGAAACCCTGACCGCACTTGGCTACCGCAATATCCGTACCCGGATCGGCGACGGTGCCAACGGCTGGGCCGAGTTCGCGCCATACGACAAGATGCTGCTGGCCGCGAGCCCCGAGCGATTGCCCGAGAAGCTGATCGCTCAACTGAAACCGGGCGGGCGACTGGTGCTGCCGCTCGGACCCGAAGCGGCGCAAGAGCTGGTCCTGGTCACCAAGCTGGAATCAGGAGAGCCGGAGACGCGGTCGATCTTTCCGGTCCGGTTCGCGCCGCTCGAGACCAGCCACTAGGGCTCGCTCGCGCCCGGCATCGTCGCCCACCCGTTCGGCTTCAGGGTGTCGCCGCGCCTCCGATAGTCGGCCGCCTTCATCATGACCGCGATTTCCTTGGCCTCGGCGCCGTCCCGCTGCGACTGGGCGATGCGGATCGGCGTCAGCGCGGCGAGGACCGCGGCGTCGGCGTTTTACTTGGCCTGCTTGCGGCGGTGCCGCCGGTGACCCAGCCGCCCCCGAAACGATGCGGGCGACCGGCGCGTCACCGGCGCCGCGCGAGGCGCTCGACCGCGGCGATCGCGTCGTCGGGCCGGGTGTAGGGCAGTAGGTGCCCGGCACCGGGAATGACGATGAGCTCGGCGTGGGCGACCGCACGCTTGAGCGGCTCGGCGTGGATCGCCGGGCTCACCACGCGATCGGCATCGCCGGTGATGACGATCAGCGGCGGCTCGAACGAGGGGTAGCGGGCGCTCTGCGCCCGTAAGAAAGGTTTGAGCGCACGGATGTCGGCGGCGTTGGCGCGGAAGCTGGACGGCCTGAGGATGAGCGGAAAGCCGGCCTGGGCGTAGGCCGGCGAAACTGGCTCGGGGTAGAACGCGCCGGCGATCGCGGAAGCGGCGGTCAGGCGGCCGGCGATTTGCGGCAGCGTGTCGGCGAGGGCCCGGCCGACCAGCGGCCACGCCGGCATCCGCCACTTCCAATCGACCGGTGTCGGCCACTCGAACGCGGCCGGCGCCAGCAGGACGACGCCGGCGACTTCGTCGGGGTAGTCGAGCCCGTAGCTCAGCGCCACCGCGCCGCCGAACGAGAATCCGACGACGATCGCGCGCTCGGTGGTGAGAGTGCGGACGAGACCGCGGATGAGCCGGGCCTGGACGTCGGGCGTCACGGGATCCGCCGGTCGCTCGCTATAGCCATAGCCCGGTCGGTCGACGGCAATCGTGTGGAAGCGGGTGATCAGCCGATCGAGCAGCGTGGCGCGGAAATCGTTCAAGGTGCCGTTGGCGCTGTGGATCAGGACGACCGGCGGCCCGCTGCCGGCGGCGACATAATGAAGGGCGACGCCTTCGATCGTGCGGCGCTCGCCGGCCGGCGGGAACGCGCGCTCGGCGGCGCGCGCAAGGTACCAATTGACGCCGTAGAGCGCGCCGACCGAGCCGGCGAGCGCTGCGAGGAACGCGACCAACACTTTCATCACCGGCCAAACGCAAATGCCGCGCGATTATCGTCCGGGCGTGGGCGGCGCTCAACCCGCGGCTTGCCTCGAGGGGGGCGTGTGCCAAGTCGCCGCCTGTCCGGACCAGCTACGTCGCCGAGGACGAGAGTTGGGACCGCGTCGAGGAAGCGGTCGTGGAAAGGCGCGAGCTGCGACCGCCGTGGGCTTGTCCCGGGCATGACGGCCCTCCTCGCGGGGCCTGGACGGTTCAGGCGGCGGGGCCAACGCTTCAATCTTGGGAAACCCAGCGCTGGACAAGACAGGACAAATAGGATAATATATTATCCTATTTTCGATATATGTGGTCGCCATATAGGAAATACTTATGCCAGTGGTTTGTTTTTTTGGAGGCACGATTCTAGAGGCCCGACGTGGTCGACCGCGACACCTTGATCGCCGCCGCCCGCGAGGCGGCGGCAGCACTCGGGAAGCCGACCTTGAGCGTCGGCGAGTTCGAACGCGACACCAAGTTCGGCCGGCGCCAGATCTATGCCCGCTTCGGCGGCTGGAAGGAACTCTGCCTCGCCGCCGGCCTCACCCCCTACACCCGCAACGACCCGGTCCCGAACGAGATCATGTTTGCGCGGCTGCGCGACACGTTCTTGAAACTCGGCGGCATCGGATCGATCCGGCGTGTCGCGGGCGAGTACGCGCACACCGCGCTCCTTCTCAAC
>VGEO01000116.1 GCA_016869275.1 Alphaproteobacteria bacterium | reverse complement strand
GCTCGCCGCGCAAGTCAAGAACGGCCGGGCGATGGGGAACGGCCGTTTCTCGGTCGACGTTGCGGCTGGCATCGTCATGTGGCTGTTCCCATCCGCTTGCGCACTCGCCGACCTATCGGCTCGGGCAAGCGCCGGGGCGTCGCAGATCGTCCTGATCGGGGTCGGCCATCAGGACGTCGGCAAGGTTAGCGGTCTAGTCGAAAACCGGATCGATCTCCTGCTGATCGAACTCGGCTCGGGCGCACCGTCCGCCTTGGTCGGCCTGCCGCTGGGCGGGCCGGGCCAAGCGGTGATGGCGACGACCCCGGTCACGCTTGCCGGCGACTGCCGCTGAAGCGGGCAGCCGCGACCACCGCTCATGCCCCGCGAGCGCGCGCCGTCAGTACGCCCTGCACCACGATCGCCGCGATCACGAAGGCGCCGCCCGCCAGCACCGTCGCGGCCGGCACTTCGTCGATGAGCAACCAGACCCAGGTCGGCCCCAGCACCATCTCGACGCTGGCGAGCAAGGTGAGCTCGCCGGCCCGGACATGGCGGGCGCCGAGGGTAATCAATAGGTAAGCGAGAAAACTCGTACCCGCCCCGAGCACGACGGCCAAACCGAGATCGCGGAGCGACACCGCGAGGTCGGACGCCAGTAACGCTCCAATGCCCGTCGCGACGGCCGCGCCGACCATTAGCATCGGAATCATGTCGTCGGCCGCGCGTTCCGCGCGCATCGCCACCACCAGAAACGCATAAGCGACGGTCGAACCTAACGCGAGCGCGTCGCCGAGAATTTGGCCATGTGCCAACCCGTCGCCGGCCATGATCGCAATCCCGACGAACCCGATCGCGATGGCGACCCAAGTGCCGCGCCGGACCCGCTCGCCGAGCAACGCCCAGGCGACCAGGCCGGTCACGAACGGCGCCGCTCCGGTGATGAAGAGCACGTTCGCAACCTTGGTGTTCAGGAACGCCCATGTCCCCATGCTGGTGGCAACGCCCATGCAAATCCCGCCGAAGGTGGAACGCCAACCCATGCGCACCAGCCGCACGCCGGTGTGGCGGCCGGCGCGCACCACGAGATAGGCGGTGAGCGCCACGAGCATGGCAAGGCTGCGATAGAAAATGATTTGCCACCCGGTCGCGTCCTCCATCAATCGGATCAGCGGTCCGATCGTGCTGGCAGCGGCGGCCGAACCGAGGACCAGCGCAATGCCGAGCAATTTGTGACGCGCCAGCGCGTCGGGGGAAACTGTCACGGTTTTGTGGGGGATGAACGAGCCGACGCGGCCAGCGTATAAGGTGTGGCGCTGAAGGCCAAGTCGACGGTTGCGTAGCAAGCGCGGGACGAGTACCTAGATGAGAACCATGATGAGCCTCGTTCCCGCTTCCGCGCGGCCTGCCCGCGCCGTCGTTCTCTGGGCGATCGTCGCGCTCGCGCTCCTCGCCGCGCCGGCGGCTGCCGTCGCCCAAGTGACGAAATGGGAAGCGTTAATCCGAGCCGGCAACACCGCCTACCAGAAAGGCGACTTCCGAGCCGCGCAACAACAGTACGAATCAGCGCTCGTCGAAGCGCAGCGGATCGGCAAAGACTCAAAGGAAGTCGCAACCACCCTCAACAACCTGGCCGAGGTCGACCGCAACCTCGGCGACTTTGGGCGGGCGAGACAGCGTTTGTCCGAGGCTCTGGTAATCCAAGAGAAGAAACTTGGCCGCAGCCACATCGAGGTTGCCGACACGCTCAACAACATCGGGCTCGTGCTCATGGAGCAACGCGAGTACCAAAATGCGATCGCGCCGCTGACGCGAGCGCTCGACATACGCGAAAAGCTACTCGGTGCCACGCACGCCGAGGTGGCGATTACGGTGAATAGCCTGGGGAAAGCTCATCAGAGTCTCGGCCGCCTCGCCCAAGCGCGGTACCTGTACGAACGCGCGCTCGTCACCATTCAACAGTCGCTCGGCACCGACCATCCGTATATGGCCGCGACCCTCAATAATCTGGCCTCGGTGCTGTCGGCGCAGAACAACCTCGCCAAGGCCGAGGAGCTGATCCGCGAAGCCCTCAAAATCGCAGAAAAGGCGTACGGAAAGGAGCACCCGCAGGTCGCCGAATATCTCAACAATCTCGGCTCCATCTATCGCAAAGCTAAGCGCTTCGCCGAAGCCGAAGCGCTGGCCAAGCGCTCGCTCGCGATCAACGAGAAGTACTTCGGCGCCAACCACCCCGAGGTCGCGCAAATCCTTGAAAATTACGCCGTCATCCTGCGCGAGCTCGGCCGCGCCGCCGAAGCCGAGCAAGCGGAAACCCGCGCCAAGCAGATCCGCCGCTCGACGACCAGCGGCTAGCCCGGCCCTATCCGGTTCTTCCCTGTGAAGAACGGCTTTCGCGTCATCGATTCCGATCTCCACGTCATCGAACAAGGTGCGGTGTTCGCGGAGTACTTGGATCCGCGCTACCGGGCCGTGGCGCCGGACTATCTCGGCTGGAGCCCGGCCAACTTTCCGCATTGGCGCGTTCAGGGTGAATTGATCCCGCCGTGGTCCGACTGGCCCGACGTGGTCGGCCCGCAGGCAGCGCTCGACCGACCGGCTGAGTCCCGGTTCCGCGAGGTCAGGCGGCAGGGGTACGACGCCGCGGCCACACTCGCGGCAATGGACCGGGAGGGAATCGATATCGGGGTCATGTACCGGACCTTCGCGCACATGATCGTGTCGATCGACCGGTTGGCGCCCGACGTAGCGACCGCTTACTGCGCCGCGTTCAACGACTGGCTTGCCGACTATTGCGCCGCGGCGCCGACGCGGCTGCGGGCAGCCGCGATCGTGTCGCTGCACGATCCCGAGCTCGCGGCAGCCGAAGCGCGCCGCGCCGTAACGGCCAAAGGACACGTGGCCATCGTTCTTCTGCCGATGCTGGTCGCCGGGCGCTACGTGCACGCGCCCGAGTGCGATGTGCTGTGGCGCGAATGCGAGCGCCTCGGCGTTCCGGTCGCGTTTCACGGTACCAGCGGCGGAGCCGGACACGACTACGTCAGCAACCGCTTCATCAAGCATCCGAACTTCCGCACCCTCAACCACGCCGCCTCATTTCCGCTCGAACTGATGACGGCGCTCGGCGCGGTACTGGTCGGCGGCGTGTGCGAACGGTTTCCGGCGCTGCGTCTCGCGGTACTCGAAGGCAATTGCGGTTGGTTGCCGTGGTGGCTCGATCGGCTCGACGACCAATGGCGAAAGTACGGCGCCGGCGAGGCGGTCAAGCTCGCCTCCCGCCCGAGCGATTATTTTCGGCGCCAATGTTGGATTGGGACCGACGTCGACGAAGCACTGCTGCCGATGGTGATCGACCGCATCGGCAACGACCGGATCGTGCTATCGGTCGACTACCCGCACCACGACGGCCCGTTCCCGAATGGGATCGCGAGCTTCCTCGATCGTGCCGATGTCGACCTCGACTCGAAGCGAAAAATTCTGTGGGACAACTGTACTCGCCTCTACCGCTTCGACGCTTTCCCGCCCGATCAGTCGCCGAGAACGTGAAATAAGACGAGCCGGGCGTGCGGTGCGCGGCGGTGCTCGACCACGTAGATAGCCTGCCAGGTTCCGAGGCCGAGGCGTCCGTCGACGATCGGAATTGCCAGGTGCGTTTGGGTCAAGGCGGCGCGGATATGTGCGGGCATGTCGTCATTGCCCTCGGCGACATGACGGTAGAGCGATTGTCGCTCCGGCGCCACCCGAGCCAGGAAGGCCGTTAGATCGTCGAGCACATCGCGGTCGGCATTCTCCTGGATCAGGAGCGATGCCGAGGTGTGACGAATGAAGAGGGTGAGGAGACCGGTCCGATAACGGTCAGCGCTCAGTCGCGCTACGACGTCGGCCGTTATGTCGTAGAATCCCTGCCCGCTCGTCGCGACCGTCAATTTATGGTGGGATTGACGCATCGTTCAACTTTGACCCGCCGAAGACGGTTAGGCTAGGTTTTTACATGCCATCGGTTTTCATTACCGGCGCCAATCGTGGCCTTGGCCTCGAATTCGCGCGCCAGTATGCCGAAGCCGGCTGGCAGGTCCTGGCGGCATGCCGAGCCCCTGCCGCGGCAAAGGCGCTCGCCGCGATCGCCGATCGAAGCGCCGGGCGCGTGACGTTGCATCCGCTCGAAGTCTCGCGGTTCGAACAGATCGACACCCTCGCCTCGGCGCTGCGCGGCCAACCGATCGACGTTCTGATCAATAACGCCGGGATCGGATGGCCGCCACGCCCGCCTAACGACGGCTTCGGTCGCACCGACTATGAAGAATGGACGACGGTGATGCGCGTCAATGTGCTCGCGCCGATGAAGCTCTGCGAGGCGCTGGTCGAGAATGTGGCCGCCAGCCAGCACAAGGTCGTTGCCATGATTTCGAGCCGGCTCGGATCGATCGAGCTTGCGGCGAGCACCGGCAACGATCACGTCTATCGGAGTTCTAAAGCAGCGCTTAACATGGTGACCAAGATGCTCGCCGGCTACCTCGATGGCCGCGCGATCGTTCCGGTCGCACTCGGACCGGGATGGGTGCGGACCGACATGGGCGGCAGCACCGCCGCGCTCTCGCCCGAGGAGAGCGTGAGCGGGATGCGGCGAGTGATCGCCAAACTCGAGCGCACCGACGCCGGCGGTTTCTTCACCTATCAAGGCGATCGGTTGCCGTGGTGATCGGAAAGCGGAACGTCGAAGGCAACCCAGGGAGGATCGAATGCAGGTCAAACTAGGTCTCATCGCCACGATCGGCGCGATCGTGGCAGCAGCCGTAACGTGGTCGTCGGCGGCATCGGCGCAGAACGCGGTGGTGCTTAAGGGCGTGACGCCGTGGCAGGCGAGTTACTATTGGAGCGAGCCGTTTCTCATCTTCCAGCGGATGGTGAATACCCGCCTCAAGGGCAAAGTATCGGTCGACTATTTGGGCGGCGCCGAGGTGATCCCGCCCAACAATCAGTTCGAAGCGGTCCGCAACGGCACCATCGACGTGCTGCTCGCCGGTGCCAGCTACTACGCGGGCGAAATCCCCGAGTCGATGGCCGGAACGTTCTCGAAGAAAGCGGGATCGGAACTGCGCAAGACCGGCTACTTCGACCTGATGCGGAAGATTCATCTCGAAAAGGGCAACGTGATCTATCTCGCGTCGATCGGTGGGGAAGCCGATCGGGCGTTTCGTTTCTTCATCAAGAAGAAGATCGACAAGGCCGACTTCACGGGCCTCAAGCTCCGGGTGTCGCCGATCTACGTCGACATGGTCAAGGCGTTGGGCGGCACCCCGGTCAACATTGCGCCCGGCGAAGTCTATACCGCGCTCGAACGCGGCATCATCGACGGCGTCGCCTGGAGCTACGGCGGAATCACCGACTTTGGTTGGCAGGATCAAATCAAGTTCGTGGTCGAGCAGGCGTTTTATACCGGCGGCAGCTCGATCCTGATCAACAAGGCGGTGTGGGACCGGCTCACACCGGAGGTGCGGGCCGAACTCGACAAGATCGGCGCCGAGCTCGAAGTCGAGAGCGAGAAGTTCCACGGCGCCGCCGCCAAGCGCGAGGACGCAATGCTGCGAGGGCTCGGACTCGAGTTCGTGAAGTTCGGCGACGCCGACAAGCAGAAGTACTTGAACGCCGCGTACGACCAGGCGTGGAAGGCGTTCGTCGAGAAGAACACGAAGTACGGGCCGGACCTGATGAAGACTGCGCAGTAAGTCCGAGCTACCGGCGCGAAGGCTCTGCTCTCCCCGAGCGGAGCCTTCGTCATTTTGCGGCGCAGGTCGGCGGTGCGGTCTCGGTGCGGTGGGGATCGATCGCGATTCCCTTCGGCATCGCGTTGCGACCGATCAGCATCGGCTCATTGAATCCGGTGCGATCGACCAGGTTGACTTCGGCCTCGAGCGTCTGTGCAGCGACGCAAAACGCGAGCCTCACAACCGGGCGCTGCTCGGTGCCGCCGCCGTGGCGTTTGATCCGCATGGTACGCACGAGCTTGCGCTCGAACGTCGCGGTGCGGCCGTTCGGCGCCTCCACCGTGAACCGTACCCATTTTTCGCCCTTGCGGTCGATGCGGCGAATGTCGAGCGCGTGGAGCGATGTCACGTCGGCGCCGGTGTCGAGCTTGGCGCGAACTCCGATGTCGTCGGGCATCAAGCGAACGTTTTCGAGGTAACCAAGAATCGCGATCTCCGCGCCGCCCGGCGTGACCCCACCGGCGCCGTAAACCAGCGCCGCCAAGGTCGCGGCCGCAAGCCAGTTCCGCGCGCCGCGGCCCTGCCGGGGTCCGGCGTTTGCTGGTATAAGGAGCGCCGGGGTCACGTCGGCCCCGTCATCCGGTTAACATTTGCATCACGCTACGATGGCGGCGGTACGGGCGGAAGTCCCCTGTCGATGTCCGCTTCGGATAGCGTGAGAGGCGAGGAATGAAGCAACGCGGTTCGACCTCGGTCTCTCAGCCCGACGCCGCCGGCGCCCCGGCGATGCCGGGCCGACGGGCAGGTTCGCGCCGACGCGGCACCAAGCGCGCCAAGCTGCGGGTCGGCTGGCGCGAATGGGCGGCGCTCCCCGACTTGGGTATTCCCGCGATCAAAGCCAAACTCGATACCGGTGCCCGTACCTCGGCGCTGCACGTCTCGCATGTGCGCTGGCACGACGTCGACGGCAAGGACTGGGTCGAGTTCGACGCCCATCCGATCCAACATGACGAGACCGTGACGCACCGATGCTGGGCGCGCGCAGTCGATCGTCGCTGGGTTACCAACCCGGGCGGCCGACGCGAGAAACGGTTCGTCATCAAGACTCGTATCGAAGTCGGCGGGCGCACCTGGCCGATCGAGTTGTCGCTTACCAACCGCGACGACATGGGGTTTCGGTTGCTGCTCGGCCGCGGCGCGATGCAGCGCCGGGTCGTGCTGGATCCCAACCTTTCGTATCACACCGGTCGGCGCAAGGAGTCCCCGACTCCGGCCGCAGTGACCGCCGGGCGTGCCCCCCACAAGCGCCGGCGTCGGTCGGACGAAGAGGAGTAGTTCATGCGTATTCTCGTACTTGCGCGCAAGCCCAGCCTCTATTCGCACGCGCGCCTGGTCGAAGCGGCGAAGAAACGCGGCCACGAGATTCGTATCGTCAATACGCTCCGCTGCTACATGAACATCTCCTCGCATCGACCGGAAGTGCGCTACCAAGGCGAGCGGCTCGAGGGCTTCGATGCGGTCATTCCCCGCATCGGCGCCTCGATCACGTTCTACGGCATGGCGGTCGTGCGCCAGTTCGAGATGCAGGGGGTCTACTGCGTCAACGAGTCGGTCGCGATCGGCCGGTCACGCGACAAGTTGCGCAGCTTGCAGCTGCTCGCGCGCAAGGGGATCGGTTTGCCGGTGACCGGGTTCGCGCATTCGCCGGGCGACTCGGACGATTTGATTCGCATCGCCGGCGGCGCGCCGCTGGTAATCAAACTCTTGGAAGGCACCCACGGCCGCGGCGTGGTCCTGGCCGACACCTACAATGCCGCCAAGAGCGTGATCGAATCGTTCGGCGCGCTCGATGCCTATTTCATGACCCAGGAGTTCATCAAGGAAGCGGGCGGCGCCGACATCCGCGCGTTCGTCATCGGCGGCAAGGTCGTCGCTGCCATGAAACGTCAAGGCAAGAAGGGCGAGTTCCGCTCCAACCTGCATCGTGGCGGCTCGGCGACAGCGATCCGCATCACGCCCGAAGAACGTTCGACCGCCGTTCGTGCCGCCAAGACGCTCGGCCTCAACATCGCCGGCGTCGACATGCTGCGCTCAAACCACGGACCGGTGGTGATGGAAGTGAATTCATCGCCCGGCCTCGAGGGTATCGAGGGTGCGACCGGCAAGGACATCGCCGGCGCGATCATCGAGTTCATCGAAAAGAATGCGCGCCCGAATCGCACCCGAACCAAGGGCAAAGGTTAGCAACGATCGTACGGAACGGAGGGCGAGGGTGCCGAAGAACGTCCGTTTTTCGGTCGCCGCCGCGAAGGCGGCACCGATCCCAGCGGGGCGCCGTTCGGCGCTCCTCTTCGAGCACGGCTCGATGTCGCTCCGCTACTACGCTCCGCGAGGGGCCGACCCCCAAACGCCGCACGATCAAGACGAGGTCTATATCGTCGTGTCGGGATCGGGCCGCTACACCGTCGACGGGGAAACCGTATCGTTCGCAGCCGGCGATGTGTTGTTTGCCCCGGCCGGTGCCGACCACCGCTTCGAAGCGTTTACCGAGGACTTCGCGACCTGGGTCATCTTCTACGGTCCAACCGGCGGCGAGCACTAAAGCTCAAAAAAATGGGCCGCCCGCGGCTTGGCAAGGGATGACAAGCCCGGGCGGCCCGACGAAGCACCGGCTGCTAACGCCGCTGGAGGATCATGGACGTCGTCCGGTACTGCGTTGCTCCGTCGTTACTCTTAGTGAGTCACGTCTCGATCGTTCGCGCGTCAGCGATCCGCTCGGCCACGTCGGTCTTTGGGGTCAATTCGGCGCGCGTCGACGGCGCTAACCAAGGCGAGGAAGAACAGGGCCATGACGGCGCCAAAACCGATTGCAACCTCGAGCATCGATACCCCCATCGGTGAAGATGGCCTGAAATGTTAAAGCTGGAATAACTTCATGTAAACGAATAATATTGACTTTTAATATCGAGTACGTTGAACTGTGGATATCGCGCTC
>VGEO01000115.1 GCA_016869275.1 Alphaproteobacteria bacterium | reverse complement strand
CCCGGCGCCGCCGCTACGGCGCGATCGTCGACTTTCCCGGCATGCGCCACGCGCCCACCTGCGAGCACGGCGTGCTCGTCCTGTTCGGGATGGTCGCGCGCGCGCTGGGCTACGACATCGAAGCGGTGCAGAAGGGCTTCCCCGACTGCGAGGCGAAGCGCCGGGTCGCCGGCGGCGAGGAACGCTGGGAGCGGGCGCGGATCGAGTTCGAATACAAGAGCGCCAACTTCCGCCTGCACGGTCACGATCCCGACCAGTGCGACCTGATCGTCTGCTGGGAGCACAATTGGGCGGCGGCGCCGCTCGAGGTGCTGGAACTCAAGCGCGCGCTGCCGGCGCTCGCCGGTACGGCGCAGCGCCCAACCCGCTCGCCCGCCACAGGGCGAACGCCACATCTTCCGACGCGTCGGGATCGCGAAGCAGGTGCAGCCGGCGGTGACGGTGCCGTCGGCGATCCGCTAGACTGCCGCCATGCTGCTCGCCGTCGCCGGACTCCACGCGCATTACGGCCGGATCGAGGCCCTGAAGGGCGTCGACATCGAGGTGCGCGCCGGCGAGGTGGTGACGCTGATCGGCGCCAACGGCGCCGGCAAGACCACGCTCCTGATGACGATCTGCGGCCGCCCGCGCGCGAGCGCCGGGCGCGTGGTGTTCGACGGCCGCGACATCACCGCGCTCCCGACCTACGCCATCATCCGGCTCGGCATCGCCCAGGTGCCCGAGGGCCGGCGCATCTTTCCGCACCTGACGGTGGCCGAGAACCTGATGATGGGGACGACCCCGACCGACGGCCGCCACTTCGACGAGGACCTGGCGCGGGCGTTCGAGCTGTTCCCGATCCTGCAGGAGCGCGCGAGCCAGCGCGGCGGCACGCTCTCGGGCGGCCAGCAGCAGATGCTGGCGATCGCCCGCGGCCTGATGAGCCGGCCCAAGCTCCTGCTGCTCGACGAGCCCTCGCTCGGCCTGGCGCCGATGCTGGTGAAGCAGGTGTTCCAAGCGATCAAGGACATCAACCAGCGCCAGGGCGTCACCGTGCTCCTGGTCGAGCAGAACGCGCACCACGCGCTCAAATTGGCGAACCGCGCCTACGTGCTCGCGAACGGCCAGGTCGTGATGCGCGGCACCGGCGCCGAGCTCCTGGCCGACGCCAAGGTCCGTGCCGCCTACCTGGAAGGCGGCCGCCCGGTCGAGGCGCGCCCGGCATGAGCGCGCTCGGCACCACGCTCCCGGTGTTCCTGCTCTTCACCCTCGTCGTCATGGGCGGTGCCGCCTACCTCACCGGCCAGGCGCTCGCCCGCACCTGGAAGCCGCCGCTCGCGGTCCTGTTCGCGAGCGTGCTGCTGGCGGCCGCCGACCGCTTCCTGGCCTGGGGCCTGTTCGGCCAGCCGCTCGGGTCGATCGTCGGCTACGGGCTCGACTTCGTCGTCCTGCTGGCGATCGCCCTTCTCGCCCACCGCTTGACCCACGTCGCCAAGATGGTGGCGCAGTATCCCTGGCTCTATGCGCGGGACGGGCTGTTCGCGTACCGGCCGATTCCGGGGGCGGCGCAGGCGCCCCCGGCGGCGTGAGCGGAGCCGCCCTCGATACTCCCTCCCCCGCTCGGTAGGGGAGAGAGCATTGACGGTGAGGGTCAGGACGGTCGAGGAGATCATGCCGCCGATCATCGGCGCATAACCGAAGGCTCACCCTCGGAATAACCGCAATCTCCGGGCCGTTAGTGCGGGGAGCGGTCCGGTTTGGCCGGCCTATTTGCGCGTGCTAGACTGTTATTAAGTCAAGCGCCTTCGAGGTCGCGGTTTTTTTCCCGCGGCCGACGCTTTTAGTGTCCCGTAACTTCGAGAGGAACGAAGCACATGAAAAAGATCCTGATGGCGGCCGCTGCGGCGGTCGCGTTGACGGTCGCGGGCCAGGCTCAGGCCCAAGACATTCCGATCGCGGCGGCCGGTCCGATGACCGGGCAGCTCGCGGCGTTCGGCGAGCAGTTGAAGCGCGGTGCCGAGATGGCGGTTGCCGACATCAACGCCAAGGGCGGCGTGATGGGCAAGAAGCTGTCGCTCAAGCTCGGCGACGATGCCTGCGATCCCAAGCAGGCGGTCGCGGTCGCCAACCAGCTGGTCAAGGACAAGGTCGTGTTCGTCGCCGGGCATTTCTGCTCGTCGTCCTCGATTCCGGCTTCGGCGGTCTACGCCGAGGAAGGCATCCTGCAGATCACGCCGGCCTCGACCAACCCGGCGCTGACCGAAGACGCCGCCAAGAAAGGCTGGAAGCACGTCTTCCGCACCTGCGGACGCGACGACGTCCAGGGCGCGGTCGCGGGCGCTTACCTGGCCGAGAAGTTCAAGGGCAAGAAGATCGCGATCCTCCACGACAAGACCGCCTACGGCAAAGGCCTGGCCGACGAAACCAAGAAGGCCTTGAACGCCAAGGGCGCGACCGAAGCGATGTACGAGGCCTACAACGCCGGCGAGAAGGACTATTCGGCGCTGGTCTCGAAGCTCAAGGGCGCCGGGATCGACGCCATCTATGTCGGCGGCTATCACCCCGAAGCCGGCCTGATCATCCGGCAGTCGCACGAGCAGGGCTACAAGCCGCAGCTCGTCTCGGGCGATGCGCTGGTCGACGCCGAGTACGGCAAGATCGCCGGCAACGCGAGCGAGGGTACGCTCATGACCTTCGCCCCTGATCCGCGCAAGAACCCGGCGGCCAAGGCGGTAGTCGACAAGTTCAAGGCCGCCAAGTACGACCCCGAAGGCTACACGCTCTACAGCTACGCCGCGATCCAGGTATGGGCGGCGGCGGCCGAGAAGGCCAAGTCGACCGACCCCAAGAAGGTCGCCGAGGAGATGCGCAAAGGCGACTGGAACACGGTGATCGGCAAGATCAAGTACAACGCCAAGGGCGACATCCAGAACCCGGAATACGTCTGGTACATCTGGAAGGGCGGCAAGTACGGCGAGATGTAAGCCGCGACGCCTGACCAAGACGGAGCGAGGGCCCGGCGGCGACGCCGGGCCCTTTCTTTTTTCTTCGAAAGCGGCGCACCGTCAGCGGCTCGATGATGAATTCGTCGTGGCGGAGCGGGTGAAACGGGCCTCCTGCGGCACTCCCATGGCGACCGGTGCGGCCACGGCGTTTTCCCCTTGGGGAAAGGCGGCGCCAGCGATAATTTCCCACCGCAAACGACAAGCTTATTCCGGGGAGAGGTCGCTCATGCGGTTGTCCACGATCGTGTTCGCGGGTGCGGTTCTGGGCGCGCTGGCGGTGGCCGGCGCTGTTTTCGCACAGCAAAAAGTCGTTCCGAACGAGTTCGGGCCGCAGCAGGAGAAACCGGTTGCGCCCAAGGCGCTGGCGCCGCAGCCCAAGGAGACCGACGTCGCCCCCGGCCTCGCCGTCAGCTATTGGAAGATGCTGGTGCGCGACGTCCAGGAGGTCGCCGACATCGTCGGCAAGCGCAAACCCGACATCGGTGCGCCGCTGCCCAAGCTCGACTACAAGATGAAGACCGGCAAGGTTCTCACCAGCAACCAGGACGACGGCGTCGCCGCCGAGATCCTCGGCTACATCAAGCTCGACAAGCCCGGGCAGTACACGTTCGTCGCCAATTCGAACGACGGCGTCCGCGTCGAGATCGGCGGCGAGAAGGTGCTCGAAGACCCGGACGTCCACGCCGACCGCTTCTCGCCGGCCGGCAAGGTCGACGTCGCGCAAGCCGGCTGGTACGCGCTGCGCGTCCTTTATTTCGAGCGCAAGAACGAGGCGACGCTGCAGCTCTTCTGGAAAGAGCCGGGCGGCGCCGACTACGCGATCGTGCCCGAGAGCGCGCTGGCGCGGAAGAAGTAGCGCCCCGTCCGGCCGTTCCGCTGCCGTCACGGCGAGCGGGTTATGTTAGATTGACGGCGGCGCCCGTGCGCGCGGGCGCGAGAAAACGCAGCAGGGGGAGCCGACCATGGGTAAGGAGTTCACGGTGCACGCGCCGTTCGACGGCGCGCCGCTCGCGACGTTGACGACGATCGAGTGGCCCGAGGTCGACCGCCGGCTCCACGTCGCGCACGAGCTCTACAAGAACCGCGACGCCTGGATCCCGACCCCCAAGCGCATCCAAATTCTCCACAAGGCGGCCGCGATCATGCGCGCGCGCGCCGAGGACATGGCCAAGGCGGCGGCGCGCGAAGGCGGCAAGCCGTTGATGGATTCGCGAGTCGAGCTCGCGCGCGCGATCGACGGGGTCGAGAACTGCATCGAGGTGCTGCGCTCGGAACAAGGTCGCGTCGTTCCGATGAACGTCAACGCCGCCTCGGCCGGACGCCACGCCTTCACCCGGCGCGAGCCGATCGGGGTCGTGGTCGCGGTCTCGGCGTTCAACCACCCGCTCAACCTGGTCGTCCACCAGGTCGCGCCCGCGATCGCGGTCGGCTGCCCGGTGCTGGTGAAGCCGGCGGCGGCGACCCCGCTCTCGTGCATCGCCTTCCTCGACATCCTTTACGAAGCCGGACTGCCGCGCGACTGGTGCCAGATCGCCTTGACCGCCAACTCGCAGATCGCGACCCAGATGGTCGCGGACCCGCGCGTCGCGTTCTTCTCCTTCATCGGTTCGGCCCGGATCGGCTGGATGCTGCGCTCGAAGCTGGCGCCGGGCGCGCGCTGCGCGCTCGAGCACGGCGGCGCGGCGCCGGCGATCGTCGCCGCCGACGCCGATTTGGACGATGCGCTGCCGCGTCTCGCCAAAGGCGGGTTCTATCACGCCGGCCAGGTGTGCGTGTCGGTGCAGCGCGTGTTCGCCGACGCCCAGATCGCGAGGTCGGTGGCGGAGCGCCTGGGCCAGCTCGGCGACAAGATGGTGGTGGGCGACCCGACCGATGCCAAGACCGAGGTCGGGCCGCTGATCAACCACGACGAGGTGGAACGGGTCGACGCGTGGGTCAAGCAGGCGGTCGCCGCCGGGGCCAAGCTGGTCTCGGGCGGCAAGGTCCTGTCGCCGTCGACCTACGCGCCGACCGTGCTCTTGGACCCGCCCGCCGATGCCCGCGTCACCAAGGAGGAGATCTTCGGCCCGGTCATCTGCGTCTATTCGACCACGTCGCTCGATGAGAGCATCAAGCGCGCCAACGAGGTGCCGTTCTCGTTCCAGACCGCGGTCTTCACGCGCTCGCTCGAGACCGCGCTCCGCGCCTATGCACGCCTGAACGGCTCGGCGGTGATGGTCAACGACCACACCGCGTTCCGGGTCGACTGGATGCCGTTCGCCGGGCTTTCGGTCTCCGGCCACGGCGTCGGCGGCATTCCCTATACGATGCACGAGATGGCGGTCGAGAAGATGATGGTGTTGCGCTCGAACGAGTTGCTCTAGCGTTGCGACCGGACGACCCGCCCGCCGCCGCCGACTATTCCGCCGATCCGCGCGCGCGCCGCGCCGAGTGGCACCGCTATTACAGCGCGAAGCGGATCGGCCATCAGTGGCTCCAGGTGGCGCTGCTGGCCGGGCTCGAGATCGAGTCGGTCCTCGAGATCGGACCGTATCTCGGCCTGGTGTCGGCGCTCCTCGACAATGCCGGCTACCGCGTCACCACGCTCGACCTCCAGCCCGCGCAATATCCGCATCCCCGGATCGCGCACCGCCAGGGCGATCTCCGCACGCTCCGGCCGGCCGACCTCGGCGGCTTCGATGGCATCCTCTGCTGCGAGACCCTGGAGCACCTGCCGTGGGACGAGGTCGATCGGGTGCTGGCGCTGCTCGCCCAGGCCGGCGCGCGCCACCTCGTGATCTCGGTACCCTACGAGGGCTTCCAGATCGCGTGGCGCTTCTACTTGAATTGGTTCACCGTGCGCTCGGCGACCGCGCTCAAGAAATTCCGCTGGTTCAAAACCTTCCGTCCGGGCGCCGATCCGCACGGCCACCGCTGGGAGCTGGGTTACCGCGGCTTCGGCGTCGCCGCGTTCGAGGCCAAGCTTGCGGCCGCGGGGTTACGCGTGCGGCGGCGCGAATTCTCGAGCCCGACGCGCTCGGTCTTCTATCTGCTCGACCCGGCCGCGACCCCGGCTCAGCCTGCTCCTCGATAGCCAACGGCTATGGCAAGGTCATCCGCCATGGAAATGCACCAAGTCCGTTATTTCCTGGCCGTGTGCGAGACGCTCAACTTCACGCGCGCGGCCGAGATTTGCAACGTTGCGCAGCCGTCGCTGACGCGCGCGATCAAGAAGCTCGAGGACGAGTCGGGCGGCAGCTGTTCCGGCGCGAGCCCAACCAGACCCACATGACCGATTTGGGCCGGCTGATGAAGCCGCACCTGGAGCAGGTCTACGGGTCGAGCGAAGCGGCGCGGGTTGAGGCCAAGGAGTTCCGCAAGCTCGAGAAGGCGCCGTTGAAGCTCGGCATCACGTGCACGATCGGACCGGCGCGACGTGCACGATCGGGCCGGCCGCGGCTGCTGGGGTTTCTGACGCGGCTGCACACGGAAATCCCGACCATCGATCTCAGCGTGCGCGAGGCGCCGGGCAAGACGATCGTCGCGGAGGTGCTGGCCGGCGCCCTCGACATCGCCGTGATCGGGATGCCGGCCTATCCGGAGCGCTTCGACGTCCGCCCGCTTTACGCCGAGCGCTACGTCGTCACCTTCCCCAAGGGCCACCGCTTCGAAGCCATGACGGCGGTGCCGGTCCGCGAGCTCGACGGTGAGCCTTACCTCTCGCGCTCGCACTGCGAGTTTCCCGATCAGTTCGCCGCCCTCGGCGTGCCCAAGCCCTACAAGCTCGACGTCAAGTACCGGAGCGAGCGCGAAGACTGGATCCAGGCGATGATCCTGACCGGCCTGGGCTGCGCGATGGTGCCGGAATTTCTTCCGACGCTTCCCAGCATCGCGAGCCGGGTCCTGGTCGAGCCCGAGATCAGCTGCACCGTGAGGCTCGTCACCGTCGCCGGGCGGCGGTTCTCGCCGGCGGTGCGAAGCGTCGTGCGCCTGAGCAAGAATCGGAAGTGGCACGTCGTCGCCGCCGCCTGAAGCGGTACCCGCTCGCCACCCTCCGCCGTGCAGAAGGGGCGGGGTTCGCCAACTAGCGCGTAAAACGATCGGCGTCGTAGCGCTTGCCGTGCTCGAGTAGCGCGGCCGTGCCGAGCCGGTCCTGGAGCGTGTCGAAGTCGAACATCTGCGGCCGGAACGCCTGCGTGGTGCCGTCGTTCTTCAAGGTCGCGAAATAGCCTTCCATGGTGTGGGCGACGGCCCGCGCCAGGCCGCTTGGGAAGATCACGAACGAGAAGCCCAGGCGCTCGAGTTCCGGGCCCGATAGCAGCGGCGTCTTACCGCCCTCGACCATGTTGGCCATCAGGGGCGCGCGGTTGCCCAGGCGCTTGCCGACCTCGGCCAGTTGCTCGCGCGTGCGCGGCGCCTCGACGAACAGCACGTCGGCACCGGCCGCGGCGTAGGCCGCGGCGCGGTCGAGCGCGGCGTCGAACCCTTCGACCGCGATCGCATCGGTACGGGCGACGATCGCGGTCGCGGCGCTGGCGCGGGCATCGAGCGCGGCCTTGATCTTGCCGATCATCTCGCCCGCGGCGACCAGCGTCTTGCCTTCCAAGTGGCCGCAGCGCTTGGGCAGCGTCTGATCCTCGAGCTGGATCGCGTTGGCGCCGGCGCGCTCGAAGTGGCGAACCGTGCGCTGGACGTTGAGCGCGTTGCCGTAGCCGGTGTCGGCGTCGACCACCAGGGCCAAGTCGACGCGGTCGCGGATGCGCCCGATCGTGGCTTCGACCTCGCTCGCGGTGACGAGGCCGATATCGGCCTGGCCTAACTGCGTATAGGCGATGCTGGCGCCGGAGAGGTAGATCGCTTCGAACCCGGCACGGGCCGCGAACCAGGCGCCGAGCGGATCGAACACGCCCGGGGCGACGAGAATCTCGGGCCGGCGCAGCCGTTCTTTGAAATCGATCATCGGTCGCTCCTCAGGCGCGTTTGAACTTGCGTTCGAGATAGGGGACGAGGCCGCCGGCGGCAACCAGCGTCATCAGGTGCGGCGGCAGCGCCTGACAGGCGAGGGTTTCGCCGCTGGTCGCGCTGTGGATGGTTCCGGCCGCGGCATCGACCTCGAGGCGGTCGCCGGCGCGAATTTTCCGCGCCGCGGCGCAGACCAGCGCCGGGAGGCCCAAGTTCAAGGCGTTGCGGTAGAAGATGCCGGCAAACGAGGTCGCGATCACCGCTGCGACCCCGAGATGCTTCAACGCTTGCGCGGCCTGCTCGCGCGACGAGCCCATGCCGAAGTTACGCCCGCCGATGACGAAGTCGCCGGGCGCAACGCTCGCCGCAAACGTGGGATCGAGCGCGCCGAGGCAATGTCGCGCGATTTCATCGATCCCGCCCTTCATGTAGGCGCCAGGCGCGAGGACGTCGGTATCGACGTTGTCGCCGAAAACGAAGGCGCATCCGCTCATGCCGCACCTCCCACTCCCGCGGGGCGGGTTTGCACGCTCAGCCACGCCTCGCCCGCGCCGAGGGGGAGGGAAGGGAGGGGGTTGCGTCCTGCGCCGGGCACCGACGTCACCTCTGCTGCGCCTCTGGTCGGTTTGAGGCGGGGAGAGGGCGAAGAAAGTCGCGCGGATCGACGATGCGGCCGGCGATCGCGGCGGCGGCGACGGTGTAGGGCGAGCCCAGATAGACCCGGGCCGAGGCGGCGCCCATGCGGCCCTTGAAGT
>VGEO01000114.1 GCA_016869275.1 Alphaproteobacteria bacterium | reverse complement strand
GGGCGGCCGACGAAAACGCGGCGATCATTCCGTTCGGCGGCGGCACCAGCGTCGTCGGCGGCATCGAGGCCGATATCGGGGACGGCTTTTCCGGAACCGTCAGCTTGGATCTCGGCAAGCTCGCGCGCGTGGTCGAGATCGACGATGTCAGCCGCGCCGCCCGGATCGAAGCCGGGATCCTGGGGCCGGCGCTGGAAGCCGCGCTCAAACGGGCCGGCTTGAGCTCCGCCACTTCCAGCAAAGCTTCGAGTTCTCGACATTGGGCGGTTGGATTGCGACCCGTTCAGGCGGCCATTACGCGACGCTCTATACCCGGATCGACGACTTCGTCGAATCGCTCCGTGTCGGGACACCGCGCGGCGTCGTCGAAACGCGCTGGCAGCCGACCTTTCGCGCCGCCGCGTCGGTGCACTTCCCGACCTTCCTGGCCGGCGCCGAGGCGGTCCGCGTCATCGCCCAGGCCGGCCTGTTCCCGGCCAACCTCCGCTTGCTCGAGCCGCTCGAAGGTGCGATCGCCGGCGCCGGCGACGGCAGCCGTGCGTTCCTCGTCCTCGCGTTCGAATCGGCTGACCACCCGGTCGAGGCGGCGCTCGCCCGCGGCCTCGAAATCTGTGCAAACTACGGCGCCACGTTCGACCGCGAAGCCGAAGCCGGGCCGAAGGGCGGAGCGGCCGCGGTATGGCGCAATAGCTTCATCCGCATGCCTTACTTCAAGGAGTTTCAGGTCGCGATCGGCATCCTGAGCGCCACGTTCGAGACCGCGATCACTTGGGACCGCTTCGGCGCGTTCTACGCCAAGATCAAAACCGCGACCGAAGCGGCGATCGTCGCCGCCACTGGAAAGCCCGGGGTCGTGACCTGCCGCTTCACCCACGTTTACCCCGATGGCCCGGCGCCCTATTTCACGTGGCACGCGATGGGGCACAAGGCGGCGCTGCTCGAACAAGCGCAGGCAATCGCCGCCGCTGCGGCCGATGCGGTCGAAACGTTGGGCGGCACCGTCACCCACCACCACGCGGTCGGGCGCAGCCACATGCCGTGGTACGTCAAGGAGCGGCCCGCCCTGTTCGGCGCCGCGCTGGCGGCGGCCAAGGCCGAACTCGACCCTGCCGGGTTTCTCAATCCGGGCGTGCTGTTGCCGGCGCGTCCGTAACCGCTGTCAGTGGGTGTTGGGCAGCCGGAAGTAGCGGTTGCGGTCGATCGACTTGAGCACGGTCTGGCGGGCATTGCCGTCGCGAACGAAGGTGACCGGCACGTCGACCCCGGCGGCGCCGAGGCTCCAGACACGGCGATAAAGGTCGCGCAGCGTCCGCACCCGCTCGCCGGCGACCCGGACCAGAATGTCGCCGGCGGCGACGCCGGCGGTGTCGGCCGGCCCGCGGGTCATGACCCCGGTGACGATCAGGTGGCCCATGGTCTCGACCGTGAACATGCCGAGCCACGGCCGCGGCGGCCGCAGCCGCCTGCCGCCCATCATGAACGGGAGCGCGTCCTCGAGCAGCGCGATCGGGATGAACATGTTGCCGGGTAGCGCGTTCGAGCCGGGCAGCGCGTCGTTCACGAACAGCGACCCCAGCCCGACCATTTTCCCGCTGAAGTCGAAAAGACCGGCGCCGCTCCAAGCCGGATGGGGTGGTGAGGTGAAGAAGGCTTCTTCCAGCAAGTACTCCCACGACCCCGCGAACGGCCGCCGTGACACCAGCAGCGTGCTGACGATGAACTCGCGGCCGCCTGCGCCAATCGCGACCAGCGAATCGCGCTCTTTGACCGCCGTGGAGTCGCCGCGGGGCAGGGCCGGGGCTTTCACGCCGGGCGCGCGCAGGAGCCCGAACCCCGACTCGTAGTCGTAGCCGATCACGTCGCCGGCGAATTTGTGGCCGTTGGCGGACGTCAGCATGACCGTGCCGGCTTCGAGGATCACGTAACCGATCGTGAGTACGAGCTCGTCGCCGATCAACATGCCGTTGCCCTCGCGGCGGTTGCCGAGGGTCTGCGCAGTAATGGCGTTCGGGATGGCCTCGGTCTCGACCTTCACGACCGAGCGCGCCAGCGCATCGACGTCGAAGGGCACGTCCTTGAGCGGCACCAGCTTCGCCGCCTTGAGCGCCGGGTGCAGCAGATGCATGAGGCCGGCGGGCCGATGCCCGTTGACCTTTTTCTCTTCGGGCTCGTCGCTCATCCGACGAGTCCGTCGGGCGCCGCCGGGAGTGACGTCACGCGTTCGGCCAGCGCGCCTGGGCGACGCCGATGATGGCGTCGCGGGTCACGAGCGGCGCGAGCTGCGCTTCGGTCCAGGCGTCGGTGCCCTCGGGCCGCATCGGAATGACGATGTAGCGGAGATCGGCAGTCGAATCGACCACGCGGACCTGGGTCGAATCGGGCAGCACGGTGCCGAACTCGGCGAGCACGCCGCGCGGATCGACCACCGAGCGGGCGCGGTAGGCGCGGCTTTTATACCAGAGCGGCGGGATGCCGAGCAACGCGCGCGGATAGCACGAGCACAGCGTGCAGACAACCATGTGGTGCAGCGTCGGCGTGTTCTGGACTGCGCGGATCGGCGGCGATGGCGTCATGTCGATGCCGAGCAGCTCGGCAGCGGCCTTGGCGTCGCGCATGACCTCCTTATAGAAGGCGGGGTTGGTCCACGCCTTGGCGATCAGGCGCACGCCTTGCGAGGGCGTGCGCGCGTCCATGTCCTCGATCTGGCGTTGGACGTCGGCGGCCTCGAAAAATCCCTTTTCGATCGACAGCTCGCGGATCGCTTCCTCGAGAATCGCGTATTCGCCGGGCGGGCCGTCTTCGTCCCAGTCGTGGGCATGGTCGTGATCGTGGTGATGGCCGGCGGCATAGGCTCGGCCGCGGTCGTGGTCGCGCGCCACCCGGGCGCGCACGGCCTCGACCTTGCGGTCGATCTCGGCCTGGGTCAGTTGGCCGCGCTCGACCATGAGGACGGCGATGTTATGCATCCAGCGCTCATAATAGGCGAGACCCTTGTAGAGGGCAGGGGCCAAGTCTTCGCCGGCGCGACGCTGCGAGTCGACCGAGAAAAAGTCGCACTGGGCCGCCAGCAGCAGCATCAGCGCGTCGACCCGGCGGTCGAACAGCGACGGCTCGTGGGGATGGGGATCGACCGGGCCTTCGTCGGTCCCGCCGATATCGTGCTGGGCGCGCATTCGAATCCTCGCTGTGGCGTTCGCGGAATTATAGGAGGCGGGCTCGACGGCGCGCAACGTAAGTGGGGAATGCGGATTGGCCCGCGGACGCGGACCCACCTATGATCGCGGCCGCGGGGGGGGCAGAGGATGGCAGCGGTCGAGCCGAAAGCAGCGGCGGGCACGATGGCGGCGACGCGGTGGGGGATGGTCGCGATCGTGGTCGCCGCCGGCATCGCCGCGGCGACGCCGCTCGGCAAAGTGCCGCCGGTGCTCCCGGAAATCCTGGCCGAGTTCGATCACGACAAGATCGTCGGCGGTTGGATCGCGTCGATCCTCCATGTGGCGGCGGCGGCGATCGGCATCGTCGTCGGCTCGGCGGCTGACGCGTGGGGCCACCGGCGGATGCTCGCCTTCGGCATCGTCTGCGTGGGCGGCGGCAGTTTGGCCGGAGCGTTCGCCGACTCGGCGGCGATGCTGCTCGTCACCCGCTTCGTCGAAGGCATCGGTTTCGTCACGACCGTCGTCGGCGCGCCGTCGCTGATCGCCGAAGCCTGTAAGTCGGACGCGCATCGCAACATCGCGCTCGGTATCTGGGGCGCCTATTTCCCGATCGGCTGGGGCCTGATGGCGCTTTCGGTGCCGTTGTTTCCGGCGGCTGCCGGCTGGCGCGTCCTCTGGCTGTTCGGCGCCAGCATCATGGCAGTCGTGCTGATCGTCATCGTGGTAGGTGTCCGGCCCGACCCGAGCGGTGCGGCGCGCCGGCGCGCACGCGCGTCGCCGGCCGAGATCCGGGCTGCCGCCCTGATGCCGGGGCCATGGCTCCTCGGCCTCGCCTTCGCCATGTTCACGATCCAGTGGGTCGGGCTGATGACGTGGCTCCCGACCTACTTTCTCGAGACCGCGCAGTTTTCGCGCACCGGGGCGGCGATTGCGACCGCCCTCGTCGTGATGTTGGAAACCGTTGGCAACGTCGCCGCCGGGTGGTTGTTGGCAAAAGGATTCGCGCGCTGGCGACTGATTGCGATCGCGCTGGGATCGATGGGTGTTCTTTCGTTCCTCATCCTTTCGACCGGGTTGCCCGGGTTCGTCAAGATCGTGTGCGCCGGCGTTTTCTCGGCGGTCGGCGGCATGGTGCCTTCGGCGGTGCTGGCGGCCGGCCCGGTGCACGCGCCGGCGCCGCACCTAATCGGGACCGTGAACGGTGTCCTCGTCCAAGGCAGCAACATCGGCAACCTGATTGGGCCGCCAGCGCTGGCGGCGGCCGTGGTTCTGCTCGGCGGCTGGACCGAAGCCGGCTGGGCGACCTTGATCGCGGGCGGGGTCGGAGTCCTGGTGGCGTTGGCGGTGCGGGCGATCGAACGGGAGACGAGCCGATGAACGGCGCGACGAAGACGACCCGGTGGGGGCTGGTGTTCCTGGTGTTCGCGTTGGGCGCCATCACCACCATGCAGCTCGGCAAGGTACCGCCGACGCTGCCCTCGATCCGCGGCGACCTTGGCATCTCGATGGTGACGGCGGGCTGGGTCGCCTCGCTCATCAGCGTCATCAGCGCCGCCATCGGCGTCGCTGTCGGCATCGCAGCCGATTCTATCGGCCACCGCCGCATCGTCGCCTATGGCCTGACCTGCATCGTCGCCGGGAGCGCGCTCGGCGGCTTCGCCGATTCGGGCGCGTTCCTGCTCGTCACCCGTTTTCTCGAAGGGGTGGGCTATCTCGCGATCATCGTTGCCGGCACGCCCCTGATCGCCAACGTCTGCGCCGGCAAGGACGTGGACGCCGCAATGGGTCTATGGAGCGCGTACTTTCCGCGCGGCGTCGGCATCATGATCCCAATCGCACCAGCGTTCCTCGCCGCGACACGCGGCGTCGGCGCGGCCGCCGCGCCGGCCGCGCGTCAAACCTGGGCGGACGTGCGGACGACGCTGGTCCGCCCGGGACCGTGGCTGCTGACCGCGAGCTTCATCCCGATGAGCATCTCGGTGTTCGCGCTGACGACCTGGATGCCGAGCGCCTGCTTGACCTGGAGTGCCTGCAGCTTGGCGCTCTCTTCGGCCAGATCGGCGTCGACCAGGTTGCCGACGCCTTCTTTCAGGATGTCGATCAGCTTGGTCGTGAACTCTTTCTGAATTTCGATGCGCTTGGAAGAGGAACCGAGCGCGGCGAGCTTGTCGGCGACGCGGCTGATCGCGGTATTGATTGCGGTCAAGGCCGAGGACGCGCCCGAACTGTTCAAGAGCGTCGAGGCGCTGATGCCGAGGGTGGTGATGTCCATCGACTGGGCGCTCCCGGTGTTGGTCGGGCCATCGACTGTCGAGAGCACGGAGAGGTTGGTGGCGCCGCTGATGATCAGGTTGTTCTGGTTGAACGTGGCCGAGCCGACGATGTTAGTCAACTGATCGCGGCGCGCTACGAAATCGTTGTGGGGCGCGGTGCGAGACGCCGAGTCGAGGCCGCCCTGGTTGGCCTGAACGATCTTGGCCTTCATTTCGGTCAGGAGGTCGGCGATCGACTAGCCGGCGCCGACGGCGACGTTGACGACCGAGTCGCCGGTCGCGAGCGCGATCTTGACCGCTTGGGTGCCGGCGATGTCGCCGCGCAGGCGCTGCGCGATCGCTAAGGTCGAGGTGTCGTTCTTGGGTCCGTTTACGTGCAGGCCGGTGGTGATCCGGAGCTGCATCGTTTCCAGGCTGCTCGTCGTCCGGTTCAGCTGCTGGAGAGCGACGGCAGCGCCCGGATTGGTGTTGATCGAAAAACTGCCCATGGCGCGAACCTCCCGTTCGACAGGGGCCTATGAGCAACCATCGTGCCAACAGTTCCTGAACGGATGGTTAAGGCGGAGCGGCCTCAGTGCCCGGGAAATCCCGGACTCGGGCGGTTTTCAGCGGCGACCGGGAAGATTCTTCCGGGTCGGCGAAGGCCGGCGGGAGGTTTGACCGGCGAGCGGGCGTTAGCGGTAGATACCGCCTGGCGCGTTGATGCGCCGGTTCTCCTCGAGAAACGCTTCCTCGCGGGCAACGCAGTCGCGATAGGCAGGCGTGCCTTTGGCGAGGCCGGACCGGGCGCAGCGGTACTGGTACCAGGTGAGATCGCTCACGCTTTCGCACGCGGCGAGGGGAACGGCGACCGCGAGCAGGGCGAGCAGTAGTCGCGGGGACATCGTTACGTTCCTTTCGAGCCAGAAGCCGGCGCGAAAGCGAGCGCCGTTTTGAAGAGGATCGCATGGCGCTTCGCTAGGGAATCCAAGTCGTCGGAATAGCCGCCGCCGAGAACGCAGGCGAGCGGAACCCGGCGCCGGATGCAGGCGCCGAGGACCATCGCGTCGCGCTCGGCAAGACCGGCGTCGGACACTGCCAGCCGTCCCAATCGGTCCTCGACATGGGGGTCGACCCCGGCGTTGTAGAAGACGAGGTCGGGTGCGACCGCTTCGATCACGCGATCGAGGTGGGCGTCGAGCGCGCTCAAATACGGGTCGTCGCCGGTCCCTGCCGCCAGCCCGACGTCGAGGTCGCTCCGCTGCTTGCGCGCGGGAAAGTTGTCTTGGCAATGGATCGAAAACGTGAAGACGCTGGGGTCGCCGGCGAAAATCGCCGCGGTGCCGTCGCCCTGATGGACATCGAGATCGACCACCAGGACCTGCCCGACCCGGCCTTCGGCCTGAAGCGCCCGCGCTGCCACGGCGACATCGTTGAAGACGCAGTAGCCGGCACCGAAATCGGCGAAGGCGTGGTGGCTGCCGCCCGCGGTATTGAGCGCGAGGCCATGGTCGAGCGCGAGCCGCCCGCACAGCACGGTGCCGCCGGCCGCCGCGCGCGACCGATAGACGATCGGGTCCGAGAGCGGGAAGCCTATGCGCCGGGTCTCGGCCGGATCGAGGGTTTGCGCGAACACGC
Source organism: Alphaproteobacteria bacterium (assembly GCA_016869275.1). GTDB lineage: Bacteria > Pseudomonadota > Alphaproteobacteria > SHVV01 > SHVV01 > SHVV01. The sequence continues at coordinate 2,170 of VGEO01000114.1, read as the reverse complement.
GCTCGACGTAGCGCGGGTCGTGCACACGGGTCAGATCGGCGTAAGTCGCCGGTTCGGGCTCATGGCATACGCAGCGGTCGATGATGCGGCCCTCGGCCAGAACTTCCATGAGCCGTGCGTACTTGCTGATCGGATGCCGGCGCGCGAGCGCCGGCTGGGTGCTGTAGGCGGGGTGATTGACGAGGGTAAGGGGCACTGACGCGGCGCTCCGAGGACCGTTCACTAGAAGGGCGGCGCCTTCGCGGCGCCGCCCGTTCTATTTGGCGGTGGCACCTCGCCACACCTCGGCGTTGGGCGTGCCATCCGCGCGGCGCGGATAGATGAAGGACGAGTCGGGCTCGTTCAGAAACGCGAGTTCTGCCGCCGTGCTCGGTCGGCCGAGAATTTCGTTCCGATGCGGGAAGCGGCCGAAGCGCGCGATGATCTCGCGGTGGCGGTGCACCATCTGGATCGAACGCTCGCGGAGTTCATAGGCTGGCAGCGCTTCGAACAGCGCGACCGCACGGTCCTGGTCGTTCAGCGCTTCGCTGTGCTCGAACGGCAGGTAAAAGAACGTGCGGTGGAGCGGTGCGTAGCCGCGATCGAATCCGGCGGCGATCGCCCGCTCGGCCAGTGTGCGCGCCTGCGCATCGGTCGCGAACGAACGCGGCGCCGCCCGGAACATGTTTCGCGGCATTTGGTCGAGCAGCAGGATGAGCGCGAGACAGCCGGCTGGATCGCCGGCGGCATCGGCAAACGTCCCCGACACCGCGCGCTCGTGGGTATCGAGGAAACGCCCGGCGATCTCGCGGTCGAGCGCCGGCGTGCTCTGAAACCAGAATTGCTTTCGCTCGCCGTAGTCGGGGTTGGTGGGGCGACCGAGCCAGAACGCGAGCACGTCGGCGAGGGCAGCGGGTAAGGCGGGGTCAGTCATCGGTGGCGGCGATTGAACCACCGCAGGTTGGCGCGGACAAGGGATACAAAAATTGGGGGTCGTCAGCCGCCCGACCCGGGTGTTTAGTGTCGCCTTCGCCCCGATCCCGCGCCCGCCATGAGTGAGCCCCGGACCCCGAAACGAAACTTCGAGCTCGGCGATACCTTCGTCGTTCTCCTGTGCCTCGTCGCCGCCGGTTTCTGCCTCTATTTGCGCGGCTGGGACGGGGTCGAACGCGCGCTTTGCTTCGCGTTGGGTCTCACGATCGAGATCGCGCCGATGATGGCGCTCTCGCTGGTGATGGCGGCGTTCGTCCAGGTGCTGGTGCCGCAGGACAAGGTATCGCGCTGGCTCGGGCCTAAGTCGGGCTGGCGCGGGCTTGGGTTGGCGACGATCGCCGGCGCATTGGTTCCGGGCGGACCGTGGACCTCGTTTCCGCTGCTCTATGCGCTCGGCGCGGCGGGCGCCGATATTGGGGCGCTGGTCGCGTTTTTGAGCTCGTGGGAGCTGTTGTCGCTGAGCCGCCTGATCGTGTGGGAGGTCCCGTTCATGGGCGGCGAGTTCGGCTTTATTCGGACCGTCGCGTCGCTCGCGTTGCCGATCGCCGCCGGGTTTCTCGCCCGTCGTCTGCCGCTCGCTTTCAGGTTGCCGCCGCCCCCGGCCGATCGACCCTCGTCATGAGCGCCGCGGTCGTCTCGTTCTTCGTCGTCCTGCTGGTGACCATCGCTCTCGCCATCGAAGCCGCACGTCGCCCGGGCCGGCTGCCGCAAGCGGCGTTCCGCATCGCTCTGCTTCAAGGCAAGCAGATGGTGCCGCGCATGCTGATCGGCATCGTCGCCGCGAGCTTTTTGGCGGAAATTCTGCCCAAGGACGTGGTCGCGGCCTGGGCGGGCGCCGAATCCGGCTGGCATGGGATTTTACTGGCGACCGTGCTCGGCGCCCTGGCGCCGACCGGGCCGATGGTGCTGTTCCCGGTCGCGGTCGCGCTGATGGAGGTCGGCGTCGGCCTGCCGCAGATCGTCGCCTTCCTGACGAGCTGGGGCATGCTCGCGGTCCACCGCACGCTGGTGTGGGAACTGCCGGTGATGGGGATACGGTTCGCCGCGATCCGACTCGCGGTCTCGCTGCCGTTGGTGCCGGCCTGCGCGTTTCTGTCGGGATGGCTCGCCGACCTGATCGGTCGGACTTGATCTCAACTTAGACGAAAAGGTTGATCCGGCTGCCGGGCGGCACGATCGGCCGCGCCGGCTCGGCGGG
>VGEO01000113.1 GCA_016869275.1 Alphaproteobacteria bacterium | reverse complement strand
GTCCTTCACGCTCTTGACCGTGCCGGTCAGCATGCCGCGTCCGACCGGCGAGTAGGCGACGAAGGCGATGCCGAGCTCCTTGGTCTTGGGTAACTGGTGCGCCTCGTTGTCGCGGGTCCAGAGCGAGAGCTCGCTCTGCAGCGCCGCGATCGGCGCGGCTTTGGCGGCGCGGGCGATGGTCGGGGCCGCGGCTTCGGACAAGCCGATAAAGCGAATCTTGCCGGCCTCGCGCAATTTGACGAACGCGCCGATCGAGTCCTCGATCGGCACCTTGGTGTCGACCCGGTGCAGGTAATAAAGGTCGATCACCTCGATGCCCAGGCGCCTGAGACTCGCGTCGCATGCTTTGAGGATGTAGTCGGGCGAGCCGTTGACGCCGGCGAAGCCCTGGCCACCCCAGGTGTTGCCGCATTTGGACGCCAGGAACACGCGGTTCCGCTTGCCCTTGAGCCAGCGGCCGACGAACTCCTCGTTCTCGCCGCCGCCGTAGACGTCGGCGGTGTCGAACATCTCGACGCCCAGTTCGAGCGCGCGATCCAAGGTCGCGATCGAACTCCGGTCGTCGCGCACGCCGTACCACCCGGCCATGCCCATGCAGCCCAAGCCGATCGCGGCGATCGCCGGGCCGTCCTTGCCGAGCTTTCGTTTCTGCATCGTCAAATCCCCAGCCGGCTCATCGAACTTTCAGGGTAGCGCGTTCCTTTGAGCTCGGTCCACGCGACCGCTGCCTCGATCGCAGCGACTTCGGCGGGCGCGAGCTCGATCGCCGCGGCGGCGGCGTTCTCCTCGAGGTAGGCGCGGCGCTTGGGCCCGGGCAGCGGAAAGATGTCGGGTCCCTTGGCGTGGAGCCAGGCGAGCGCCAATTGCGCCGGGGTGCAGCCGCGTTTCTTGGCGAGCGGCCCGAGCCGCTGCGCGACGCCGAGGTTGTGCTCGAAATTGGCGCCGGTGAAGCGCGGGAACTTCGAGCGGAAATCGGTCCCCGGCAGCGCTTCGCCGCGCATCGCGTGCCCTGAAAGCATGCCGCGCCCGACCGGCGAATAGGCGACGAACGCGATCCCGAGTTCGCGGCAGGCCGGGATGATCGCGGCTTCCGGCTCGCGCGAGAGCAGCGAGTATTCGGTTTGGAGCGCCGTGATCGGATGGACCTGATGGGCACGCTTCAAGGTATTGGGCCCCGCTTCGGAAAGGCCGAGATAGCGGACCTTGCCGGCCTTGACCAGCTCGGCCATCGCGCCCACGGTCTCTTCGATCGGAACGTTGGGATCGACGCGGTGAGCGTAGTAGAGGTCGATCGTTTCGACGCCCAAGCGCTTCAGGCTGGCATCGCACGCCTCGAGGCAGTGCGCGCGGCTGCAATCGACCCCGATCGGGGTGAACGCGTCCTTCCACAGGCTGCCGAATTTGGTCGCGAGCACGTAGTCGCGGCGACGATGTTTGAGCACGCCGCCGATGAAGGTCTCGTTCTCGCCGCCGCCGTAGACGTCGGCGGTATCCAGGAAATTGATGCCGAGGTCGAGGGCGCGCAAGAGCGTCGCTTCGGCCTCGCGGTCGTCGCGCGGGCCATACCAGCCGGCCAAGCCCATGCAGCCATAGCCTTGGATCGAGACCTCGAGGTCGCTCGCGCCCAGTTTCCGTCGCTGCATGATGTCCCTCCTGGCAGGGCCGGATCATCGCGGAGCGGAGGGTGCCCTGTCCATCGAGCCGAAGCTCCCTGATTTGCGCATTTGCGCCGCCCGCGCCCGTTTAATAATGTCCGGCCAAAGAACGTGCCGCAAACCAAGGGCGGCGTCGGTTTCGATGGGGAGCGTTCCGCGATGTCGTTCGACGATATGCCCGATCTCGGGCAGATGTCTCTGCCCGAAGGGCCCGCCTATGCGGCGTGGGCGATCGAGCAGTCGAAGCTGGTCGCGAAGAAGGCGCGGATCGAGTGGGACATCCCCTACGGCAGCGATTTCTATCAGAAGCTCGATCTGTTCCTGCCCGACGATCCCAAGGCGACCGACGTTCCGGTGTTGATTTTTCTCCACGGCGGCGCGTGGCGCCACGGCTTCAAGGAGTGGAACGGCTTCATGGCGCCGCACATCACCGGTTTGCCCGGGATCATGGTGTCGGCCAACTACCGGCTCGCGCCCGGCGCCAAGTACCCCAAGCCCTTGGAGGACGTGATCGACGTCATCGTCTGGGTCTACCGCAACATCCGTCGCTACGGCGGCGACAACCGGCGCATCTTCGTCGGCGGCCACTCGGCCGGCGGGCATCTGACCGCGCTCGCGGCGTTGAAGCCCAACCTGCTGCTCGCGCACCTGGTGCCCAAGGACGTGATCAAGGCGTGTTTCCCGTTGTCGGCGCCGCTCGACCTCCGGCTCGAAATGTGCGAGCCGGGCGGCCGGCGCGAGCGGCTGATCAAGAATTTCCTCGAACGCGACGATCAGGATCGCGATGCGTCTGCCACCGAGAACGTCGCCGGCAATACGACGCCGTTTTTCCTGGCCTGGGGCGAGAACGACCTGCCCGAGCTCTTGGAACACAACAAGCGGATGGTCGAGCTGATGAAAAAGGAGAAGTGCGTCTTCGAACACTACCTCTACAAAGGCTGCGGCCATTTCGATACCCACCGCGACTGCATCAAGCCGGACGGCGTCTGGATCAAGAAAGTACGCGAGTGGATGACGCGAACCCCGGTGTTCGCGTAGTCGGAACCGGGGCGGCGGCGGGGGAGGCGGACGTGTCGTTCGATAACATGCCGGATCGGGGCCAGCTCATGCTCCCCGGCGCCACCGAATACGCGGCGCGGATCCTGGCCGAGTCGAAAAAAGTGGTGGCGCAGAGCCGCTGCCTGATCGACGTTCCCTACGGCACGGACTTCTTCCAGAAGATCGACATCTTCTTGCCGGCGGACCCGTCGCTCAAGGACTTGCCGGTGCTGATGTTCCTGCACGGCGGTGCGTGGCGGCACGGGTTCAAGGAGTGGATGGGCTTCATGGCCCCCAACCTCACCTCGTTGCCTGCGATCTTCGTTTCGGCCAATTACCGGCTGACGCCCGAGACCAAGCATCCGGGCCAGCTCGACGATTGCTGGGATGCGGTCGCGTGGTTGTACAAGAACGTGGCGCAGCACGGCGGCGATCCCAACCGCCTGTTCATCGGCGGCCACTCGGCCGGCGGCCACCTGGCCGCGCTCACCGCGCTCAAGCGCGACGGCGCCGCCAAGCGCGGATTGCCGGCGGACGTCATCAAAGGTTGCTTCCCGTTGTCCTCGCCGCTCAATTTGCGGCTCGATGAAATGGAACCGGGCGGGCGGCGCGAGCACGTCGTGAAGCTCCTGATCGGCGACGGGGGCAACGATCGCGACGCGAGCCCGATCGACAACGTCGCCGGCAACGCGACGCCGTTCTTCATCGCCTGGGGCGAAAACGATCTACCCGAGATCGTCGCGCAGAGCCCGGCCGTGGTCGAAGCGCTGGAGAACCAGCCGTGCGTCGTCGCCTGGCACGTCTTCGCCAAGACCGGCCACTCGCAGACCAGCGAGAATTGCCGCGACCCGACCAACGTCTGGGTCCAGAAAGTGCGCGCCTGGATGAAGCGGCCGCCGGTCTACGAACCCCCGGAGTGACGCCGCGGGCGCTAGTCGCTCCGATCGCTCAAGCGTCTTTCAATCGAGGAACCGCGACATGTCGTTCGACGATCTGCCGAAGATGCCGCCGCTGTTGCTGCCGGGCGCGCCCGAATACGCCGCCCGCATTCTCGCGCTCTCGAAAGAGGTCGCGGCCAAGCACCGCACCGTCATGGACGTCGCTTACGGGCCGGACTACTGGCAGAAGGTCGACTTCTATCTCCCCGACGATCGCAAGGCCAAGGGCGTGCCGGTCCTCGTCTTCATCCATGGCGGCGCGTGGCGGAACGGCTTCAAGGAGTGGATGGGCTTTCAGGCGCCGGTCATCATCGATCTACCGGCGATCTTCGTCTCGGTCTCCTACCGGCTCGCGCCCGACGCCAAGTTCCCGGCAATCCTCGAAGATTGCGTCGACGCCTTGAAGCTCGTCTACGACAAGGTCGGCGCCATGGGCGGCGACCGCAACCGCATCTTCATCGGCGGCCATTCGGCCGGCGGCCACTTGTCGGCGGCGGTGGCGCTCAGGCGCGACCTTTCGCTCGCGCGCGACATGCCGGTCAATGTCGTCAAGGGCTGCTTCCCCGTGAGCGGCATCTACGATCTCCGCCTCGAAGCGGTGACGCCCGGCTCGGTGATGGAGCGTATCCACAACCAGGTGTTCCACGATCCGCTCAAGGCGCCCGGCATGAGTCCGATCTGCCACGTCAAGGGCAACACCACGCCGTTCTACGTGTCGTGGGGCGGCAAGGACCTGCCCGAATCGATTGTGCAGTCGGAAGCGTTCGTGCGCGCGCTCAAAAAGGAGCGTGGCCGGGTCGACAGCTACGTCTTCCCCGGCCTGGGCCATTTCGAGGCGAACATGGACCTCGACCGGCGCGAGAGCCCGTGGGTCGAAACCGTGCGCGCGTGGATGACAACGATCGCGACCGGCGCCAAGAAGAAAACGCTGACCCGCAAAGCCAAGCGGCGCGTGATCGCGGCGCGCTCGCGCCGCACCAAGACCGCGACCCGGACGCAGGCACGCCGGACCGTGAAGCGTGCCAAGCGCGGACGCTAGGCGCGCGTTGACACCCTGACCGGTGCGACGATACGGTCGCGCCAACGAGCGGCGGGACACGAACCGCAATCCGCCGCCGATCGGGTGAGGGAGGATGGCACTCCACGAGCGCGACCTCGATTTTGAGGGCATGAACGTCCACTGCTGGGAGGGCGGCAGCGGCTTTCCGATCGTGATGATCCACGGCTCGGGCCCCGGCGCCTCGACGCTCGGCAACTGGCGGAACGTGATGGCGCCGCTGAGCGCGCGCTACAAGATCCTCGCCGCCGACCTGATCGGCTTCGGCCTTTCGGGCCGCAAACCCAAGGAGCCCTATTTCGACCTCGCGCTGTGGACGCGCCAGGCGCAGCTCCTGTTGAACACGCTGGCACCCAAGGGACCGGCCGGTATCATCGCCCACTCGCTCTCGGCCTATTTCGCGATCAAGATCGCGCTCGCCAACGAAGCGCGCGTGACCAAGCTTCTGCTCACCGGGCCGATCGGCCGACCCTACAAGATCGGCCCCGAGGGCATCGCGGTCTGGACCTTCCCCGAAACCCGCGATCAACTGAAGCGGGTGATGGAAATCCTGATCTACGACAAGTCGCAGATCACGCCCGAATTCCTCGACAACCGCATGAAGGTCCTGGGCGACCCCGCCTACAAGGATTACTTCAGCAAGATGTTCGCCGGCGACAAGCAGCGCTTCGTCGATGCCTGCGTCATCGCCGACGCCGATCTCAAGAAACTCAAATGCGATGTCGCCATCGTCCATGGCCGCGACGATAGCGCGACCAAGCTCGCCGAAACCGGCCTGCCGTTGAGCCGCGTGATCCCGAAATGCGACCTCTACGCCGTCGCGCATTGCGGCCATGGTCCCGCGCTCGAGCAGCCGGCCAAGTTCATGACCGCGGCGCACAATTTGTTCGGATAGGAGCGGAGCCATGGCGATCAGGGAAGTCGACTACAAACTCGACGGCATCAACGTCCACGCCTACGCCGGCGGCAAGGGCTTCCCGCTCCTGCTGCTGCACGGCTCGGGCCCCGGCGCGTCGTCGTTCGGCAATTGGCATGCGGTGATGGGGCCCCTGGCCGAGCGCTACAAGATCCTGGCCGGCGATCTGATCGGCTTCGGCAAGTCCGGGCAGAAGAAGCGCGAGCCCTACTTCGACATCGGCCTGTGGATGAAGGAGGCGCAGTTCCTGCTCGAAAAGGTGGCGCCGCGCGGCCCAGTCGGCGTGATCGGCCATTCGCTGTCGGGGTTTCTCACCTTGAGGCTCGCGGCGCGCAACCCGCGCATCGTCAAAGTGCTGGTGACCGGGTCGCTTGGGGCCAAGTACAAGATCCCGAACGCGCTGGTGCAGGGCTGGACGTTCCCGCCCTCGGAAGCGGCGTTCAAGAAGTTCTATTCGCAGATGGTGGCCGACACGTCCTTGATGACGCCCCAGTTCCTCAAGGATCGCATGCGCGTCTTGAACACCGGCAACTACCGCGACTACTTCACCAAGATGTTCAAGGGCGACAAGCAGAAGATCTTGGACCAGTGCGTGCTGACGCCGGCCGAACTCAAGAAGATCAAGTGCGAGGTCCTGATGGTGCACGGCGCACAGGACCGCCCGGTGCCGTTCGCGGCCGCGGCGGTGCCGCTCGCCGACAAGCTGCCGCAATCCGATCTGGTCCGGCTCGCCAACTGCGGCCACGGCCCGGCGATGGACCGGCCCAAGTTGTTCCTTGAATTGACACGCAATTTCTTCGGCTGAGCCGGCCCGACAAGCCGCTACATACTGTGAGCGTTTCTCACTTGCAGCCGCGTGGAGGGGATGCGTCACAGCCGTGCGGAGGGGATGCGCCGCCGGCGGCAAAGGTGCTAGGATTGTCGCGACTTTAGGTCGCAAGGCGGCGGCCCGAGCGCCGCTAACCCGCGCATAGCCAGTGGAGGAGAGGAATGGCCAAACATATCAAATGCGGATCGTTGTTCACCGGTCTCGACACCAAGGCCGAGAAGGACCAGACCGTCGTCATCGACAAGGGCATGGTCACCTACGCCGGGCCGAGCGCGAAAGCGCCCAAGGCCTCGCCCAAGGACGAAGTGATCGACGCCTCGAAGTACTTCGTGATGCCGGGCCTCTCCGACGTTCACACCCACTTGGCTTACGGCAATGCGCGCTGCGAGGAAGATATCGACATCTACGCCCCGGTCGAGTTCCGGGCGCTGCGCGGCATGTTCATGGCGCACCGCGTTCTCCTCGCCGGCTACACCAACATCTGCAACCCGGGCGATGCGGCGCGCGTCACGCTCTCGATCCGGAACGCGATCAACGCCGGCCTGTTCCAAGGACCCCGCATCACGACCGCCGGTCCTTACCTCACCAGCCGGCAGGGCCTGACCGACTGGTATCCGACCTGGATCGGCCAGCCCGAGACCTCGATCGGCCATTTGATCCGCAGCCGCGACGAGGGCATCGAGGAGATCCGCTATCAGGTCAAGGACGGCGTCGACGTCATCAAATTTGCGATGGACGGCGACACCGCGCTGCAGCCGAACGGCGTCTCCAAGTTTTCGGGCCTGATGGCGGCGTTCAATCAGGACGAGCTCAACTACTACACCACCGAGTCGCACCGCCTCGGCAAGAAGGTGATCACCCACGCGCGCGGCTTGGAAGCGACGCTCTACTCGGCCAAGGCCGGCGTCGACTGCATCTTCCACGCCTCCTACGGCGACGACGAGTGCCTGGACGAGATCGTCAAGCGCAAGCTCACGATCTGCCCGACGCTGACGTTGCTGGTGAACAACTACGAGTTCAGCCAGCCGACCGACGGCGCCGGCAAGGGCTGGTCCGAGCACTCGAAATTCGAGGCGGAAACGGCGTTCAAGTTCCTGGCCAAGGCCCACAAGGCGGGCGTGCCGCTCCTGACCGGCACCGACTCGGGCTTCGCCATCACGCCCTACGGCGAATGGCACGCCAAAGAGCTCGAGATCTACGTCAAGTACCTCGGCATGTCGGAAGGCGAAGCGCTCCGTCTCGGCACCTCGGTGACGGCGGGCTTCATGACCGATGGCAGCCGGTTGGGCGCGCTCGCAGCCGGCCGCCACGCCGACGTCATCATCTTCGACGGCAATCCGTTGAAGGACATCAGCCAGCTCATGGACAAGAAGCGCTTCAAGCATATCCTGCTGGCCGGCGAACCGATCTCGGTCGAAACGCACGACGTCGACTACCGCAAGGTATCGCAGTTCTCCTATGACATGTGGAGCGACATGTACACGCAGGATCGTGTCAAGGAACTCGGCAACCAAATCCGCACGATCGCGGCCGAGTAGTCGACAACCGTTTGCGACGATGGAGGCCCGGGCCCACGCCCGGGCCTCTTTTTTTGCGCGGATCGGTCTCTCCGATGGCCTAGAATCGGCGGACGTAGCGGAGGAAACCGATGAAAAACCTGTTTTCGCTCAAGGGCAAAGTCGCGCTCGTCACCGGCGCCTCGCGCGGCCTGGGGTTCGCCATGGCCGAGGCGCTCGCCGATTACGGCGCTCACGTCGTCATGAACGGACGCCACAAGAAGACGCTCGATCCCAAGGTCAAGGCGCTGGCCGACAAGAAGCACGCGGTATGGGGCGCCGCCTTCGACGTCGCCGATACCGACGCCTGCGCCAAGGCGGTCGCCGATATCGTCAAGCAGCACGGCCACTTGGATGTCCTCGTCAACAATGCCGGCACCGCCGAGTACGCCCCGGTCACCGACTATCCGCTCGACATGTGGGAGCGCCTGATCGGCATTCATTTGACGGGTGCGTTCGTGCTGGCGCGCGAGGCCGGGCGCCACATGGCGGCGCGCGGCAAAGGCACCATCATTAACATCGGCTCGATCGCCGGACCCAAGATCGCGGTGCCGATGATGCCGGCCTACGCCACCGCCAAGGCCGGGCTCGAGGGCCTGACTCGCGCGCTCGCGGTTGAATTAGGACCGAAGGGCGTCACCGCCAACTGCATCGCGCCCGGCTACTTCCACACCGAGCTCGGCGGCTCGCTCAAAGAGGGCGAGCCACCGCCCGACGCCGCCAAGGCGTTCTACCGCATGGTCGAGGAGCACACGCCCTTGAAGCGCTGGGCCAAGCCCGAGGAGATCAAGGGCTTGACCGTGTTCCTCGCCTCCGACGCCGCTTCCTACATGAACGGCAGCGTCATCTATATCGACGGCGGCATGTCCGTGTTACAGTAGCGCCGCTGCCTTGCGACTGGGAGGAGGACACGATGATCGGCCGATTTACACGGGTTGCTCTGTTCGTCCTCGCCGCGGCGATGGGTGGGCTCGTGGTCGCGGCCGACGCGATCGCCCAGGATCGACTGCGCGGCATCGTCGAGCCGGTCAAGGCGAAGAAGCCCTATCGCATCGGCGTCGCCCTGGTTCATTTCATCGACGACTACTGGAAGGGCGTGGCGTACGGCATTCTCGATGAGGCCAAGCATGCCGGAGTCGAAATCGTGCGCGTCGTCGGCGCGGGCGGCTACGGCAAGCTGCCCGAGCAGATCGCGAATCTGGAGGAGCTCGGCAACCTCAACGTCGATGCGATCATCCACGGCCCGGTGAGCTACGACGGGTTCGACAAAACCATGGAGCGCCTGACGGCCAAGGGCATCAAGGTCGTGATGGCGGACATTCCGGTCAACAGCAAGCATCCGGCGATCATCGTCGGCCAGGACCAGTTCGCGATCGGCATCGCGATG
>VGEO01000112.1 GCA_016869275.1 Alphaproteobacteria bacterium | reverse complement strand
TCGGGGGCGACGGGGCGACCGCCGCGCACCTGGGCGCCGTTGCCCCCGAGCATGCGGCCGAAACGGTCGTGCGCCTTCTCGCAGCGCTCGCCGAGCGGGGACCGACCGCGCGCGCGCGCGACATGGTCGGGGCGGAAGGCGCCGACCCTTTCCGCGCGGCAATCTCCGGGATCCTTATCGAGGCCCCCACGCCGGCAGCGCGCCCGGCGGCCGAGCCGGTCGGCGTTCACGCCCTGGGAAACGGCCGGTATGCTGTCGGCATCGGATTGCCGTTCGGATACGCGGACGGCTCGATGTTGAAGGAAGTCATGGAGATATCCCGGCAAGCCAAGGCCGAGGGAGTACGCCCGGCACCCGGCCGTTCGCTGCTCGTCATCGGCATCGGAGCGGACGCCGCCCGTTCGCTCGCCACCGAAGCCGCGCACACCGGTTTTGTCGTCGACCCAGGCGATTCGCGCCGTCGGATCATCGCGTGTCCGGGCGCGCCTATCTGTTCTTCCGCGCAGATTCCAGCGCGGACCTTGGCGCCGACGCTCGCGGCCGCTATCGCCGCGCACCCTGGTACCGTCCATGTTTCCGGTTGCGCCAAGCGTTGCGCGAGTCGCGGCCCGACGACATTCACCGTCATCGGCCGCGACGGGCGCTGCGATCTGTTCGTCGAGGACAAACCGGCCGGAACCGTGGCGGTGGAGGAATTGTCACAAAGTATCGCGCGCATCGCCGCGGGCCGGGAGGTCGCGCATGACTGACCGCACCGATTATCTCCGCGACGGCGGCGCGATCTACGAGCGCTCCTTCGCTATCATCCGCGCCGAAGCTGACCTCGCGCTTTTCTCGGCGACGGAATCGGACGTGGCTGTGCGCATGATCCACGCTTGCGGCATGGTCGAGATCGCCGCGCATATCGTGTTCGGCGGCGACGTGGTCACGGCGGCGCGCGCGGCGCTCGCCGCCGGCGCCCCCATCTTGTGCGATTCCGAGATGGTGGCGCACGGCATCACCCGCGCCCGATTACCGTCGCGCAACGACGTGATCTGCACTCTGCGCGACGCGCGGACGCTGGATCTCGCCAGGAAGCTCGGGACCACGCGCTCGGCCGCCGCGATCGATCTGTGGCGCGAGCGGCTCGGCGGTGCCGTCATCGCCATCGGCAACGCTCCGACCGCGCTGTTTCGTCTCTTGGAGATACTCGACGAGGGCGCGCCCCGGCCGGCGGCGATTCTCGGCATTCCGGTCGGTTTCGTCGGCGCGGCGGAATCGAAGGAAGCATTGGTGTCGAACCCGCGCGGGGTGCCGTTCATCGTCGTCCGCGGCCGCGTCGGCGGCAGTGCCATGACGGCGGCGGCGGTCAACGCATTGGCGAGGGCGGGACTATGACAGGGCAATTGATCGGCGTCGGAGTCGGCCCGGGCGATCCCGAATTGATCACCCTGAAGGCGCTGCACGCGCTCGCGACCGCCGACGTGGTCGCTTATTTCGCCAAGGCGGGCAACACCAGCACCGCCCGCCGGATTGCTGCGATACATCTGCGTTCCGGGATCGATGAGCTTCCGTTGCTGTACCCGATGACGACGGAGGTCATGCGCCACGATCCGATCTATCGCACGGCCTTGCGTGATTTCTATACCCGCTCGGCCGAGTCGGTGGCGGCGCTGCTCGACGCGGGCCGCACCGTGGCCGTGCTCGCGGAGGGCGATCCGTTGTTCTACGGCTCCTACATGCATCTGCACGCACGGCTCGCCTCCCGCTATCCGACCCGGATCGTTCCCGGCATCACCGGCATGAGCGGTTGTTGGTCGGCGGTATCCACGCCGATCGCGCAGGGCGACGACGTGCTTGCCGTATTGCCGGGTACCCTGCCGGAAGAAGAGCTGGAGCGCCGCATTGCCGAAGCCGACGCCGCCGTAGTGATGAAACTCGGGCGCAACCTGCCCAAGGTGCGTCGCGCGGTCGAGCGGGCAGGCCGGCTCTATCGAGCCATCTACGTCGAGCGCGGCACCATGGCGAACGCGCGCACGCTGCCGCTCGCGCAGAAAGTGGACGACACGGCGCCGTATTTCTCTATCGTCCTGGTTCCGGGTTGGGAGCGTATGCCGTGAAGGGACGACTCGCCGTCATCGGACTCGGGCCCGGCGAAGATGCGTTGCTCACGCCGCAGGCGCTGGCCGCGCTCGCCGACGCCGAGGCGCTTTACGGCTACGGGCCCTATCTCGACCGCGTGCCCGCGCGCGTCGGCCAAAGTCGCCACGGCTCGGACAACCGCGAGGAAGGCACGCGGGCCGCCGCCGCGCTCGTCCACGCCGCCAAGGGTGCGATCGTCGCCGTCGTCTCCGGCGGCGATCCCGGTGTGTTCGCCATGGCGGCGGCGGTCTGCGAACAGATCGAAGCGGGACCGCCGGCCTGGCGCGTCCTCGACGTGCGCGTAGTTCCGGGCATCACCGCGATGTTGGCGGTCGCCGCCCGCGTCGGCGCGCCGCTCGGACATGATTTCTGCGCCATATCGCTCTCAGACAATCTGAAGCCGTGGGATGCGATCGAAAGACGGCTCGACGCCGCGGCCTCGGCCGGGTTCGTGATAGCTCTCTATAACGCGGCTTCGCGCGCGCGCCCGTGGCAGCTCGGCGCCGCCTTCGAGCGGCTGCGCCGTCGCCTGCCGGCGACGACCCCCGTGGTGTTTGGCCGCGCGGTCAATCGGCCGGACGAGCGAATCACCGTCGCGACCCTGACCGACGCCGATCCGGCGGGCGTCGATATGGCGACGCTGATCATCGTCGGCTCGGCGGAAACGCGTGTGATCGAACGGCCGGGACTTCCGCCGCTGGTATATTCGCCGCGCGGTTTCGCTCAGGCCGGCCGCGCCGATTCGATTCCGGAGACCAGCGCATGATCGATGAACGCGACCGCTTCCGCGATCGTCGCGACGCTCGGCGCATCGGGCAACATCGGGCGGCGCAGCAGAATCACCTCGATGCCGAGCGCGCGGGCCGCGGCGATCTTGCCGTAGGCCGCCACGCCGCCGCTGTTCTTCGAGACCACCACCTCGATGCGGTGGGTTTCCAGCAAGGCGCGGTCGTCCGCTTCCAAAAACGGACCGCGCGCCTCAATGTAGGTCGCGTGCGGCACCGTCAGCGGCGGATCGACCGGCTCGACGCTGCGGACGAGATAATGATGCTGCGGCGCGCGGCCGAACGGCGCGATTTCCTGGCGGCCCAGGGCGAGGAAGACCCGGCGCGGCGCGGCACCGAGCGCGCGAACGGCTTCCCGCGCGTTGGCGACTTCCGTCCAGCGATCGCCTTCGACCGGCATCCACGGCGGCCGGTGCAGGGCGATGAACGGGGTGCCGGTCTTGGCGGCGGCCTTAGCGGCATTCCGCGACATGGCCGCCGCGTAAGGGTGTGTGGCGTCGACCAGTATGTCGATATGCTCGTCGCGGAGATATTCGGCCAGCCCCTCGGCGCCGCCGAAGCCGCCGATGCGCACCGGCCCCGGCATGGGCAAAGGCGACCGGGTGCGGCCGGCGAGCGAGTACGTGAGTTGGAGATCGCGGCTCGCCAGTCGTTCGCCGAGGAGCCGCGCTTCCGTCGTGCCGCCGAGAATGAGGATATGCATGCGTTCCGATCCGCTCGCGCGCGATAATGCCGCACCCGCTCGGTGGCTGTCCATCGTCGGTATCGGCGAGGACGGCGTCGCCGGGCTGACCCCGGTCGCGCGCGGGCTCGTCGCTGCGGCCGAGGTCGTCTTCGGCGGCGAGCGCCATCTTGCCCTGGCGGCTCCATTGATCCGCGGCGCGACAAGGCCCTGGCCGAGCCCGTTCGAGCGGGCCGTCGCGGACGTGCTCGCGCTACGCGGACGAGCAGTCTGCGTGCTCGCCTCCGGCGATCCTTATCTGCACGGCGTCGGCTCGGTGTTGGTGCGCCACGTCGATCCCGGCGAAACGGTGACGGTGCCGGCCCCATCCGCCTTCAGCCTGGCCGCCGCGCGGCTCGGCTGGGCGCTGCCCGACGCGGCGACGGTCTCGTTGCACGGCAAGATGCTCGATCTGGTGCGGCCCCATCTGCAACCGGGAGCGCGCGTGCTCGCGCTCACATCCGATGGCGACGGCCCCGCCGCGCTGGCGCGGCTGCTGGTGGAAACCGGCTTCGGCGGCTCGCGGCTCACGGTTCTGGAAGCGTTGGGCGGCCCGCGCGAGCGCGTGCGCACGGTGCGCGCCGACGCGTTCGTCCTCGAAGCTGTCGATCCGTTGAATATCGTGGCGATCGAGGTCGTCGCCGGCCCGAACGCGCGGGTGCTGGCGCGCGCGCCGGGTCTTCCCGACAGGTTATTCGAACACGACGGGCAGATCACCAAGAGCGAGGTCCGCGCGCTCACCTTGTCGGCGCTAGCGCCGCGCCGAGGCGAACTGTTGTGGGACATCGGCGCCGGCTCGGGCTCGGTGGCGATCGAATGGATGCTGGCCGACCCCTCGCTGCGCGCGATCGCCGTCGAGGCGCACGCGGAGCGCGCCGCCCGCATCCGCCGCAACGCTGCCGCCTTCGGCGTGCCGGGATTGGAGGTGGTCGAGGGGAGCGCGCCCGGGGCTCTGGCTGGCTTGCCGCAGCCGCAGGCGGTTTTCGTTGGCGGCGGCGCGAACGCGGAGGTGCTCGACGCCGCCGCCGCCGCACTGGTTTCCGGCGGCCGGCTGGTCGTCAACGCGGTGACCTTGGAAACCGAATCCCTCTTGGTCGCGCGTCACGCCGCGCGCAGCGGCGATCTGATCCGCATCGCGATCGACCGCGCCGGTATCCTCGGCGGCATGCAGACATGGCGGCCGGCGCTTCCGGTGACGCAATCGACGTGGGTGAAGCCGTGACCGTGCATTTCATCGGCGCCGGACCGGGCGCCGCCGACCTCATCACCGTGCGTGGACGCGACCTGCTCGGCCGCTGTCCGGTGTGTCTCTACGCCGGCTCGATCGTGCCGAAGGAATTGCTCGCCCATTGTCCGCCCGGCGCGCGGCTTGTCGATACCGCGCCGATGTCGCTCGACGAGATCGAAGCCGAATATGTCGCCGCGCACGCGGCCGGGCGCGACGTGGCGCGGCTGCACTCCGGCGATCTTTCCGTGTTCAGCGCGGTGGCGGAGCAGATGCGCCGGCTCGACCGGCGTGGCATTCCCTATACATTGACGCCGGGCGTGCCCTCCTTCGCGGCGGCGGCGGCGCTGCTCGGCCGCGAGCTGACCGTGCCAGAGGTGGCGCAGAGCGTGGTGCTGACCCGCGTGTCTGGCCGCGCCTCGCAAATGCCGGCGCGCGAGACGCTTGCCGCCTTCGCGGCGACAGGCGCGACTCTTGTCCTCCATCTTGCTATCCATGCGATCGACAAGATCGTCCCGGAGATGATCCCGTTCTACGGCGCCGATTGCCCGGTTGCCGTGGTGGCGCGGGCGAGTTGGCCCGACCAACTCATCCTCTGCGGCACGCTCGCAGACATCGCCAGCAAGATCGCCGCCGAGCCGATCGAGCGCACGGCGATCATTCTGGTCGGGCGCGCATTAGCGGCGGAGGACTTCCGTGAAAGCGCCCTCTACGATCCGGACTACCGTCGGCGGTTCCGCGGAGGCGCGTCGTGAACCGGCGCGAAAGGCACATGGCCGACCAGCTTTCCCTCGCGATCGAAAATCGCGATCTCCAGCACCGTGTCGGTACCTTCGATCGCGCGCGCGGCCGTCCGCCAAGCCGCCCCGGCGACGGCATCGCCGAGGGCGACGCCCTCGGCGGCGGCAAGCGCGAAAGCCTCCGCCGCCGTATTCGCCGCGCGGATGCGCTCCGCCAGAGCTGCCGTCCCACCGCTGTCGGCGGCGACGGCGGCGAGCGCGGACAAATCCACCGTGCCGCGCTTGGAATGCAGATCGAGCAGCCCCTGCGCCAGCTTGGCCATCTTGCCAACGCCGCCGGCGATGGTGACTTTTTCCACCGGGTGGGTACGCAGGTATTTCAGCATGCCGCCGACGAAATCTCCCATGTCGATCAGCGCCGGTTCGGGCAGACCGTGCATCTGGCGCACCGCGACCTCCGACGTCGATCCGGTCGCGCCGGCGACATGGACAAGACCCATGGCACGGGCGACATCGATGCCGGAACGGATGGAATGAATCCAGGACGAGCAGGAATACGGCACCACGATGCCGGTGGTGCCGAGGATCGACAAACCGCCGACGATGCCGAGGCGAGAATTGAGCGTCCGCGCCGCGAGCGCTTCGCCGCCGGGAATGGCAATCGTCACGTCGACGTCGCCGGGCCGGCTGGTCGCCGCGGCCGCCTCGGCGATGGCGTCGCGGATCATCGCGCGCGGCACCGGATTGATCGCGGGCTCGCCGGGCGGAATGGGCAAGCCGGGACGGGTGACCGTTCCGACACCTTCGCCGGCGAGGAAGCGGACCCCGGCTCCGGACGCGCCGGGCCGCACGGTCGCCAGGATCAACGCGCCGTGGGTAACGTCGGGGTCGTCGCCGGCATCCTTGACCACGCCGGCGGTGGCCGCGCCATTCTCGATCCGCGTCGTCGCCAGCGCGAAGGCCGGGCGTTCGCCGCGCGGCAGCGTCACCTCGACCGGATCGGGGAACTCGCCGGTCGCCAGAGCCATGAAGGCAGCTTTGGCGGCGGCGGTCGCGCAGGTGCCGGTGGTCCAGCCGTAGCGCAGCGGGCGGTCGGGCTTCTCCATGCCGACGTTTCTAGCGCGCCGGCCGGGCGCCGTCACGCCACGGATGCGTCCGCAACGAACGGGGGCGGCCGGCAATGACAGCGCGCGGGCTCATCGTTTCGGCGCCGCGGTCCGGAGCGGGCAAGACGACGGTGACCCTCGGCCTTCTCGCCGCGCTGGCGCGGCGCGGCTTGGCCGTGCGCGCGGCCAAGTCCGGCCCCGATTACATCGATCCCCCCTTTCACGCCGCCGCCACGGGGGCGCCGGCCTGCAATCTCGACAGCTGGGCCATGCCGCCGGCGCTGTTGGACGCGCTGGTGGCGGACGCGGCGCGCGCGGCGGACGTGCTGGTGATCGAAGGCGCCATGGGCTTGTTCGACGGGGTGCCAGTGCCCGGACGCACCGGAGCGGCCGCCGACCTTGCCGCGCGCTTCGACTTGCCCGTGGTGCTGGTGCTCGACGTTTCGGGCCAGTCGCAATCGGCGGCGGCGATCATGCGCGGCTTCGCCGCCCACGACCCGGCGGTCCGTATTGGCGGCGTTATCTTGAATCGCGTGGGCAGCGAGCGGCACCGCCACCTGGTCGTGGATTCCATCGCGCGGCTGGGCGTGCCGGTCGTCGGCGCGGTGACGCGCGACAACACGCTTACGCTGCCCGAACGGCACCTCGGCTTGGTGCAGGCGGGCGAACATGCCGATCTGGCCGCCCGGCTCGCGCGTCTCGCGGAAATGGCCGAACGTCAACTCGATCTCGACGCCATTCTCGCCCTGGCATCGCCGCCGCGGTTGCACGGTGTGGGCGCGCAGCTTGCGTTGGCTCCTCCCGGCCAGCGCATTGCGCTCGCTTCCGATGCGGCGTTCAGTTTCGTCTACGCCCATGTGATCGAGGGATGGCGCCGGGCCGGGGCGGAGGTCGCGACTTTTTCGCCGCTTGCCGACGAACCGCCGCCGGATTCATGCGATGTCTGTTGGCTGCCGGGCGGATACCCGGAACTCTACGCCGATCGGCTTGCGGCGGCGTCCCGGTTCCGCGCCGTGCTTGCACGCTTCGCCGAAACCCGGCCGGTGCACGGCGAATGCGGCGGCTACATGGTGCTCGGCCGCAGCCTTGAGGACGCGGCGGGCGTGACCCATCCGATGGCGGGGCTGCTCGGCCATGCGACCAGCTTCGTCAAGAAGCGGATGCAGCTCGGGTATCGCGAAGCCCGGCTGATGGCGACGAATCCGATCGGCGCGGCGGGCGAAGTCGTGCGCGGCCACGAGTTCCATTACGCCACCGTGGTTTCTCCCGGGGATGACGCGCCGCTCGCCGATCTCTGCGACGGTCAAAACCGGCCGCTCGGTCCCGCCGGCAGCCGACGGGGCCGGGTGACCGGAACGTTCTTCCACGCGATCGCGCGGGCTTGAGTTCAATGCGACTTGTCGGAAACGCCCGCTTCTCCGAAGGTCGCCATGCCGAGATGGCAGGCGAGCGCGGCGCGAGCGATCGATACCGCGACCGCGGCGCCGGAGCCTTCGCCGAGCCGCATGCCGAGATCGAGCAGCGGCTTCAAGGTGAGTTCGTCGAGCAGCGCGCGATGGCCGGCTTCGGCCGAAATGTGCGCGGCAAGCGCGTGATCGAGCGCGTCGGCGCGCAGCTTCTTCAGCGGTGCGACCGCCGCCGTGCAGACGAAGCCGTCGAGCAGGACCGGAATGTTTTGCCGCCGGGCGGCGAGGCAGGCGCCCAATATGGCGGCCAGTTCACGCCCGCCGAATATCGCGGCGCAGGCCAGCGGATCGGCGAGCGCGGCCGCATGACGGGCGAGTGCCTGGTCGATGACGGCACGCTTGCGCGCAAGCCCGTGATCGTTGACGCCGGTCCCGCGTCCGGCCCAGCGCTCGCCGCCGCCGCCGAAAAGCGCCGCCGCCAGCGCCGCCGCGGCGGTGGTGTTGCCGATGCCCATTTCGCCGAGGCACAGAAGATCGGCTTCCGGCGCAACCGCGTCGGCACCGGCGTTGATCGCGGCGAGGAAGGATACGGTGTCCATCGCCGGGGCTTCGGTGAAGTCCTCGGTCGGCCGGTGGAGATCGAACGGAATGACCCGCAGGTTCGCGCCGGCGTGGCGCGCGAGCTGATTGATGGCGGCGCCGCCGGCGGCGAAGTTGGAGACCATCTGGACGGTGACCTCCGAAGGGTAGGCGGAGACGCCCCGTCGAGTGACGCCGTGGTTGCCGGCGAATACCAGCGCGTCCACCCGCTCGAGACGAGGCGGGTTTCGTCCCTGCCAGCGGGCGAGCCAGGCGACGATTTCTTCCAGGCGCCCGAGGCTGCCGGGCGGCTTGGTGAGTTGGGCCTCGCGCGCGGTGACGGCGGTTGCCGCCGCGCCATTCCCGGCGGGCAAGCCGCGGCAGGCCGCGCGCAGGTCTTCGAGGGTGGCGAAGCGGGAAGCCGAAGAGGACGTCATCATCGCGATCTTTCCGGTGCGGTCGGTCGCATCGCGGCTACACTGTCGGGCGAAAGCGTCCGCCGCAAGACCTTAACGGCAGCGTGGGCGGGAAAGGAACGGCCGTGAAATCGACGCGGCCCAATCTCGTGGAGGACATCCGGGCGGGCCTTGGATTCTACACCCGCCTGCCGGTCGCGCCAACGCCCCTCGACGGAGGCGCGCTCGCGCGCGCGCTGTGGACCGGGCCTCTGGTCGGCGTCCTGGTCGGGGGATTCGGCGCGGCCGCCTACGGGGTGGCCGCCGCGCTCGGGCTTTCTCCGTGTCTTGCCGCCGCGCTCGCGGTC
>VGEO01000111.1 GCA_016869275.1 Alphaproteobacteria bacterium | reverse complement strand
TTTTATTAAATCATTGATATCAAACGGTTTTGGAAGATACTCGAAAGCGCCCCTTTCGGTCGCCTGGACCGCCGTCAACAAGGTCGAGCGCGCGCTCATGACGATGATCGGCAGATCGGGGCGGATTTTCTTGATGCGGTCCAAGAGATCGAGCCCGTCGCCATCGGGCATGACCACGTCGGTAATGACGAGATCGCCCTCGCCGTCCGCCGCCCACTGCCACAACATGTCGGCGCTCGGCGTCGCCATCGGCCGATAACCGGCACGAGTCAACGCCTGCTCGATCACGGTGCGGATGCCGGCATCGTCGTCCGCGACCAGGATGGTTTCGCCGCTCATCGCTGCCTCTCCTGCACCACCGGTAGGCGGACCCGGAATACCGTCCCGCGCCCGTCGCTCTCGAAATCGATCGTGCCGCCATGGTCGCCGACGATCTTGGCGACCAGCGCGAGCCCGAGACCGGAGCCGGTCGCCTTGGTGGTGACGAACGGACTGAACAGGATCGCCTGCATATCGTCGCGGATGCCGGGGCCGTTGTCGGCGATCGTCACTTCGAGCGGCAGGTGCGCGCGCTCGCGCCCGCCGCCGCCGTCGAGCCAGATGCCATGGCGGTAAGCGGTGCCGATCGTGATCCGCCGCTCCGGCTGCTCGACGACCGCTTCGGCCGCATTCTTGATCAGGTTGAGAAAGACTTGAATGAGCTGATCGCGGTTGGCGAAAGTCGGCGGCAACGACGGGTCGTAGCGCTCGTCGATCGCGATTCCGTGCGCGAATCCGGCGCCGGCGATGGCGCGGACTCGATCCAGCACCTCGTGGATGTTGACGGGTGCCCGCGACAGTCGATCGTCGGTGAAGGCTTCGAAACGGCCGATCAGGGCGACGATGCGATCGGTTTCATCGCGAATGAGGCGCGCGAGATGACGGTCCTCGGCGTTGGCGCCCTGCTCCAAGAGCTGCGCGGCGCCGCGGATCCCGGCCAGCGGGTTCTTGACCTCGTGCGCCAGCATCGCCGCCAGCGCCTGGATCGAACGCGCCGCATCGAGCGGCTGCAACCGCCCGCTCAGGCGCCGCGCGATCGCGAGCGGCTCGAGACAGACGACCACGAAGCCCGAGCGCTCGTCGAGCGGCGCCGCCTGAACGTCGACCGTGCGGACGCCGAGGCGCGGGCTTTGCAGGGAAACGTCGTGATCGAACACCGGGGCCTGGCGGGAGCGTACCTGCTCGATCAATGCGAGCAGCGGGCTGTCGAATGAAATCAGCTCGTCGAGCCGCCGCGCCGTCAGCGACTCGGCGCCCGCGGCGAAGAAGTCCTCGGCCGCCGGATTGACGCTCGCCAGGCGCCCGTCGGGCGCGACGACGATGAGCGGCAGCGGCAGCGCGGCGAGGACAGCGGCCCGATCGACGGTTGCGGCCGGCTGATCGAGCATCGCCCTACGCCGCTGCCCGGGCCTCGTCGGCCGCGAACACCACGTCGCCGGCGTAGAACGCCTGGATCAGGTGGATGACGCGGTCGGTGTCATCCTCCCGATTGACGGCGCGGCGGAACGCGGCCGCCTGCGGCATCCCGGTCACGTACCAGCCGAGGTGCTTGCGGGCGATGCGCACGCCGTAGTAGCGCCCGTGGAAAGCGAGCATGTCGTCGTAATGCTCGAGCAGGATCGCGCCCTGCTCGGCGCGGCTCGGAGCCGGCAGCAGGGTGCCGTCGCGGAGGTAAGCGATCACCTGGCGGAGGAACCACGGCCGGCCGTAAGCGCCGCGGCCGATCATGACCCCGTCGGCACCGGCGGCATCGAGCGCCGCCTTGGCCTGCTCGACGGTAACGATGTCGCCGTTGACGATCACCGGAATCTCGACCGCTTCCTTGACCGCGCGGACGAAACCCCAATCGGCCTTGCCTTCGTAGAACTGGCAGCGGGTCCGCCCGTGGATGGTGATCATTTGCACCCCGGCCGCTTCCGCGATCGCCGCCAGCCGCGGCGCGTTGCGGTTTTGATCGTCCCAACCAGTCCGCATCTTGAGCGTGACCGGCAGGCTCACCGCCTTGACCGTCGCTTCGATCAGCTTGGCGGCCAAGCTTTCCTCGCGCATCAGCGCCGAACCGGCATAGCCGTTCACGACCTTCTTGGCCGGGCAGCCCATGTTGATATCGATGATCGCGGCGCCACGGTCGGCGTTGAGCTTGGCCGCTTCGGCCATGACCTCCGGCTCGCAGCCGGCGAGCTGCACCGCCATCGGGAACTCCTCCGGCGAGTTCGCGGCCATCATCAGCGACTGGCGATTCTCGCGGATCATCGCCTGGCTTGCGATCATCTCCGAAACCACGAGCCCTGCGCCCTGGCGTTTCACCAAGCGTCGAAACGGCATGTCGGTAATGCCCGACATCGGTGCCAAGATAACCGGGGCGTCGAGCGCAATGGGACCGATGGCCAGCGTCATCTGCTGAAAAAATGGGCAAGGGTGAAAATTGCTCATCTTTTAAGCAGCAAAGCCCCGTCCCGCAAGGGGAAACGGCGCCAGTCGACGATGACTAGGTTAAGGTATTCCGGGCAATCGGAACGAGGCAGTAGGGCTTTCGAAATGACGGTGGTCGGCGTGATCGTCGCGGCTGGGCAGGGCTCGCGGTTTGGCGGGGAGACGCCCAAGCAGTACCTCGCGCTCGCCGGGAAGCCGGTGCTCCGCCACGCGGTCGAGGCGCTGCAAGCAACCCGCTCCCTCGCGGCGATCCGGGTCGTCATCGACCCCGCACAGCGCGCGGCCTACGAAGCCGCGGTCGGCGACTTGGGCCTGCTCGAGCCTGTCGCCGGTGGGTCCAGTCGGCAGGAATCGGTGAAGCGCGGGCTCGAGAGCGTAATCCCGCTCGCGCCGGCCCATGTTCTCATTCACGACGGCGCCCGCCCATTCGCCGATCCGGCGCTGATCGGGCGTGTCCTCGCCGCGCTCGATCGTCACGACGGCGCGGTGCCGACGGTGCCGGTGAGCGATGCCTTGAAGCGGGTCGAGGGCGAACAGGTGACGGCAGCAGTCGCCCGCGCCGGGCTCCACCGCGCGCAGACGCCGCAAGGGTTCCGGTTCCGCGCGATTCTCGCGGCCCACCGCGCGCTCGACCCGGCCGCCGGCGTCGAGGACGATGCCGAGGTCGCGCGCCAGGCCGGCTTGGCGGTGGCGGCGGTCGCCGGGGCAGAGGAGAACCTCAAGATCACGACGGCCGGCGACCTCGCCCGCGCCGAACGCCTGCTGGGCGCGGCCGGCGAGGTCCGCACCGGCACCGGGTTCGACGTCCATCGCTTCGGGCCGGGCCGCGCGCTCAAGTTGGGCGGGATCGAGATTCCGTTCGAGCGCGGGCTCGTCGGTCATTCCGACGCCGATGTCGCCCTCCACGCCCTGGTCGATGCGCTTTTGGGCGCGATCGCAGCCGGCGACATCGGTCATCATTTCCCGCCGAGCGATCCGCGCTGGCGGGGCGCCGATTCGGGCCAGTTCGTCCTGCACGCGGCCAAGCTCGTCGCCGCGCGCGGCGCCCGCGTCGCCCACGTCGATCTCACCATCATCTGCGAGGCGCCCAAAGTGGCGCCGCATCGGGCGGCGATGGCGGCGCGGATCGCGGCGCTACTCGGGATCGCGATCGACCGGGTCAGCGTCAAGGCGACGACGACCGAGGGCTTGGGCTTCACCGGCCGGCGCGAAGGGATCGCGGCGCAGGCGGTGGCGACGATCATGGTGCCGGGATGAGCGTCGTGCCCCGTCGGACCCGCCCGCCGTTCTGGCATCCGGCGGCACTCGTCGCGACTGTCGCCGGCTTGGGCTACTTACCCAAAGCGCCCGGTACCTGGGCGTCGGCCGCCGCCGTCATCTTGGCGGTTGGACTCGACCAAGCCGGCGGCTGGATCGCGATCGCCATCGCCGCGGCGGTCGCGACCGGTCTCGGACTGATCGCCGTCCACGTTTACCTCCGCCAGTCGGCGCTCGCCGATCCGCCCGAGATCGTGATCGACGAGTTGGCCGGTCAATGGCTCACCCTCGCGTTCTTGCCGTTCGGGGTCGTGGGCTGCGTCCTCGGTTTCCTCGCCTTCCGCATCTTCGACATCGTCAAGCCGTGGCCGATCCCGTGGATCGAGCAGCGGAGCGGCGCCTGGGGCGTCGTGCTCGACGATCTGATGGCCGGCCTCTACGCGGCGGCGAGCGTCACGGTCGCGCTCGCCCTGATCGATTTCGCGGTCTGATGTACCCGCCCGACCTCATCCGGAAAGCCACCCACGTGCTCGAACTGGCGCGGGCGCGGCGCTTGAAGATCGCGACCGCCGAGTCCTGCACCGGCGGCCTGATCGCCGGATGTCTGACCGAGATCGCGGGCTCGTCCGACGTGGTCGAGCGCGGTTTCGTCACCTACACGAACGAAGCGAAGCACGAACTCTTGGGCGTTCCGATGGCGTTGTTCGCCACCGTAGGCGCCGTCAGCGAAGAGGTCGCGCGGGCGATGGCCGAAGGTGCGCTCGAACGGGCACGCGCGGACATGGCGCTCGCCTGCACCGGGATCGCCGGACCGGGCGGCGCCACCGCGCAAAAGCCGGTCGGGCTCGTCCACATCGCGCTCGCGCGCCGGGGCCAGCCGACGCGGCACCTCAGGCGCAACTATGGCGCGATCGGGCGCACGGACGTGCGGCTCAAGACGGTCGAAGATGCGCTCGATCTGGCAACCGCCGCGATCGGGCCCGACTGAGGCCACGGCCCCTCACGACGCCGTCGTTTGGCGCGCCCACGCGGTCGCGTAGTCACCGCCGGCCGCAAGCAACGTGGCGTGCGTCCCGCGTTCGACCACCTCGCCGCCCCGCACCACGACGATCTGGTCGGCGTGCGCGACGGTCGACAGCCGATGCGCGACCGATGGCGGCGGATCGGGGCTCTTCGACATGCGCGCGCGAGGTAGCGCCGACCCCTACCCCTTTCCATCCACCGCGAAGATCATGCAGGTGGTGGAGCCGTGGGCGAGGATGCGGCCTTTCGCGTCGGTGAGCGTGCCATCGGCAACGCCCAGGCGCCGGCCGGCGTTGATGAGCTTGCCGGTCGCGCGCACCGGCCCGGTCTCCTCGGTCAGCGGTCGGATGAAGGCGATTTTGATCTCGACCGTGGTGTAGGCCTGCCCGGCTTTGAGCGTCGAATGCACCGCGCACGCCATCGCCGAATCCAGGAGTGTCGCGATGTAGCCGCCGTGGACGGTCGCGATCGGGTTCAAGAGCCGCTCGTCCGGCGTCCCTTCGAACACGGCGTGGCCGACGTCGACCTCGAGCAGGCGAAACCCGAGCGTTCGGCTAATCGGCGGCGCCGGGTAGCGGCCGGCAACGATCCCGCGCAGGAAGTCGATCCCGTCCTGCCCGGTCACTTCCGCGAGCGGCGCGAGGCCGAAGGTGGGGGTGTTTGGGGCCATCGCGCGCTGCGGCTCAGGCGCGGTCGAGCTGTGGCTTCAACGGTTTCGGCCGGCGTGCGCCGTAAAGGGCATCGGCCCTGACTTCGAAGGCGCCGACCATGCGCGAGACCGCTTCGCCGAAGACCGTCCCGATCAAGCCTTCGAGCAGGCCCGAGCGGAACGCGAAATCGACGTAGAAGTCGACGATGCAGCCTGTGGCATCGGGCAAGAAACGCCAGCGGTTGGTCAAATGCTTGAGCGGTCCGCGCACATATTCGACGTCGATCCGCTCGGGCGGGCCCAAACTCACGACCGAGGTGAAGGTTTCGCGAAACATCTTGAAGCCGATGATGAGGTCGGCGGTGACGCACTCGGGCCGGCGTTCGACGATGCGGGCGGCGCGGCACCACGGCAAGAACTGCGGATAGGACTCGATGTCGGCGACGAGGTCGAAGAGCTGCGCCGGTTGGTAGGGAAGTTGG
The DNA here is from genome assembly GCA_016869275.1 of Alphaproteobacteria bacterium. Taxonomy (GTDB): domain Bacteria; phylum Pseudomonadota; class Alphaproteobacteria; order SHVV01; family SHVV01; genus SHVV01. The sequence continues at coordinate 3,846 of VGEO01000111.1, read as the reverse complement.
CGTTGTTCGGCGTGGCTCGGCATTTAGCGCGCCGCGCTCATTGCGCCGCGAGCGAGGCTGCCCGCGCTTCGCGTAGCCGCGCGAAGTCATCGCCCGCGTGGTAGGACGAGCGCGTGAGCGGCGTCGCGGCCACCATCAGGAAGCCCTTGCTCTTGGCGATCCGGGCGTAGGCGTCGAACTCGGCCGGGGTGACGAACGCCGCGACCGCCGCGTGCTTCAAGGTCGGCTGCAGGTATTGGCCGATGGTGAGGAAATCGACGTCCGCGGCGCGGAGGTCGTCCATCACCTGGTGCACCTCGATCTTTTCCTCGCCCAGCCCGACCATCAGGCCCGACTTGGTGAAGATCGCGGGGTCGATCGCCTTGACCCGGGCCAACAACTGCAGCGAGGCGAAATAGCGGGCACCCGGGCGAATGGTCGGATAGAGCCGCGGCACCGTCTCGATGTTGTGGTTGAAGACGTCGGGCCGCGCTTGGGCCACGATCTCGATCGCACCGTCCTTACGCAGAAAATCCGGCGTTAGCACTTCGATCGTGGTCGCGGGCGTGCGGGCGCGGATGGCGCGGATGGTCGCCGCGAAGTGCTCGGCGCCGCCGTCCGTCAGATCGTCGCGGTCGACCGACGTGACGACGATATGCTTCAAGCCGAGCCGTGCGGCGGCTTCGGCGACCCGCGTCGGTTCGTGCGGATCGAGCATGTCCGGGAGCCCGGTCGCGACGTTGCAGAACGAGCACGCGCGGGTGCAGACCGAGCCCAGGATCATCACGGTCGCGTGGCGCTCGGCCCAGCACTCGCCGATGTTGGGGCAACCGGCTTCCTCGCACACGGTGTTGAGCTTCAAGTCGCGGACAAGCTTCTTGGTCTCGGCGTAAACCGGCGACGTCGGCGCCTTGACGCGGATCCAGTCGGGCTTCTTCAGGATCGGCGAGTCGGCGCGGTTGCGCTTCTCCGGGTGGCGGTCGGCGCCGCGAAGCACTTTGCGTTCGCTATCGAAACCGTTTTTCGGCGCTTCGCTCAAGCGGTCGCTCCTTTGCCTACCCCCTCCCTACCCTCCCCCGGCCCGCAGGGGGAGGACGGCGCGCAAGCGCCGGGTGGGGTTAGAAATGAATCGCCCGGCCGTAGGCGTCAAGCACCGCCTCGTGCATCATCTCGGAAAGCGTCGGGTGCGCGAACACCGTGTGCATGAGTTCGGCCTCGGTGGTTTCGAGCGTCTTGGCGATGCCGTAGCCCTGGATGAGCTCGGTGACCTCGGCGCCGATCATGTGCGCGCCCAATAGCTCGCCGGTCTTGGCATCGAACACCGTCTTGATCAGGCCTTCGGACTCCCCCAACGCGATCGCCTTGCCGTTGCCGATGAAGGGGAACTTGCCGACCTTGACCGCGCGCCCGGCCGCCTTGGCCGCGGCCTCGGTCAGGCCGACGCTCGCGACCTGCGGCTGGCAATAGGTGCAGCCCGGGATGTTGGTGGTGTCCAAGGGATGGACGTCGTTCTTGCCGGCGATCTTCTCGACGCAGATGACGCCCTCGTGGCTCGCCTTGTGCGCGAGCCAGGGCGGGCCGACCAGATCGCCGATCGCGTAAAGCCCGGGCACGCCGGTTTGCAGCCATTGGTCGACGACGATGTGGCCTTTCTCGACCTTGACCCCGGGCACGGTTTCGAGCCCGAGGTTCTCGACGTTGCCGGTGATGCCGACGGCCAGGATCACGCGCTCGACCGTCAGTTGGCTCTCCTTGCCGTCCTTGGCTTTGATCGTCGCGGTGACGGTGTTGGCGTTGGGCTTGACCGCCGTCACGCTCGCCGAGGTCATGATCTTCATGCCCTGTTTCTCGAACGCCTTCTTGGCGAAGGCGGAGATGTCGGCGTCCTCGACCGGCAGCACGCGATCCAAGATTTCGACCACGGTCACGTCGACGCCGAGCGTGCGGTAGAAGCTCGCGAACTCGATCCCGATCGCGCCCGAACCCACCACCAGGAGCGATTTCGGGATCGCGCCCGGCACCATCGCTTCCTTGTAGGTCCAAATGAACTTGCCATCGGCCTTGAGGTTGGGGAGGTCGCGGGCGCGCGCGCCAGTCGCCAGGATGATGTGCTTGGCGGCGACGTCGGCTACGGTCTTGCCGTTCTTCGCGACTTTTAGCTTGCCGCGGCCGGCGAGCTTGGCGTCGCCGTCGATCACTGTCACCTTGTTCTTCTTCAAGAGGTGCCCGACGCCCTTCGACAATTGCCCGGCGACCGCGCGGCTCCGCGCCACGATCTTGCCCGCGTCGTACTTGATGTTGTCGGCCGAAAAGCCGAACTCATCCAAGCGGTGCAGCAGGTGGTAGATCTCGGACGAACGCAGCAGCGCCTTGGTCGGGATGCAGCCCCAGTTCAAGCAGATGCCGCCCAGGTGCTCTCGCTCGATCACCGCGACTTTCATCCCGAGCTGCGCGGCGCGGATCGCGGCGACATAGCCGCCGGGGCCGGCGCCGACGACGACGAGATCGAAGGACTGTTCAGCCATGGAACGCTCCGTTGGGTTCTCGCCTCATGCCCCGACCTCGACCCAGCCGCGCCTCAAATAATGCGCCCGCACGATCGAGCGCGCGAAGAAAGGATAGATCAACCACACCAGCAAGCCACCGATGCCCCAGCTCCAAGACCCGAGCGCAATCACGAGGACGAGGCTCACGATGGCGTGCGTCCAAATACCCTTGACGGCGAAGTAGACGAACCCGAACAGGAACGTCCGCAGGAACGGCACCGTGATCGTTTCCCGTAGTTGTTGGTCGGGTTCTTAAAGCGCACGAAACACCGGTGAAGGGCGCTCTAGCTAGAGCAGCATCGTCAGCGGGTCGGAGACGTAGCCCTTGAACGCCTGCAACCACTCCGCGGCAAGCGCGCCGTCGACGACGCGGTGGTCGGAGGAGAGCGTCACCGACATCACGGTCGCGATCGCGAGCGCGCCTTGCTTGACCACCGGCCGCTCTTCGCCGGCGCCGACCGCGAGGATCGCGGCCTGCGGCGGGTTGATCACCGCCTCGAACTGGCGGATGCCGTACATCCCAAGGTTGGAGATCGAGAACGTGCCGCCCTGGAACTCCTCGGGCTTCAATTTCCCGTCCTTGGCGCGCGTCGCCAGGTCCTTCATCTCGCGGCTGATCGCGGCCAGGCCTTTGTGGTCCGCGTTCTTGATGATCGGGGTGATGAGCCCGCCAGGAATGGCGACCGCGACCGAAATATCGACGGCGTTGTGCTGCAGCACCGCGTCGTCGGTCCACGATACATTGGCCCCAGGCACTTTCCGGAGCGCGAGCGCGGCGGCGCGGATGACGAAGTCGTTGACCGAAAGCTTGTAGTCGGCCTTCGCCGCTTCGGCTTTGGCGTTCAGCTGTTTCCTGAGTTTCAGGAGTTCGTCGATCTCGCAGTCGATCGTCAAGTAGATGTGCGGGATGGTCTGCTTGGCTTCGGTCAGGCGCCGCGCGATCACTTTGCGCATGTTGGTATGGGGGATGCGGATGGCACCCGCGCCCGATTGCGGCGCAGGCGCCGGTCCGCGCGCCGCACCCGATACGGCGGGCGCCCCGCCCTTCCCGACCGCGGCGTCGATGTCGGCTTTGACGATGCGGCCATGCGGACCCGAACCTTTGAGCGCGCCCAGCTCGACACCGGCCTGCGCGGCCATGCGTTTGGCGAGCGGGCTCGCTTTGACCCGTCCGTCGCTCGCCGGCGCGACTGGGGGTGCCGCCGACGCGGTCGGACGAGCAGCCGCCGGCGCCGCTTTGGCGCCGGCCGCGTAGGAGGCGAGCGCCTTCTTGTCCTCGCCCTCGGCCAACAGCACCGCGATCACGGTGTTGACGGCGACG
>VGEO01000110.1 GCA_016869275.1 Alphaproteobacteria bacterium | reverse complement strand
CGCGAAGCGGTGTGGCAGATCATCGTCGCCGATATCACGATGTCGCTCGACAACGTGCTAGGCGTCGCCGGCGCCGCGCGCGATCACCCGTGGGTGCTGGTGTTCGGTCTGGTGCTGTCGGTCGCGCTGATGGGGCTCGCCGCCTCGTTCATCGCCCGCCTGCTCGGCCGCCACCCGTGGCTCGGCTACGTCGGTTTCCTCGTCATCCTCTACGTCGCTCTCGCCATGATCTACGAAGGCGGCGACGTGCTGCTGACACTGTTCTAAGCGAACCGTTCGCTACTTGATCGGGGGACGCTTGTGCGCCCACGGCCGCGCTTCCTCGAACGCGGCCGCGGCGCGGAAAATGTCGACCTCGCGGTTGATCCGCGCCACCAGCTGCAGCCCGACTGGGAGTTTGTCCTTGGTGAAGCCGGCGGGAACCGATGCCGCCGGCTGGCCGGTCAAGTTGAAGGGGTAGGTGTAGTAGACCCACGACACCACGTTGCGATCGCTCGCCGCCAGCATCGGCGGCACGTTGAGGTTGACGTCGAACGCCGCGACCGGCAGCGTCGGCGACAGCAGGAGATCGTAGGTCTCGAAGAACTGCCGCGCCTTCTCGCGCAGTTCGTAGCGTCGAAACACGTTTGCGTAGTACTGCTCGAGCGACTGGTTGAGCGCCTGCGAGAGAATCTGGACCACGGCGGGGTCGAGCAGCTCGCGCGATTTTTCCAGGACCGGTTTGAGCCGGGTGCCGATCCCAGCGTAGAACTCGCTCGAAAAGAGATCGACCGGATCTTGGTCGAAGACCTTGTCGACCTGTTCGACGTGGCACCCCAAGTCGGCAAAGCTCCGCGCCGCCTTCTCTGCGATCGCGACGACCTCGGGGTCGGCCTTGGCGTAGCCGAGGGTCGGACTCCACGCAATCCGCATCCCCTTGGCACCCTGGTCACAGGCGGCGAGGAAGTCGGGCACCTTCTCCACAACCGAGAACGGGTCGCGCCGATCGTGGCCGGCTTCGACCGCGAGCAGCAGCGCGGCGTCGCGGACCGTCCGCGCCAGCGCCCCGGCGTGGGCCAGCGTCGGCGCGGCGCTCACCGGGTACATCGGCACGCGCGCGAACTGCGCTTTGATCCCGAACAAGCCGGTGAGTGCGCACGGGATACGGATCGACCCGCCGCCGTCGGTCGCGACCGCAAACGGCGTCACCCCCGCGGCGACGCTCGCGACAGCGCCCGCCGACGAGCCACCCGAGGTCTTGGCCAAGTTCCACGGGTTGCGGGTCGCGCCGGTCAGCGGCGAGTCGCCGACCGCCTTGCAACCGAACTCGCTCGCCGTCGTCTTGCCGACGATGCACGCACCCGCCGCTTTGATCCGCTCGACCACCGGCGCGTCGATCGCGGCGATGTTGTCGGCCATCGCCCGCGAGCCGGTGGTGAGCTTGATGCCCTTTACCGGGATCACGTCCTTGACCGAGATTGGCAATCCTTCGAGCGGCCCGAGCTTTTTCCGTTTCATGACCTTGGCTTCGGCCGCGCGTGCCGCCGCGAGAGCGATTTCGGCAGTTATGGTCACGAAGCTGTTGAGCCTGGGCTCAACCGCTGCCAGACGGTCGAGCGACGCTTCGACCACTTCGACCGGTGAAATCTTCCTCTTGGCGATCGCTTTCTTGAGCTCGAGCGCGCCCGCATACGCGACGTCGATGACCATTGTTCCCTCCCCGAGACCCGGCGCCGCGCTACTCGGCCGCGACCTTGTTGCGGTTCTTGAGCGCCGCAATCAGCTCGGCGCAATTGTAGAGGTCAGCGTACTTTTGCTGCATGTCGAACAAGCTGGCGTCATGGGGGGCGATCGCGCGATCGCCGACACAGTCGGTTACGACGATCGGCCGATAGCCGTAACCCAAAGCATCGACCACCGTCGCGCGAACGCATCCCGAGGTGACCGCGCCGGTCACGACCAAGGTGTCGATGCGATGCCGCGCGAGCCAGCTCGAAAAGTCGGTCTGGAAGAACGCCGAAGCGTTGCGCTTGCGCACAATCAATTCGCCTGGGCGCGGCGTCAGCTCGGACACGACCATCCCGACCGGGTTGTTTTCGGTCAAGATCTTGAGGTTCGGCACTTTGGTCGTCAGCAGGTTGCCATCCGAGCCGTCTTCGGCAAAGACGTAGCGAGTGTAGGCAACCGGGTATTTCTGCTGCCGGAAGAAAGCCAATAACTCGACGGTTTTCTCAACTGCCGGGTGGATATTACCGCCGCCGAATAGCTTGGGATCATCGAAGGCGACGACGAAATCGACGATGACGAGCGCCGGCGCCTCGCCGAGTCCCATCGACTTGCCGAAGCCTTGGCTTTTGAAGATGGCGGTTTCGCTCTTGGTCATGATGGTGTCTCCCCTTTTCGCCATGACAATGGTCGCCAGCGGCGCCGGCGCAAATGAGGCCCGGTCGAGTTGTGCGGTCCGGCTCGATCAGAGACCAGCCGCGCGCAGATCGTCGGGCAACAGACGGCCGTTGGCGATAATACGCTCGTCATCTAGCCAGGCGCTGCAACCGCGCATCGGCAGATCGAGATGGCAGGGGGTGTCGTTGCGCCCGCCGAACTCGACGTTGGGGCCGAGGGAGAAGAGGATGTTGCCGTAGTAGGAGCGGCCGTCCATCCCAATTCCCTTGAGCGACCACTCGGCGCCGGTATGGGTTCCCCAACCGATATGCGATACCGCGTAAGCACGCGAATCCTTGTAGCCGTCCATCCAGCGCCTTAAGTCGTCCGCCTCCTTGCCGCCTTTGATGCGGGTAACTTCACCGCTTTCGACCAAAAACTCGATTGGCTCGGTCAAAAATTGCATGCGCGGATAGACGATATCCCCTTCATTCATGACAACCCGTCCGTTGACACCGCCGTCGCGTGCGCAATTGGCGACCAAACCGGCCGGCCAATGGTCCCAGCGGCCCGGCTCGGCGACATAGCCGTACTCCATCAGCGGCCGGTAGTTGCCGTCGAATTCGTAGGTGACGTCGGTCCCGAGCAAATTGGTGAAGCGGAACTTGCGCGCCTTGCGAAGCCGCGCCAGCGCCGCTTCGGTCCGCGCCCGCAGTTCGGGCGTGGGGAACAGGCGCTTCAGGGTGTCGTAGTCCTCGCACACGAGAAGCATGCGTGGACCGGCGGCGCGTATCTCCAACTCCTGAGCAGAGAACGATGCCACCAACAGATCGACGACCATGTCGGCTGCCTTGAGCTTGGCCATCGCTTTTGGGTTGTCGGCGAGCGGGTTCTTTCCAAAATCCTTGAGCCGATCGCCGGCCGAGGTCGAGCGCGTTGCCGGCAGGTTGACGTCAACCGCCTTGGCGCCGAGCGTCTTGGCGGCCGCCAGGAACGCTCGGGCATAGTCGCGGAGCGAATCACCAAGCGACAGAACCGCGACTGTTTCGCCTTTGCGTACCTTGCAAAGCGCGAGTTCGCGTGTAAACAGCTCGACCATCTCTTTCCGGCTTGCCATCGCACCCTCCTCGCTATCCCCCGGCCCAATCTTGGCGCAGACCGTGCCCTCAATGCAAACGTGACCGCACCCGCCCCTTTTCGCCGTCGCGCGGTCCGAGCGGCCACCGGAATTCGCGGCCGCCCGTCAACCCGGCCGGCCGCAGCACCAGGATCGCGACCATCGCTACCCCGATCACGACTTCCTGAACGCCCGGCGGCGACTTGATCGCGATGCCGCCCACAGTGAACCCGAGTTCGACCTGACGCAGCAACTCCTGCGCCGTCGCCAGGACGACGACGCCGAGCACCGCGCCGGACAGGCTCCGCAAGCCGCCGATCACCAGCATCGCCAACGTGATGAAGGTCATGTCGAGGTAGAAGTTGTTGATGGTAATCACGCCAATATTGTGGGCGTAGAGCACGCCGCCCAACCCGACGAACGCTGCCGACAAGGTCCACGCAATCAGGCGCTCGCGCGGCACGTCGATTCCAGCGGCTTTGGCTGCGACTTCGTCCTGGCTGGCCGCGCGGAGGCGTCGGCCGGAAGGGGAGCGCTGATAGAGATAGGCGGCGACGATCGCGAGCGCGGCGCAGCCGAGCGCGATCCACATGTCGACGTAGCGCGGAATGCCGACCACCGAGTTGGTGCCGAGCGTGACCCGGTCCCAGTTGCCGTAGATGACATTGACGACGGCGAGCACCGCGAAAGTCGCGATCGACGCGGCGAGGCCGGATAGGCGCATGATCGGAAACCCGATGATGGCGGCGAGCACGGTCGCGAACGTCACCGACGAGAGCGCGGCCGGCAACAGGTCGACAGTGTTGAGCCGCAGGAAGTCCGGGAGGCCCGACATGTTGATCGGCTTCAGGCGCGGGCAACAGGTCTGCCACGCCGCGGCATAAGCGCCGATCGCCATGAATGCGATCGATCCGAACGACATGACGCCCGAATTACCGATGAAGATGTAGAGCCCGACCACGATCACGATCTTGACCAAGGCGTCGGTCACGACGCGGTCGGTGATGCTGCCGCCCCATAGCGCCGCCGCCGCGACGATCGCCGCGAGCAGGGCGATCAACGACAGCGCGGGCCACGCCCACGCAACGATCACGACCGCCCGGCGCGAAGCCATCACACGCGCTCCTTGATGGCGCGGACCTGGATCAAGCCGGCCGGTCGCCACAACAGCACGGCAATGACCAAGAGATAGACGAACCCGTCCCGGAACTGGCGGAGTTCGAGCGGTAGGATCACCTGCAGCACGACGCTCACGAACCCGACCGTGAACCCGCCGACCGCGGCGCCGACCAGGCTGCCCATGCCGCCGATCACGGTGGCGACGAATGCGATCAGCACGAGCGGCAAGCCCATCCGCGGCGCCACCATCCCGGTCCGCGACAGGAACAGCAGCGACACCGCCGCGGCGAGGAGCCCGCTCAGCGCGAACGCGATCGCGATCACTCGATCGGCGCTCACCCCCAGCAGGCGCGCCATGCGGAAATCCTCGGCCGCGGCCCGGATTTGGATGCCGTAGCGGGTCCGCTTGAGAAACAGGGCGAGCGCGACGATCAAGGCGACCGTCACCGCGATCGTCAGCACCTCGAGGCGCGGAATGCGGAGCGCCCCGATCAGGAACGGTTCGGTCAGGCTGCTGCCGATATCGACCGCTTTCGGACGGCCGTCGTAGACCAGCAGGATGACGTACTGGAGGGCATAGGCGAGCGCGAACGACCCGACCAGGAGCGTCGCCGGATCGGCGCGGCGCAGCGGCCGAAACACGATCAGCTCGGTCGCGACCGCCAACACCATCACGATCGCGACGACCGCGGTCGTCATCGCCGCCCAATGCCAAGACCCGATCGCGAGCGTCGCGATTGCGTTGGTCGACGGCACGATCAGCGAATAGGCGCCGATGGTGATGAAATTGGCGTGGGCGAAGTTGATGAGACGCATCACGCCGAACAGAAGACCGACACCGAGCGCGGTCAGGGCGTAGAGGCTGCCGAGCGCAATCGCGTCGATCAAGTTCTGGAGAATCAGAGTCACGCACCGTTCCCCCGTTTTCGGGTAAAGCCGAAATAGGCTTGCTCGAGGGCGTCCGAACCGCGCAGTTCGGCGACAAACCCGGTCAACTGAACGCGGCCGTCGCGCAGCACGTAAATGCGGTCGGCGACCTCGAGCACGCGGTCGAGGTTCTGCTCGACGATTAGGAGCGTCATGCCTCCGGCGCGAAGCTCGCGCAAGAGGGCGTAGACGAGATCGACATTCTGCGGCGCCAACCCGAGTGAGGGCTCGTCGACCAGCATCAGCCGCGGCCGCGTCGCCATGGCGCGGGCGACGGCGAGGATTTGCTGTTCGCCGCCCGACAGCCGGCCGGCCGGCGAACCGTAGCGCTCCGCCAGGATCGGGAAACGCAAGCGCAGGTCGGCGAGGTCGCGCGCCGCCGCCGCGCGATCGCGGCGTTGAAACGTCGCCAGGCGGAGGTTTTCTTCGACCGTGAGCGTGCCGAAGATGCGCCGGCCCTCGGGTACCAGCGAGACGCCACGGCGGGCGACGGCTTCGCTGGCGAGGCCGGTCAAGCGATCGCCATCGACCGCGATGTCGCCGCGGTATGGCGCGAGTTCGCCGGCGATGGTGAGAAGCGTCGTCGACTTACCGGCGCCGTTTGGTCCGACGATGCAGACGATCTCGCCGCGAGCTACGGTGAGCGACACGCTGCGGACCGCGGCCAAACGTCCGTAGCGGACTTCGAGGTCATCGACCGTGAGCATGGTCACGCGGCTGTTGCCCGGCCGAGGTAAGCGCGGATCACGCCGGCGTCGGCCTGAATCTGGGCCGGCGTGCCTTCGGCGATGGTCTTGCCGAAGTCAATCACTTGAATACGACGGCATACCGTCATGACGACCCGCATGTTGTGTTCGATCAGCAGGACGCCGCAGCCGAAGCGTTCGGGAATCCGGGACACCGTCCGCATCAGGTGGTCGCATTCGGCGTCGTTCAGGCCGGCCGCCGGCTCGTCGAGCAGCAGCCACTTGGGTGCGGTCGCCAGCGCGCGAGCGATGCCGATCCGGCGTTCTTCGCCATAGGGGAGCGCATCGGCGCGCACGTCGGCGCTGGCGCTCAGATCCATCCACGCCAGCACGTCCGCGGCGCGCGCGGCAGCCGCGCGGGCCGAGAGCCCGGCGCCGAGCTCCGCTACTTCAAGGTTCTCGCTGACGCTGCAGTCCTTGAACAGTCGGCCGTTCTGGAACGTCCGGGCCACGCCGGCGCGCGCGAAACGATGCGACGGCCAGCCGGCGGCGCGACGCCCACCGATCTCGACCTCACCGGCAGCCGGCGGCTGGAATCCGGTCAGCACGTTGACCAGCGTCGTTTTCCCGGCGCCGTTGGGACCGATCAGGCCGAGCAGGTCGCCGGGGCGGACGTCGAGGCTGACGCTGTCGAGCGCCGTCAGCCCTTCGAACCGTACCGTGACCGCTTGCGCCGATAGGACGTCCCGCTCTCCTCGCGTTCCCAGGCCCGACATCCTCCACCCGCGCCGTTTTCTCTGCTATATTTCGATACTATTTCATTGAGGGAGGGAGACCATGCGTAAATTTCGCGCAGTAAGCGTAGCCGTTTCCGGCTTGGTTTTGGGTCTCGCCGCCGAGCGCGCCGCGGCCGCCGATTTCACGGTCGGCTTCGCGATCGCCCAGAGCGGCTGGATGACCGCGTACGACGGCGACTCGCATAAAGGCGCGCTGATCGCGATCGACGATCTCAACGCCAAAGGCGGCGTCCTCGGCAACACGATCAAGACCGTCTTCGCCGACACCAAGTCCGACCCGGCCCAGGCCGGGATCGCCGGCGAAACCGTGCTCAAGCAGGGCGCCAAGTTCATGCTCGCCTCGTGCGACTTCGACATGGGCGGCCCGGCCGGGCTTGCGGCCCAGAAAGCGGGCGTCCTCGTGATCTCGATCTGCTCGGGCTCACCCAAGTGGGGTCCGGTCGGCATCGGCGAACTGGCGTTCACCACCGGCCACGCCGCTCAGGTCGACGGCTTCTTGATGGCAGAGTGGGCGTTCAACAAGAAAGGGTGGAAGCGCGCCTACATGCTGCGCGACACCTCGCTCACCTATACCCGGGCACAATGCGCCGGCTTCGAGGAGCGGTGGAAGGAACTAGCGGGCGGCCTCGCCGGCGTCGACACGTTCAAGAACGACGATCCGTCGATCGCGACTCAGATCACGCGGCTCAAGGCGCTCAACCCGCAGCCCGACGTGCTCTTCATCTGCACGTACGCGCCTGGCGGTCCGACCGCCCTGCGTCAGCTCCGCGCCGCCGGCATCAATCAGCCGATCATGTCGGGTTTGGCCATGGACGGCGCCTATTGGCTCGACGGCGTCCCCGGCCTTTCCAACTTCTACGTCCCGACCTACGGCTCGGTGTTCGGCGACGATCCCGACCCCGAGGTCCGCGACTTCGTCGAGAAGTTCAAGAAGAAGTTCGGCCAGCCACCGGCCACCTCGATCTCGGTGCTGGGCTACCGGGCGATGCAGAAGTTCGCGATCGCGGCGGAAAAAGCGAAGAGCACCGACTCGCAGGCGGTCCGCAAGGAGCTCGAGAAGTTCAGCGAACAGAAAGTGCTGGGCGGCGTCGTCTGGTACGACGACAAGGTCCACGTGCTCGACCGCACCCGCGCCCTCATCATGCAGGTGCAGGGCGGCAAGATGGGCTCGAGCGGCGAGTACGTGCAGTCGGCGAAGCGCGTGCCCTACGACGTGCTGTTCAAGGAATAGCCAGACGCGACCACTCATCGATGAAAGGGCCGCACCCAAGGTGCGGCCCTTTTTTTCGCGACGCCGCGCCGGTTATTCGGCGGCGGCGCGGCCGTTTCCGAACATGCGCTCGACGTAGTAGTTGAGCGTGTGATGGATCGCCTTCTCGAGACCGACGGTCGGGCCGGGATCGAAGTGGCGCGAGCCGACGCCGTTCTGGAGCGAGCGCATCATGTCGGAATCTTCGGCTGCTACCAGCCGGATGAAGTCGGCGACGATCTTGTTCTTTTCGGCGAACGCCGGCTGCTCGAAGAACTCGTTGGGGTATTGGGTCCAGATCGTGATCCGGGTCTTATCGGGCGCGAGCGGGTAGCTCACCCACGGCTGGATCATGTCTTTACGTCCGAAGATATTGAAGGTCGGGCGAATGAAAACGGTGAACGCCCAATAGTCCGAGACGTCCTTGCGCCACGGCATCGGCCCAAACAGAAGCTCGCCGTCCGGCGCCATCGTGAGGCTCTCGTACTCGGCATGATAACGTCCGTTTGGCGCGAGCTTGAACGGAAAGTCCTCCATCGTGAAGTGCTTGGCGAACGAGGTCCCGTGGATCGATTTGGCGTGATAGATGTCCATCAAGTTCTCGGGCACGAACTTCCAATTGCACTCGATGTCGAAGGTGTATTCGTCGCCGATCTTGGTCTTCTCCGGGTGTAGGAACCGTTCGGCCTTGCGCACGCCTTCATCGTCCAGAAATTTGGCGAGTGTCATCGAAGCGGGATCGAAGTTGATGAAGATGTAGCCGGCCCAGGTATCGAGTTTGACCGGCGGCAGTCGGCAGGTCTTGAAGTCGTAGCCTTTGGTCTCGCGATTGAACGGCGCGCCGATCAGCTTGCCGTCCAAGTCGTAGAGCCAGGCATGGTAGGGACACGAGAACTGTTTTGTATTGCCGGCGCCGACCGCCGCGACCTCGACGCCACGATGGCGGCAGACGTTGGCGAAGGCCTTGAGCTCGCGCTCCTTGTTACGGCAGATAATGACCGGTTCGCCGGCGATCCGCATCGCCCGGTAGTCGCCGACGTTGGGGTACTGTTCGACCCGGCCGACGCACTGCCAATCTTTCATGAAGATCTTGTCGATCTCCTGGGCGTAGGTTTCAGCCGAGGTATAGAGGTGCCCGGGAAGGTGCCGCGCCCGCGCTAGATCGCGTCGCGTCTCAGCGAAGAGCACCCCGCGCGTGTTCGGGCTTTTGCTGCGGCGGGTGCGTTGGCTTGACGAAGTCCGCGCCATAACCGGTCCTCCGAAAACAGTTAGTCGTCGAGGCGCAATTCTAGGCCCGGCCCCCGGCGAACGGAAGGCGGCTTATCCCCGCCGCCATGCCTCGATGAACTGGGTCGCCGCGGCGACATGCTGGGCCGGGGTCGCGAGCCCGGCGTCCATGGTGTGGAGCGAGACGTGGGTCGCGCCGGCGGCCTGCCACCAGCGCGCCTCGGCGGCAGCTGCGGCCGGGGTGCGGCGGCCCATGACGATGCGGGCTTCGATGCCGATCCCGTCCCGGGCGCGGCCGGCGGCGGCGACGTAGCCCTGGAACCTGGCGATCTCGGCCTTGGCCTTGTCGTCGGGCGCCATCAGCGCATACCACCCTTGAGCGAG
>VGEO01000109.1 GCA_016869275.1 Alphaproteobacteria bacterium | reverse complement strand
TTATCGAACCCATAGAGACGTTCGAGCTCCTTGATGAATTCGGGCTCGAGCCCGCGCGCGCCGCGATATTTCGAGGGCGCTTGCGCGTCGCTCCCGGCCTGGGCCTGCTGGCGCTGACCGCCGACCTCGCCGCCGGCGGCGCCGCCGATCCGTGCCGTCGCTTCGATCGCGGTGCCGGTGATCTGCGCGATCAACTGCTCGACCGGCCCGCCCGGCGCGACCTGCACGATCGCAAAGTTAATGACCATGATTCCCACGAGCGTCGGGACGATCAGCAACAGGCGGCGGACGATGTAGGCGAACATGGCGGTGCGGGGCGCGGGTCGGCGGGAGGGAGGGCGGACGGGGAGCCGGTCAATCGCCGGCGGAACGTGCCTGAGCGAGGGCGGCGGCCTTGGCGGCGTCGTGCCACCAGGTGTCGGGGTAGCCGGGCGCGTATTTGGGTTTTTCGGCCGGAAAGCCGAACTTGTCCCAGTAGGCGATGTTGTGCTCGCCCTTGAACCACTGCGGGATCAGGTAGTGGTTCCAGAGGATGACGCGGTCGGCAGCGCGCGCCGCCGCGGTGAGCGCGTCGCGGTCCTTGGCGGCGACCATCGTCTCGATCAGGGCGTCGATCACCGGGTGCTTGATGCCGGCCAAGTTGTAGCTTCCCGACACGTCGGCCGCGTCCGAGCCCCACATGTTGCGCTGCTCGATCCCGGGGGTGAGCGACATCACGAAACGGGCGGTGGTGATGTCGAAGTCGAACTCATCGACTCGTTTGCGGTACTGCGCCGAATCGACGATCCGGATGCGGGCAGCGATACCCAGCCGCTCGAGGTTCTTGACCAACGGCGCGATCACCCGCTCGAACGACGGCTCGAACGTCAGGAACTCGATCTCGAACGGCTCGTTCTTGGCGTTGCGAAGCTTGCCGTCCTTGATCGCCCAGCCGGTGGCTTTGAGCAGGTCGGCGGCGCGGCGAAGATTGTCGCGCGCGTTGCCCGAGCCGTCGGTCGCCGGAAAGTGGATCGGCTTGGCGAAGAGATCGGCCGGCAGCTTGTCGCGGAACGGCTCGAGCAGCAGACGTTCCGATTCCGAGGGCACGCCGCGAGCGGCCAAGTCCGAGTTCTCGTAGACGCTCTTGGTTCGGCGGTAGAGGCCGTGGAACAGGTTCTTATTGAGCCATTCGAAGTCGAAGGCAAGGGCGATCGCCTCGCGCACGCGCACGTCGTTCAACTTGTCGCGCCGGGTGTTGAGAAAATAGGCCTGGGTGCCCGAGGGGCGCGCATCGGGGAGCGTCGCGCGCAGGACCTGCTTCTTACGGGTGCCGGGGAAGTCGTATTCGGTCGCCCACGTCTTCGAGGTGAATTCCTCGCGAAAGTCGTACTCGTAGCTCTTAAACGCCTCGAACGCGACGGCGCGGTCCCGGTAGTAGTCGACGCGGATCCGCTCAAAATTGTGGCGGCCGACGTTGACCGGCAGGTCCTTGGCCCAATAGTCGGCGACGCGCTTATAGGTGATCGAGCGGCCGGCCTCGACCTTCTCGACCTGATAGGGACCCGAACCCAGCACCGGCTTCAACGTGGTGCGGTCGAACTCGTTCTCGGCGAAGAACGCCTTCGAAAGCACGGGAAGGCCGGCGGCGATCAAGGGCAGGTCCCGGGTCTCGCCGGGATTGAACGTGAACTTGACTTTGTCGCGCCCGATCGCCTCGACCTTCGCGATGTCGCGATAGACGATGCGGTAGCGCGGATGGCCCTTGGTGCGGATGGTCTCGAACGTCCACACCACGTCCTCGGCGGTTATCGGCGAACCGTCGTGAAAACGCGCCTCCGGGTGCAGCGTGAAGAGCGCGTAGGTTCGATCGGGCGCGACCTCGACCGACTTCGCGATCAGCCCATAGGCCGAATCGGGCTCATCGCCCGCGGCCTCCATCAGCGTATCGAAGGGAAGTGCGGCATTGTCTTCCGGCTCGCCCTTCAAGATGAACGGATTCAAATTGTCGAAACCGCCGATCGAGTGGAGGCGAATGTCGCCACCCTTGGGCGTGCCCGGATTGACGTAAGCGAAGTGTTTGAAATCTGGGCCGTATTTGACCGGGCCGAACGTCGAGAGGCCGTGGCTCGGACCTTGGGTTTGCGTCGCGCCCGGCGTCGCCAGCGCCGCCGCGAACGCCCACACGACCAACGACAAGGAACCTGCGACCCGCATCCGCGCTCTCCGTATAGCCGTAGCCGGCATTCTAAGGGATTTGGCGCGCGATCGTATCGCTTCACTGCCCTTTGAGCTGAGCCTCGCCGCGTTTGAGCGCCGCTTCCTTCGCGGGGTCGACCCACCAGGTGTTGAAGCCCAGGGAGTATTTGGGCGTGACCGCCGGGCGGCCGAACTTGTTCCAGTAGGCGATGCGGTAGCTTTGGATGTGAAACTGCGGCACCACGAAGTGGTTCCACAGCAGCACGCGGTCGAACGCGCGGGTGCGCGCGATCAGCGTCTTGCGGTCGGGCGCGTTGATGATGAGTTCGATCAGCTTATCGATCGCCGGGTCCTTGATGCCGGCCAGGTTGCGGCTGCCTTCGAGGTCGGCGCTGGCCGAGCCGAAGAAGTCGATCTGCTCGTTGCCGGGCGAGAGCGATTGGCCCCAACCGCCGACGATCATGTCGTAGTCGAACGTGTCGGTGCGTTTCTGGTATTGGGCCGTGTCGACGATACGGATGCGGGCCTTGATACCGAGCCGCTCCATATTTCGGATCACCGGCGCGACGATGCGCTCGAACCGCTGGTCTTGGAGCAGGAACTCGATCTCGACCTGGCCACCGGTCTTGGGGTCGATGAGTTTTTGCTCCTTGACCGCGAACCCGGCGGCGGCAAGCAACTGGGTCGCGGCGCGCAAGCCGGCCCGGTTCTGGCCCGAGCCGTCGGTCGCCGGCGGCGCGAACGCCTTGGTGAAGACTTCGTCCGGAACCGTGCCGCGCAGCGGGTTCAGCACCGCGAGTTCCTCGGCCGCGGGTAGCCCGCTCGAAGCCAGCTCCGAGTTCGAGAAGTAGCTCGCGGTGCGAACGTACTGGCCATAGAACAGATTGGCGTTGGCCCACTCGAAGTCGAAGGTGTGGGCGATCGCCTCGCGAACGCGCCGGTCCTTGAACAGCGGCCGGCGCAGGTTGAAGACGAACGCCTGCATCCCGGTCGGCACCTCGTGCCTGATCTCCTCCTTGACGACGAGGCCCTGCTTGAGCGCCGGAAAGTCGTACGAGGTCGCCCAATCTTTGGCGCTGCTTTCGGCGCGGAAGTCGTAGACGTGGGCCTTGAACGCCTCGAGCGCAACCGTTTGATCCAGGAAATAGTCGTAGCGGATACGTTCGAAATTGTTGTGGCCCCGGGCGATCGGCAGATCCTTGGCCCAGTAGGTCGCGACGCGCTCGAACGTGATCGACCGCCCGGCTTCGAGCTCGATCACGCGGTAAGGTCCGCTTCCCAACGGCGGCTCGAGCGTGGTCTTGTCGAACTCGCGGGTCGTGTAATAGGCCTTCGGCAGCACCGTGAGCTGGCCCAGGATGTGCGCGAGCTCTTTGTTGTCGCCGTGCTTGAATGCGAACTTGACCCGCGTCGGCGCGAGCGCCGCGACGGTGGCGACATCGGCCCAGTAGGTTCGATAGGTCGGATGACCTTTGCTGCGGAGCGTGTCGAAGGTCCAGATGACGTCGTCGGCGGTGATCGGCGTGCCGTCGTGCCAGCGCGCCGCCGCCCTCAGATTGAAGATCACCCACGTGTTGTCGGGCGCGGTCTCGATGCTCTCGGCAATGAGACCGTATTGCGCGCTCGCCTCGTCGGCCGAGCTCGCCATCAGCTGGTCGTAAATCAGGCCGATCCCCGCGGCAGCGCGTCCTTTGACGATGAATGGATTGAGCGAATCGAAGCCGCCGATCGCGAACTGCCGGGCGGTGCCGCCGATGGGCGCGTTGGGATTGACGTAGTCGAAATGTTTGAAGTCGGGTCCGTATTTGAGATCGCCCAAGAGCGCGTGGCCGTGCTTGGGCAGGGCGATCGCGGCCCCCGGGGCGATCGCCGCCACGGCCAGGACGACGGACAGGCTACGAAGGAACAACGACCAGATCATGCGCGGTCTCCACGGGAAGCGGCGCCCTTAGCCTACGCACGCCGGCGCGCAAACGTAAGCCGGCTCGCGCCCTAACCGGCGAGGATCGCAAGCGCCTCACGGTGAAGTGACGGATCGCCGGCCGCGAGGACCCGGCCGTCGCTCCCCAAGGCGAGCGGCCGGCCCTGCCAATCGGTGATGACGCCGCCCGCCCCTTCGATCACCGGCACCAGCGCGGCGAAGTCGTGGTCTTTGAGCGAACATTCGACCACGAGGTCGACGAACCCCATCGCCAGTAGGCCGAAGGCGTAGCAGTCGGCGCTGAACCGGGTGAGTTTGACCGTCCGTTCCAGGCGCTCGAAAGCGGCGCGGTCGGGCGGCGGGTAATAGGTGAGGCCGGTCGTGAACAGAACCGCCTGGTCGAGCCGCGGACACGACCGTACCCGGACCGGCTCGCCGTTAAAACGGGTGGCCGCCCCGGCGGCGCCGATCCATCGCTCCGCCGTGATCGGCTGGTCGATCACGCCCACCAGCGGCCGGCCATTGTCGCAGAGCGCGATTAGGGTGCCGAACATCGGCGTCCCGGTCACGAACGATTTGGTGCCGTCGATCGGGTCGATCACCCACACGAAGCGCGCGTCGCGGCGGACCGCGCCGAACTCCTCGCCGACGATGCCGTGGTCGGGGTGGGTGCGCTCGATCAGGCGCCGGATCGCCTGCTCGGCCTCGCGATCGGCGATGGTGACAGGGCTGCTGTCGGGCTTGGTATCGACGGCGATCGGGCGGCGAAAATAGGGGCGGATGGCGGCGCCGGCCGTATCGGCGAGCGCGATCGCTAACCCCGTCAGCCGGTCGAGATCGGGAGTTGGAGCGGGCATCGTCAGCCGCTGCCCGGGTGGCGATCGTTCCGGCGCGCGCGGCGCCGGCAGCGCGTCACTTGGGCAGGTCTTTGGGCGCGTCGCTCAACGAGCGCATGTAGAGCAACAGGTTGGCGCGCTCGACCGGGTTCTTGATGCCGGCGAACGTCATTTTGGTGCCCGCGACCACGCCCTTGGGGTTGGCGAGGAATGCGTCCAATTCGGCGAAGCCCCACGACTTGCCGAAGCCAGCCATCGCGCTCGAGAAACTGAAGCCCGGGGCGCCGGCAGCCTTGCGGCCGACGACGTCGTGAAGATTGGGACCGACGCGGTTGGGACCGCCTTTCTCGGCGGTATGGCAGGAGACGCACTTCTTGAAGGCTTTTTCGCCCTCTTTGGCGTTGCCTTCGGCGAGCAGGACCGGCAACGGGCGGGTGTCGGCCGCCGCGGCCCCGCCGCCCTTGTCCTCTTCCTCGGCCGCCACCGTCATCGCGGTCTGCTCGGGAACGCGCGGCTTGTAGATCGCGTCGCCGGCGATGTTGAGGACTGTGATCAGCAGGACCGCCGCCAAACCGGCACCGGCTATCTTGTTGAAATCAAGGGCGTTCATGGCTGGTTCCCGAGCAATCGGACAGGCGGCGCGCGCGGCCGGTTGGAGATTAGCGGCTTCCCCGCCCGCGGTGCAACCCGTATAACTCGCCCGCGATCGGGCCCGAACAGGGCGCAATACCTCGGCTTTTCAGGAGCGGCGACCGGGTGGCCCAACCCGTGAAACCCCTTGTCGTGATTCCGGCGCGGATGGCGGCGACCCGCCTGCCGGGCAAGCCGCTCGCGCTGATCGGCGATGCGCCGATGATCGTGCAGGTGTGGCGGCGCGCGACCGAAGCGGCGCTCGGGCCGGTCGTGGTCGCGGCCGGCGACCCTGCGATCGTGGAAGCCGTCGAAGCCGCCGGCGGGCGCGCGCTCTTGACCCGCCCCGACCACCCGACCGGCTCCGACCGCGTCCACGAGGCCTTTAGCGCGCTCGGCGGCGCCGCGGCGTTCGATGCCGTGGTCAATCTCCAGGGCGATCTGCCGCTGATCGAGCCTGACGCGGTTCGGGCCGTGGTCGCGCCGCTGGCCGACCCCGCGGTCGATATCGCGACCCTGGTTGCGCCGACCGACGATCCGACCGAGGCGGCCGATCCCAACGTCGTTAAGGCGATCGTCGCGCTCGCGCCCGGCGCGCGGATCGGGCGTGCGCTTTATTTCACACGCTCCGCCGCGCCCTCGGGCCCCGGCCCGCTCCTCCACCACATCGGCATCTACGCCTACCGGCCGGCGGCGCTCGCCCGCTTCATCGTTTTGCCGCAAAGCCCGCTCGAGCGCCGTGAGCGGCTCGAGCAACTGCGCGCGCTCGAAGCCGGCCTGCGTATCGACGCCGCGCTCGTTGACACGGTTCCCTTCGGTGTCGATACTCCGGCCGACCTCGACAAAGCGCGGCGTCTGTTCGCGACCAGCCGGTTTGCCCGGCGCCCCTGACGTCGGCGAAACTCCGACCTGCCATGGCTGCTGCCCCCCCGCCGACCGATCCGGCCCGCACGATCGCGTTTCAAGGCGCGCCCGGCGCCTATTCGCATCTGGCCTGCCGGCAAGTGCTGCCCGAGTTCGCGCCGCTGCCGTGCGACACCTTCGAGGACGCATTCGCGGCGGTGAGCGAGGGGCGCGCGGTCCGCGCCATGATTCCGATCGAAAACTCGGTCGCCGGCCGTGTCGCCGACATCCACCACCTGCTGCCCGACTCGCCGCTCTATATCGTCGGCGAGCATTTCCTGCGCGTGCAGCATTGCCTGCTGGCGGCCCCGGGCGCGACCCTCGCCGGGGTCAAGAACGTCTACAGCCATATTCACGCGCTCTCGCAGTGCCGCGCCTTCATCCGGCGGCACGGGCTCAAAGCGCACGTGCTCGCGGATACCGCCGGCGCCGCCGCCGAGATCGCCCGCCGCCGCGATCCGGCCGACGCCGCGATCGCATCATCGCTCGCGGCCGAGACTTACGGCCTCACGATTCTCAAGACCGATCTCGAGGACGCCGAGCACAACACCACCCGCTTCGTCATCCTGGCCCGCGAGTCGGTGCGGCCGCCGCTCGCAGCCGGCCCCGCCATCACCTCGTTCATCTTCCGCGTCCGCAACGTTCCGGCCGCGCTCTACAAGGCGATGGGCGGGTTCGCGACCAACGGCGTCAACATGGTGAAGCTCGAGAGCTATCAGGTCGGCGGCTCGTTCGCGGCGACCCAGTTCTACGCCGACATCGAAGGCCACGCCGACGACCCGGCGGTGATGCGTGCGTTCGAGGAACTCGGCTTCTTCACCCGTGACTTCAAGGTGCTCGGCGTCTATCCGGCGCATTCGTTCCGGCGCGGCGGCTGATCCGCACGCGCAAAAAAAAGAGGCGGCCCGAGGGCCGCCCCTTCGCTTGGCGTATTTGCCGCTGGATCAACCGGCCGCCTTCTTCGCCGCCGCGACCGCCTTCATGCAATCGGCTTCCTTGCCGGCCTTGGCGGCGGTGTCGCCTTCTTTCCAGTGCTTCTCGACCATTTCCTTCTTCTTGGTATCCTTGATGCCTGCCGCGGTCTTCTGCAGGGCGGCGAGTTCGTCCTTGCAGGCCGCGTGCGCGGGTGCACCGAGAATCGCGGCGCCAAACAACACCGCGGCGGTCAAAGCAACGAGCTTCATGTCATTAACTCCTTGAGGTTGAATCGAATGGAATCCCCGCACGGACTCGTGCCGCCGTAAGCAACCCTGGCCGCACCAGTCTAACGGGAAGAACACCGGCGCCCGACGATCTAATCCGTGCTTGGCAAAATCTTTCTATCGCTTTGTTCTTAAAAGATCTTTTCGCCCGGGCGGGCGACCCACCAGCGGATCAACTGGTGGGCGATGGCGAGCGGCTGCGGCAGCTTGAGCCCGGTTTCCGGGTCTTCGCCAGCGAGCGCCCGCGCCACTTGATCGCGCGAATACCAGCGCGCGTCCTGGATCTCGACCGGATCGATGGCGATCGCCTCGGAGAGCGCCTCGCCGAAGCAGCCGATCATGAGCGAGGCCGGAAACGGCCACGGCTGCGACGAATGATAGCGGACCGCCCCGACGCGGATGCCGGATTCTTCGAGGACCTCGCGCCGGACCGCTTCCTCGATCGATTCGCCGGGCTCCATGAAACCGGCGAGCGCCGAATAGGTCTGGGTCGGAAACCGCGCCGACCGTCCGAGCAGGCAGCGGTCACCGCGCACGACCACGGTGATGACGACCGGGTCGGTGCGCGGGAAATGCTGCGCGTTGCACGCCGTGTTCGTGCAAACGCGCATGTAGCCGCCCTCGGCGATGAGGGTGGGGTGGCCGCAGGCGGCGCAATATCGGTGGCGCCGGTGCCAATCGAGGACTGCGCGCGCTTGCGCCAAAATGCCCGATTCCGGCACCGTCACGAGCTGCGCCGCGGCCCGGACCTCGACGAACTGTGCGTGGGCAGCGGCGGCAAAGGGTTCGGGCGGGTCGAGCGCGGAGACGTCGATCGCGAAGCGGGCGTCGCCCCGCTCGAGGCCGAGGAACACCGTTGGCACCTCGGGTGCGGCCGCGCCGGCCCGGTCGAAGTCGAGCCACGCCAGCCGCGGCGGCTCGGCCTTGGCGAGGAGCGCATGCAAGCGCCAGAACGCGAGAAAGCGGGTGTCGGGATCGGCGCGCTTGGCGGCGAGCCAGGCATCGTCGCGCCGGACATTGGCGGCGCGGTCCAAGGCGTTACCGGCGAAGACGTGGACTTGCGACATGCGTGGGAGCGAAAGACGGCGGAGCCTCGCACGGATCGTCGCGCGCCGGCAATCGGCGGGCCGCACCGGCGCGGACCGCGCTTGCCTCGGGCGTTGTCCGGGCTGCTATAGTGCCAGCGGGGGTTGGCGGCGGACGGATCGCTCGCTAACCCGGTCAGGTCCGGAAGGAAGCAGCCGTAACGGGTCGTTTCCGGGTCGTCTCACCAGCCCCCACCCTTGTTCCGGCCCGGCGGCGCCGTGTGCCGTGACCCCCTGAACCGCCATGGCCGACGCCGCCCAGCCCTACCGCGTTCTCGCCCGCAAGTACCGCCCGACCAGTTTCACCGGCTTGGTCGGTCAGGACGTGCTGGTCCGCACCCTCACGAACGCTATTCAATTGGGGCGGCTCGCGCATGCGTTCGTACTGACCGGCGTCCGCGGCGTTGGCAAGACCACCACCGCCCGCATCATCGCGCGCGCGCTCAATTGTATCGGCGCCGACGGCAAGGGCGGGCCGACCGCCGATCCGTGCGGCGTGTGCGAGCATTGCGTGGCGATCGCCGAGGACCGTCACATCGACGTGCTCGAGATGGACGCCGCGAGCCGCACCGGGGTTGCCGACATCCGCGAGCTGATCGACGGCGTCCGCTACGCCCCGGTCTCGGCGCGCAACAAGGTCTACATCATCGACGAAGTGCACATGCTTTCGACGCAGGCGTTCAACGCCCTGCTCAAGACCCTGGAAGAGCCGCCGCCGCACGTCGTATTCGTGTTCGCGACCACCGAAGTCCGCAAGATCCCGATCACGGTGTTGTCTCGCTGCCAGCGTTTCGATCTCCGCCGGCTCGACACCGAAACCATGCTCGCGCACTTGGGCCGCATCGCCGAGCTGGAAGGCGTCGCGGTGGCGCCGGCCGCGCTCAGCCTGATCGCGCGCGCCGCCGAGGGCTCGGTCCGCGACGGCCTTTCGCTGTTGGATCAGGCGATCGCCCAAAGCGGCGCCAGCGTGACCGATGCCGCGGTCGGCGAGATGCTGGGGCTGGCCGACCGCGGCAAGGTCTTGGATCTCCTCGATGTCGTCATGGGGGGCGATGCCAAGGAGGCGCTCGCCAAGTTCCGCGACCTCGCCGCGGTCGGTGCCGATCCGCTGGTCGTGGTCCAGGACCTGCTCGAACTCGTCCACTGGCTGACGCGGCTCAAGATCGTCGGTCCCGCCGCCGACGAACTCGCGGTCGCCGAGGCGATGCGCACCCACGGTACCGAGATGGCCAAGGGTCTCGCGATGGCGGTGCTGGCCCGGGCCTGGCAAA
>VGEO01000108.1 GCA_016869275.1 Alphaproteobacteria bacterium | reverse complement strand
TTCTTGTAGGCGATCGCCTCGGCCGCTTCGCGCGGCAACTTGTAGAGATAGGCCCGGTGCTCCTCGATCAAGCGCTTGTAGTCGCCCCAGCGAGCGGTCACGTAGGTGTCGGTACCGATCATGATGCGGTCGGAATAGGCGAGCAGCACGTCCTTCCACGCCGGATCGAGACCCCCGGCGCCGATATCGCCGGCGCGGAACGAGACTTCGGTGACGAGGGTCGGGTAGCGGCCCAGCATTTCGCTGACGACGTTGGCTGGTTCGCTCATGCCGGCGTGCGCCCAAAGCACCTTGACGGCCGGATCGACCGCGTAAACCGCGTGAATCGGCCCGGCTCCCGAATGAATGTGGAGGTAGAGCCCATGCCGGACCGCACGTTCGATCACGGCCCGCATGATCGGCGTCCGCGCCTGCTCTTCACCGTGAAGGTGAAACTCGCCGATCCCTTTGTAGCCGCCGATGCGGAGCCGCTCGTCGATGTACTCGACGGTGCCCGGCGCCTCGGTCCAGTTGGCGAGCCCGACGCCCTCTCGGTAGGGCCGGAGTTCGGGCGTAAACCGGCTCGGATCGTGGCGGTAGAGCGCGAGTGTGCCGTCGTCCGGGGTCGACGATACCAGGGCCCGCGGCACCCCGGCCTCGTCCATTGCCTTGACCACTGCGGCCGGCGGGTACGCCGTCCACGCCGGCTGGCTATAGTGCATGTGGGTGTCGAAGATCGGGAGCGGCCAGTCGCCGGCGGCCGACGCCGCGCCGGCACCGATGAGACCGGCGATCGCTGCCACAACGCCGGTCAGACGTCTCGCCATTGCTCTTCCTCTGCACGAACAACGGCCGATTCCTGGCACGGCGCCGCGCCACCGGCAATCGGCTTTGCCCGGCGTCAGCGGCCGAGGTACCGGCGGCACAGTTCGGTCAGAAGCGCGATGTCGGCGCGCTCGGTCGCGGCGCTCCGCCAATAGGTGCGACGTACCGCCATGCCGCGCAGCGTCGAGATGACGACCGTGCGGAGTTTCGCGGCGTCGGCCGGCGCGGTGCCGATATCGGCGAAGCACTCGCGCCAACGCCGCTCGCCGAGCGTCTTGATTTCGGCGACCGCGCGGCGCGACCGGCGCGCCAGATCACGATCCGTGCGGCCGGAGAAAAGGATCTCGATCACGGCCAGGTAGGGGCGGCTCTTGTAAACGTTCCAATACGCCTCGATCAGCGCGGCGAGGCGGTCGGAACGCGACAGTGAACTCGCGGTGACGCGGTCGAATTCGTGCACCAGGTCGCCTTCGACCGCTGCGATCACGGCGATCATGAGATCGGTGGCCGAGCGGAACTGGTGCTGCAGCGCGCCGCGCGATACGCCGGCGCGCTTCGCGATTGCGATCGTCGTCGCCCGCTCGAGCCCGCCATCGGCCAGGCAACCGATCGCCGCCTCGATCAGGCGGGCGCGGGTGGCGCGGGTGCGCTCTTCCTGGGTGCGCTGGCGGCGCGGTGGGGTCGGCATTGCCGGAGGATACCGAAAAACAATCTTGACTGAATGTATTATTGTGATCTTATTTCGGACCAACGGCTATCGCGCGGTGCGGACCTGCTCGACCGAGCCAGGACCCTCCCCTGGGACCCGCATCGACGCGGTGGCCGGACTCGAGCGACAACGCCGCCCCGGCACGGCCTCCACAGCCTCCCCAAGTGCCGCGGGCGGCGTTTCCTTTTGTGAGGTTCGGCGACGGTCCCCGGTGGCGCCGCCCCTCCGCCAATGGTATGTAGGGAATAACCGCGGCCTTCCGAGTATGAGGGCCGCACGGCGCCCGATCGGCGCCCGTTATTGGCTTCAACCGTAGGGAGCGATTATCAATGGACCGTCGTAAGTTTTTGAAATCGGCCGGCCTCGGTGCTGCGGCCGCCGGAACGATCGCCGCCCCGGCGATCGCCCAGTCGATGCCCGAGGTCAAGTGGCGTCTAGCCTCGAGCTTCCCCAAGGCGCTCGATACCATCTTCGGCGCCGCCGAAGTCATGGCCAAGCGGGTCGCGGCCTTGACCGACAACAAGTTTCAGATCCGTGCCTTTGCCGGCGGCGAGATCGTGCCGCCGTTCCAGGTCTTGGACGCGTGTCAGAACGCGACCGTCGAACTCGGCCATACCGCGAGCTACTACTATATCGGCAAGGACCCCACCTTCGCCTTCGATACCGCGGTGCCGTTCGGCCTCAATTACCGGCAAATGAACGCCTGGATTATCAATGGCGGCGGCTTGCAACTGCTGCGCGAGTTCTTCAAGGAGTACAACGTCTACAACATCCCGAGCGGCAATACCGGCACCCAGATGGGCGGCTGGTTCCGCAAGGAGATCAAGACGGTCGAGGACCTGAAGGGTCTCAAGATGCGGATCGGCGGCTTCGCCGGCCAGGTGCTGACCAAGCTCGGCGTGGTGCCGCAGCAGATCCCGGGCGGCGACATCTACCCGGCACTCGAAAAAGGCACCATCGATGCCGCCGAGTGGGTCGGCCCCTACGACGACGAGAAGCTCGGGTTCCAGAAAGTTGCCAAGTACTACTACTACCCGGGTTGGTGGGAAGGCGGCCCGATGCTCTCGACCTACGTCAATATGAAGGCGTGGGAGTCGCTGCCGGCGGCTTATCAGAACGCGCTCGAAGTCGCGTGCGCCGAGTCCAATACCTGGATGATGGCGAAGTACGATGCCGGCAACCCGGCGGCGCTCCGGCGCCTGATCGCCGGCGGCGCGATCCTCCGGCCGTTCACGCGCGAGGTCATGCAGGCCTGTTACAACGCCGCGAACGAGCTCTACGAGGAAACCAACGCCAAGAATCCGAAGTTCAAGAAGATCTTCGATTCCTACATGTCGTTCCGTAACGACCAGATCAGCTGGTTCCGGGTGGCGGAGGCCTCGTACGACAGCTTCCTGAGCGCGGCGGTGCGTCCGGCCGCGGGTGGCGGCGCGCCCAAGGGGCAAACCAAGAAGGGTTAGCTTCGCCCGACGACGCGAACACGAACCCCGCCCGTTGCGAGACGGGCGGGGTTTTCGTTTGCGCGCGCATGAGCATGCCGATGCATGGCACGGCTATTCGTCGGTCTTCTCGCCCTCGCTCTCGGCCGGGTCGTTGTCGCTCTCCGGTTCCTCGGAGGGTGGGATGACGATCTCGATCTTGCTCGGATCGACCGCGTCGCGTTTGGTCTCGATCACCATACCCGGGAATGCGATCACCAGCGCCACCATCAAGATCTGGATGCCGACGAACGGCACCGCGCCCCAATAGATCTGTCCGGTGGTGACGGGAGCGGTGCGCAGACCGGTCACCTTGTCGATGTACGGGTCTTTGGGCGCGACGCTGCGCAAGTAAAACAGGGCGAACCCGAACGGCGGATGCATGAACGAGGTCTGCATGTTGACGCCGAGCAGGACCCCGAACCAGATCAGGTCGATGCCGAGCTTCTCGGCGACCGGCGCCAGGAGCGGCACGACGATGAAAGCGAGCTCGAAGAAGTCGAGGAAAAACGCGAGCAGGAACACCAGGATGTTGACGACGATCAGGAACCCGATCTGGCCGCCAGGCAGGCCGGTCAAGAGGTGCTCGACCCAGAGGTCGCCGTTGACGGCGCGGAACACGAGCGTGAACACGGTCGCGCCGATCAGGATGAAGATCACGAACGCCGAGAGCCGCGCGGTCGCGTCCATCGCCTGGCGTAGCAGCGACCAGTCGAGGCGGCGCTTGGCGAGGGCGAGGATGATCGCGCCGGTCGCACCCATGGCGCCGCCCTCGGTCGGCGTCGCCCAGCCGAGGAAGATCGTGCCGAGCACCAGGAAGATGAGGACGAGGGGCGGCACCAGCGACACCACGACTCGCTCGGCCAGCTTGAAGCCGCGCAGCGTCCGCGCCTCGGGCGGGAGCGCCGGCGCTGCGTCGGGCCGCAAAATTGTCACCAGGAATACGTAGCCGGCGTAAAGCGCGGAGAGCACGAGGCCGGGAACGATTGCGCCCTCGTACATATCGCCGACCGATCGGCCGAGCTGGTCGGCCATGACGATCAGGACCAGACTCGGCGGAATGATTTGAGCGAGCGTTCCCGACGCCGCGATGACGCCCGAGGCGAGGCGGCGGTCGTAGCCGTAGCGGAGCATGATCGGGAGCGAGATCAGGCCCATGGCGATCACCGAAGCGGCGACGACGCCGGTCGTCGCGGCCAAGAGCGCACCGACGAAGACGACGGCATAGGCCAGGCCGCCGCGGAACGCGCCGAACAACTGGCCGATGGTATCGAGCAGATCCTCGGCCATGCCGCTGCGTTCGAGGATCAAGCCCATGAAAGTGAAGAAGGGAATCGCCAGCAACGTATCGTTGCGCATGATTCCGAAGACGCGATCGGTGAGCGCTTGCAGGAGCTCGGGCTTGAGCAGGCCGAGTTCGATGCCGAGGAACCCGAACGCCAAGCCGTTGGCGGCGAGCGCGAACGCGACCGGGTAGCCGAGCAGCATGAACACGATCAACGCCGCGAACATGAGCGGCGCCATCTCGGCGATCAGGAATTCGGTCACGGCGGGCCTGGGAAGCGGGCGTTACTCGGGACGGGGCGGCGGGGTGATCGGCTCGGCGAGGTGGCCGGTCAAGAACGCGATGCGCTTGATCAACTCGGAAAAGCCTTGCAGCGTCAGCAGCAGGAAGCCGACCGGAATCAGTGCCTTGACCGGCCAGCGCACCAGGCCGCCGGCGTCGCCCGACATTTCATGGCGCTGGAACGAGTCGAGCACCGCCGGCCACGACAGCCACATGATGCCGATCGCCATCGGCAGCAGGAAGACGACGGTACCGAACACGTCGATCCAAGTCTGGGTCCGCTTCGAGAATCGGCCGGAGACGACGTCGATGCGGACGTGGTCGTTGAGGAGCAGCGCATACCCGGCACACAGCAGAAAGACCGCTGAGAACAGGTACCACTGCGCCTCGAGCCAGGCGTTGGATCCGATATTGAAGAGGTAACGGGTCGTGGCGTTGCCGGCGCTGATCAGCACCGCGACCAGGACCAGCCAATAGACGAGCCGACCGATCGACGCATTGAGCGCGTCGATCGCACGGCTGATCGCAAGCAAAAACGCCACGTCTGTTCCTACCCGAATTCGGTGCCGGGAGATTAGCCGAGTTTGGCAGCCGGCGCATCCGACCGGTACGCCGTGGTGCAGGCCGGTATGATCGAGCCGAGACAAGTTCCCTGGCGCCGGGACTTGGTCTAACGTTCGCGGCGGGTGCGGTCGTCCCGACCGGCCCCAGCCGTCGGTATCCCGTGGTCGCCGTCGGCGATTGCGGTTTCGACTTGCACGTCTTCGCCGGAAGTTGCGCTGTGCTCGGCGGCGTCGCCGCGGCGATCCCGGTTGATCTCCATATCCCGCGGCTGCCCGCCAAGCTCGACCCGGCTCCTCGAGGGGCTCCTCGCGTTGATCGAAAAGGTACGATGAGTGCCATGACACCGAACCGCCCAATCGTTGTCGTTACCCGCCGCCTGCCCGAGGCGGTCGAGCGCCGGCTCGCCTGCGACTATGCCGCGCGGCTCAACCGGAGCGCGGGCGACGAATCACCCGACGCCGCTGCCATTCTCGCGCTCGCGGCCGAGGCCGACGCGATCCTTTGCACCACCGCCGAGCGCTTCGACCAGGCGTTGATCGAGCGCTTGCCGGCCAGCGTCCGGATCATCGCGACCTATTCGGTCGGCTACGATCACATCGACCTCGCTGCCGCGGCCGCGCGCGGCATCATCGTCACCAACACTCCCGATGTGCTTTCGGAAGCGACCGCCGACGTCGCATGGCTTTGCCTGTTGGGTGCATCGCGGCGCGCGACCGAGGGCGATCGCATCATCCGCGACGGGCGCTGGGGCCGGTGGTCGGCGGTCGCGTTCCTGGGCACCGGGTTACAAGGGAAGACGCTCGGGATCCTCGGCTTGGGGCGGATCGGCCGTGCCGTCGCGCGGCGGGCGATTCCGTTCGGCTTGACGGTCGTCTACCACAACCCCAAGCCGGTGCCGGACGCGGCCGCGATTCCGGCGGCGTACGAAGCCTCGTTCGATCGGCTGCTCGCTCGTTCGCACTTTCTCTCGTTGCATGCGCCAGCCAACGCCGCGACCCGCAAGATGGTGAACGCAGCTGCCTTGGCCAAGCTCCCCAAAGGCGCGATCGTGGTCAACACCGCGCGCGGCGGTCTCATCGACGATGACGCCTTGATTGCCGCACTCGAGAGCGGTTACATCGCCGCGGCCGGGCTCGACGTATTCGAGGGCGAGCCCGCGATCAATCCCGGTTATCTCGCGCTCGCGAACGTATTCCTGCTGCCGCACATCGGCAGCGCCACCGTCGAGACCCGCGAGGCGATGGGCCACCGCGCGGTCGATAACCTGGACGCGTTCTTCGCCGGCCAAGCGCCGCGCGATGCCGTTAGCAGGTAACGCTAGCGGGATCGCGTATTTCGCCGGCGGTGAAAAATGAATCGATAATTCTGCGAATTGCGCATCAGCGAGAGGTTTATCGATGAGGGCAGGGGCTCGGAAGAAGCGCGGACTTGAGACCCTACGAATTAGCGGCCGGCAATACGCCGTCGTGCCGTTCGCGGAATATCGTCGATTGTGCGACAGCGCGGATGATGCCTACGACGCGACGGTCGCGCGGCAACATCTCGGCGAAATCAACAGCGGCAAGATCGAACCGATCCAGAACGCGGTGATCGAGCGTCTCTATGGCAGCGGCGAGAACCCAATTTTAGTGTGGCGTGAGTATCGAGGTTTGACGCAAGCGCAGTTGGCGACTCGCGTCAGCACCGTGATGGAACAGGATCGTCTGCGGCTCGCCGCGCCAACGAGGCGCGACGTCGATCACGTCGTAGTGGAGCTCGGCGCCGGAGTGGCTCAAGGTCGGCATCGCTCGGCATCATGCACGAAATGTTCGGGTATTCTAATATCTTGTGATAAGCTCCGCCGCGTTTGGATCAACGCGGTTTAGTCGTGACGGACACCAACCCCGGGCGGATCGAGGACGTCCGCAAGCTCGCGAACGCCTACCTCGAAGACCTCCGACGCCAGATCGGACGGCTCGAAAAGCATGTCGACGACCTGCAGGGCGAATTGCGGGCCGAGCGCGAGCGGGTCACCGAAGAGATACGGCGCAAGGACGTTTTGCTCCAAGGCGCCCAGCAGCAGATCGCGCTCCTGTCCGAGCGGCTCGGGCTGTTGCCGGCCCCGAAATCCAAAGCCGCCGCCGACAAAGCGCCGCCCGGCCTCGCGCCGCCCGCGGCCGAAGCCCCGCGCACCGTCACCCGCCAAGCGCAGGACAAGCCGATGGGCTTTCGCGTTCCGGGCTGGCCGACCCTCGCCGTCGTCGGCGCCGCGTTGCGCTGAGCCCGATCGGCAACGCCCGCTACCCGCGACGATCCTTGACCGTCCACCGGGCCGGCCCTATAGCCGACCTGCGGTCGTTCCGGCTACCAGCCTCGCATAGGCCATGTTCAAGAAAATACTGATCGCCAACCGCGGCGAAATCGCCTGCCGCATCATCAAGACCTGCCGGAAGCTCGGCATCAGGACGGTCGCGGTATTTTCCGACGCCGACCAGACCGCGCTCCACGTGCAGATGGCGGATGACGCCGTACACATCGGCGGCGCCAAGGCGACCGAGAGCTACCTGATGCCCGAGCGTATCGTCGCCGCGTGCCAGGCGACCGATGCCGAAGCCGTCCATCCCGGCTACGGGTTCCTGTCCGAGGACGCCGAGTTCGCGCTCGAACTCAGCAAAGCCGGCATCCCCTTCATCGGCCCGCGTATCGAAGCGATCCAGTCGATGGGTGACAAGATCCTTTCGAAGAAGAAGGCGACCCAGGCGGGTGTCAGCGTCGCGCCCGGATTTTTGGGCGTGCTGCCCGATGCCGACGCCGCGATCGAGGCGGCGCGTCCGATCGGCTATCCGGTGATGCTCAAAGCGTCGGCTGGCGGCGGCGGCCGCGGCATGCGCATCTGCCGCACCGATCAGGGGCTGCGCGAGGCGTTCGTGCAAGCGAGCCGCGAAGCCAAGTCGGCGTTCGGCGACGAGCGCATGTTCATCGAGCGCTACATCGAAGAGCCGCGCCACATCGAGATTCAAGTGCTGGGCGACCGTTACGGCAACGTCGTGCACTTGGGCGAGCGCGAATGCTCGATCCAACGCCGCCATCAGAAGGTGATCGAGGAGGCGCCGAGCCCGTTCATCGACGCCAAGACTCGCGCCGCGATGGGCGCCCAGGCGGTCGCGTTGGCGAAAGCGGTCGACTATTCCTCGGCCGGCACTGTCGAGTTCATCGTCGACAAGAACCGCAACTTCTATTTTCTCGAGATGAACACCCGCATCCAGGTCGAGCACCCGGTGACCGAGCTGGTGACCGGGCTCGACCTCGTCGAGGAGATGATTAGGAACGCAGCCGGCGAGCGGCTCCGCTACGCTCAGGACGACATCAAGTTCAAAGGCTGGGCGATCGAGGCGCGGCTTTACGCCGAGGATCCAGCGCGTGATTTCTTTCCCTCGCCCGGCACCATCACCGAATGGACGCCGGCCGCGGACAGCGCGAGCGTTCGTGTCGACACCGGGGTCTTGGCCGGGAACGAGATCAGCCTCTACTACGATCCGATGATCGCCAAGGTCTGCAGTTACGGGCGCGATCGCGGCGAGGCGATCGAGCACATGAAGAACGCGCTCGCCGCGACCACGGTCGGCGGCGTCAGGTCGAACCTCGCGTTCCTGGCGGCGGTCATGCGCGAACCCCGGTTCGTCGCCGGCGATCTCTCGACCAACTTCATCAAGGACGTGTGGCCGAAGGGTTTCGCTGCCGCCAAGTAGCGGTGCGCCTAGATCACGTTCCAGGTCACCAGCCGGTCGCTGATGGTCGGCGGGAGTGGCTCGGGCACCGCCGCCGGGTAGGTGCGGGCGAGCGCACGAACTTCGGCGAACGGATGGGCCGCTTCGGCCGGAACCGGCAGTTCGGGTGTCACCCGGTGCCGCAACATCTCGGCGGTGTGATAGAGGAAGGCCGCGACCTTGGCCAGTTCGTCGCGCTTGGCGCCGCCGTCCGAGGCCATGCCGCTCAAGATCCGCGCGTACTCGCAGAAGTTGCTGAAGCAGTGCGAGTAGTCGGCGGCGAAGGCGGGAGCGATGGCGGTCATCGGGCAGAGCCTCTCTGGTGGTCTCCTCAATATTGCGCCGATCGCGGTTGCCAACAATTCGGTGTACTCGCTATTTGGATGGTGCGAAAGCGTGGGAAAAACCTTATTTGTGAACGGCTTATTAACAGAGTCTTAGCAGACCGTTAGAAATCCGATGAAGTTCCGTCAAGCGCCCGCTGCCCCCTATGTCCGCATTCATCGCCGCCGTCTTCATCGCCGTCTACGCCGGCATGGCGCTCGGCCGCTGGCCGGGCCTGCGGATCGATCGCACCGGCATCGCACTTCTGGGTGCAATCGCGCTCGTCGGATTCGGCGCCGTGTCGGACGAGACGGCGGCGCGCGCGATCGACGCGCCGACCTTGATCATCCTGTTCGGCCTGATGGTGCTCTCG
Organism: Alphaproteobacteria bacterium; assembly: GCA_016869275.1. Taxonomy (GTDB): domain Bacteria; phylum Pseudomonadota; class Alphaproteobacteria; order SHVV01; family SHVV01; genus SHVV01. The sequence goes on along the minus strand of VGEO01000108.1, from coordinate 465 downwards.
GCCCAGTTCGCGGTGAGCGGCTGTTACGATTGGTGCGCGGCCAAGCTCGCGGGGAGCGCGGCGACGCCCGCGCGCATCCTGGCGTCGACGATCGCGGTCGGCGGCCTGCTCTCGACCGTCCTCGTCAACGACATCGTCGTCTTCGCGATGACGCCGCTCCTCTGCTTGGGGCTCGCGCGCCGCGGCCTCGACCCCAGGCCCTACCTCCTCGGCCTCGCCGGCGCCGCCAACGCCGGCTCGGCCGCCACCATCATCGGCAATCCGCAGAACATCCTGATCGGCGAGATCGGCGGGCTCGGCTTCTGGAGCTTCGCCGCGGTCTGTGGGCCGCCCGCGTTGGCCGCGCTCGCGATCGTTTATGGCGCGGTGCGCTGGCGGTGGCGGCGCGAGCTGACGAGCGTGAACGTGCCGACCGCCGCCGCGCCGCCGCCCGCGCTCGACCGCGGCGGGGCCGCGAAATCGAGC
>VGEO01000107.1 GCA_016869275.1 Alphaproteobacteria bacterium | reverse complement strand
AGCGACGACATCGATGACTGCTGGGCGCTCCTCTACGCGCTTGCCTCGCCCGAGCTCGCCGTCCGCGGCATCTCGACCGTGTTCGGCAACGCCGAAGGGCCCTCGGCCTACGAAAACGCCAAGGACCTGATCGCGCGATTCGCAACCGCGCGCGGCCGCCCTGCCCCGCCGATCCACGCCGGGGCGTCGGTCGCGATCGGGACGACGCCCACCTTGAGCCCGGGCGCGGCGGCCCTGGGCGAAGCACTCGGCGCCGAGCCGCTCACCATCCTGGCGCTCGGGCCGCTCACCAACGTCGCCCAGATGCTCCGCGTCAAGCCCGACCTCGCCCGGCGCATCGTACGGATCGTTGCCGTCGCCGGCACGCGCGCCGGACAGACCATGCTGTTCCCGGGATCGAGCCGGATCGTCCACCTCCACGATTTCAACTTCAAGAAGGACCCTAAGGCGTTCTCGGCCGTGCTCGAGCGCGAGATCGAGGTCGTACTGACGCCGTTCGAGGCAGCGCAGACGATGACGGTGACGCGCGCCGATCTCGGCCGCTTCGCCCAGGGCGGGCCGGTCGGCGCGTTCCTGGCCGAGATCAGCCGCAACTGGCTCGGCTTTTGGGAGCAGGAGTTCAAGGCGCCCGGCTTTCACCCGTTCGATGTGCTGGCGGTAGGCTACGCAGTCGACCCGGCCGCGCTCGCGTGCGCGTCGATGACGGCACGGGTCCTTTTCCAGCAGTCGCTGATCGTGCCGCGGACCTCGCTCGAGGTGGCGGAGAGAGGCGCGGGTCGGCGCGTCACCTACTGCACCGCGGTCGCGCCCGCGTTCAAGGAGCACCTGTTCGAGCGGCTGCGCGCCGGCTAACGCGGCTCGGGCGCGGCGTTGCGCGGCGCTTCTACCAATCGAGGCGGACGCGGCGGAGGCGAAGCGCGTTTCCGATCACCGAGACCGACGACAGGCTCATCGCCGCCGCTGCGACAATCGGCGAGAGCAAGAGCCCGAACCACGGGTACAGCACGCCGGCTGCGATCGGCACCCCGAACGCGTTGTAGGCGAACGCGAAGAACAGGTTCTCGCGTATGTTGCGAATGGTCGCGCGCGACAGCCGCCGCGCCCGCACCAACCCATCGAGGCTGCCTTTTACCAGCGTCACTCCGGCGCTCTCGATCGCGACGTCGGTGCCGGTGCCCATGGCGATGCCGACGTCGGCAGCGGCGAGCGCCGGAGCGTCGTTGACGCCATCGCCCGCCATCGCGACGGTGCGGCCGCGGCCCTTGAACTTGGCAACGATCGCCGCCTTTTGCTCGGGCCCCACCTCGGCTTCGACGGTCGCGATCCCGAGCCTCCGCGCGACCGCTTGCGCGGTGTCGCGATGGTCGCCGGTCACCATCACGATCTCGATCCCGTCGGCGCGGAGCGCGGCGAGCGCGGCCGGTGCGCTCGCCTTGATCGGATCGGCGACTGCGATCAAGCCCGCCAATCGGTCAGCGACCGAAACGTAGACGACGGTCGCGCCCGCGGCCCTCGAGCGATCGGCATTGGCCGCGAGCGGCGCAAGATCGAGGCCGCGGGCCGCCATTAGCGTCGCATTGCCGAGCGCGACGGCGCGGCCGCCGACCCGGCCGACGACCCCTTGGCCGGCAATGGCCTCGAACGCCGCGGCTGGCTGCACGGCTTGGCTGGCGGGACCGGCGGCAGCGACGATCGCGGCCGCGAGCGGATGTTCGCTCCCCATTTCGAGGCTCGCCGCCCATGCCTTGACCTCGTCGGCGCTGAAGCCGGGTGCGGCATGGACCGCGACCACCGTGGGTTTGCCTTCGGTCAGCGTCCCGGTCTTGTCGAGCAGCAGCGTGTCGATCGCTTCCAGCCGTTCGAGCGCCTCGGCGTCCTTGATCAGAACGCCGGCTTGCGCGCCGCGGCCGACGCCGACCATGATCGACATCGGCGTTGCCAATCCGAGCGCGCACGGGCAGGCGATGATCAGGACCGAGACCGCGGCGATCAGTGCATAGACGGAAGCCGGCGCCGGCCCCCATGCGCTCCACGCGGCCGCGGCGACCACCGCGACCGCCACGACCGCCGGCACGAAATAGGCGGCGACCGCATCGGCCAAGCGCTGGACAGGGGCACGGCTCCGCTGCGCGCGCGCGACCAGCTCGACGATCTGCGCCAGCATGGTGGCGGCGCCGACCCGCTTGGCCCGCATGACGAAACTGCCGCGGCCATTCAGCGTGCCGCCGATCACCCGATCGCCGGTGCGCTTTTCGACCGGGAGCGCCTCGCCGGTCAGCATCGATTCATCGACCGCACTCGTCCCGTCGTCAACGACGCCGTCGACCGGCACTTTTTCGCCCGGCCGTACCCGCAGCCGGTCGCCGGCCGTGACCGCGGCGAGCGGGACGTCGACTTCGGCGCCGTCGCGCACCACCCGCGCCGTCTTGGGCGCCAGATCGAGCAGCGACCGGATCGCGTTGCCGGTGCGCTCGCGGGCACGGAGTTCGAGCACTTGGCCGAGCAGGACGAGGACGGTGATGACGGCCGCGGCTTCGAAATAGACCGCGACCGCGCCATGCGCGCCGCGGAACGCGGCTGGAAACGCCTCAGGCGCCATCGCCGCGGCCGCGCTGAACAGGAACGCGGCGCCGGTGCCGAGCGCAATCAGCGTGAACATGTTGAGGCTGCGATTGACGAGCGACTGCCAGCCTCGGACGAAGAACGGCCAGCCCGCCCACACCACGACCGGGATGGCGAGCGCGAACTGAATCCAAATCGAAGCGGTCGGCGACACGAGGCGGTGGGCGATCGCGCCCGCGAAATGTCCGCCCATCTGGAGGACCACGATCGGGACGGTGAGTGCGGCGCCGATCCAAAATCGCCGCGTCATGTCGCGAAGCTCCGGGTTGTCGGCGACCTCCGCGGCCGGCAGCGAGGCCAGCTCGAGCGCCATCCCGCACTTGGGGCAGGTTCCCGGCGTCGACTGGCGGATCTCGGGGTGCATCGGACAGGTGTAGGTCGCGGCCGGGACCAGCGGCGCCTCGAGGCTCATTCCGCATTTCGGGCACGCGCCCGGTGCGGCGGCTTGCACCTCGGCATGCATCGGACAGGTGTAGGTGCCCGAGGCCGAGGCTTTGGCGGCGTGGCGGTCATGGTGATGCGCGTGATGCCCTTGGCCGGCACGACCGTGGCCAGCGTGATCGTGGCCAGCGTGAGCGTGGCGGTCGTGGTCGCTATGGCGTCCATGCTCGGCATGGCAGGAATGGACAGAGCCGTGGGCCGCCGGCGCGGCATCCGCGCCGCCGGAGCGAGGGTGGGTATGGTCGGGAGTCATCGGGCTGCCGCTGTAGTAGGAGATGGTATCAATATATACCCCTGGGGGGTATAATGCAAACCGCGGCCAACCACCCGCAGTCCGCAGTGCCGAAACACGGGCCGTTCCGGCCTTAAGCGTGTCGAAGCTCGATGTGCATGACGTCGATCTTGCGCGCGGCGAACGCGGCGACGCAAGTCGCGAGGTAGAAGCGCCACAGCGCGATGAATTTGTCGTCGAAGCCTAGGCCAGCGATGCGGTCGCGCGCGGTATCGAAAGCGCTCAACCAATGGGTCGCCGTCTTGGCATAGTCGGGGCCGAACGACAGGCCGTCCGTCATCTTGAGTTCGGCGTCGGCGGCAAGGGCCGCGATTCGCGACGGACTGGCCAACATGCCGCCGGGAAAGATAAAGCTGCGAAATACGTCGATGCCGCGGCGATAGCGCGGAAAATCCGCGTCCTTGACCGTTATCGTCTGGATCACGGCGCGGCCGCCGCGGCGGAGGAGCGCGGCGATCTTCGCGAAATAGGTCGGCCAGTATCGTTCGCCGACCGCCTCGAACATTTCGACCGACACGATCGAATCGAACCGGCCGTCGAGGTCCCTATAGTCGCGGAGGTGGACCGCCGCCTGTTCTTCCTTGCCGGCCAATCGGCTTCGGGCATAGGTCCATTGCGCCGGCGAAATCGTGACGCCGGTGACGCGGTGGCCGGCCCGGTCGAGGGCGCGTTCGATGAAGCTTCCCCAGCCGCATCCAATATCGAGGACATCGCCCGGTCGGGACCCAAGGCGCGCGAGCACCGCGTCGTGTTTGTTGTGCTGCGCCGCTTCGAGCGGTTGATCGTCGTGGGCGAACAGGGCGGACGAATACGTCATCGACGGATCGAGCCACAGCGAAAAAAAGTCGCTGCCGAGGTCGTAGTGGGCGTGGATGTTGCGGCGGCTACCGCGCCGAGTGTTGGCGCGGAGTGCGTAAGCCAGGTTCGAAACCGCGCGCTGGACCCAGCTGCCCGACAAAACTCGACGGAGCGCCGCTTCGTTGTCGCAAGCGAATCGAATCACGGCGACCAAATCATCGGTCGTCCATCGCCCGTCGCGGTAAGTTTCGGCAAAGCCGAGATCGCCGCGCCGGCTTATCGCGGGGAGGACACCCCAGTCGTTGATGCGAAGCACGGCGGTCGCGCCCGGCTCCGCGCCGGCGTGGGCGAACGTGCGCCCGTCGGGCGCCGTGACCGACCAACCGCCGCGCTCGGCCGTTCGACCGAGGGCGAGGAACGACTGGAACATGCGCGGACCGAACAACGCCGACATCGAACGCTACCTTTGAAAACGCCGTCGAGCCCGATTACGAACGAACCGATGACGCTGACGATCGCATGGGACACCGAGACTCCGACCAACGACCGCTGACGGTAGAAAAGCCAACCCCAACAAGCCGACCGGGAAAACGGTGAGCGCCGTCACGAACGAAAGATGAAGGTGGGTGAGGCTGAACATGACGTTCGCAAGGACGATCCAATACCACGCTGCAAAGCGGCCGGTGAGAAAAATCTGCGGCGAGCATTGGATGCCGCCGCGCGCGCACATTTCATGAACCGGCGTAAAAATAGCGTAAAGAGCCGCGAACAGAAACACCTTGGGCATGTCGAGCTCAGTGCTGACGGCAAAAGTCGGAAACCGGGCGACCGGTCATCGTGGCGACGTTGTGCACGAGCCGGAGCTTGGCAAGCCCGGTCGATGCTCTAGGGCCGACCAACGCCGCGCTTGTGGCGGCGGTCGCTGCCGTCGGGTTGGGGTTCGGCTGGGACCATGTGGTGCTGGCCTGGCTCCCCTGCCTTGTCCTCGCAACACCGCTCTCGGCGTGGCTCTTCTTCGTCCAGCACAAGTTTCCCGAAGCCTACTGGCGGCTGGCGGCGGAGTGGCGCTACGCTGAAAGCGCGCTCAAGGGGGCGTCCTATTACGCGTTGCCGCGGTGGCTCGCGTGGTTGACGGCGAATATCGGCGAGGACGACATCCACCACCTTTTTCCCTCCATCCCGAGCTATCGGTTGCCGGTCCCGTTCGGGGCGGTCGAGCGTTAGCGGACATCGCGAATGTCACACGCCGCGCTCGTGGCCGCGATCACTGCCGCGCTCGCGGCCAACGCCGACCCCCGCTACAAGGCTCAAATCGAGCGCCTGGTCCCCGGCATCCGCACCATCGGCGTCAAGGTCCCGGCGATCCGTGCCGCGGTGCGGGCGTTCGCGGCGACGCTCGCGTTCGCCGATGCCTGCGACCTCCTCGACCGCTTCGCCGCCGCCGGCGAGCGCGATCGGCTGCTGTTCGGGGTGTTCCTGGTCGCCAGCTATCGCAAGGAGGTCGCGGCGTTGCCGTGGCGCCGGCTCGAGCGCTGGGCGCGGGCGATCGACAATTGGGAGACCTGCGACCAACTCGGTATGGAAATCGTCGCCCCGCGCGTCGCGGCCGAGATCGCGCGCCTCGACCGGTTGCTGGCCTGGGCCAAAGCCGGGGACGTCTGGCGCCGGCGCCTGGCGCTGGCGGCCGCGACCGCACTCAACCAAAAAGGGCGCGCTTACCCGGCGGCGACCCTCGACGTGTGCGCCGCGCTCGCCGCCGACCGCGAGCCGATGGTGCGAAAAGCGCTCGGCTGGGCGCTGCGCGAGGCGACCAAGAACGATGCGGCCGCCGTCGCAGCCTTCCTCGACCGGCATCGCCGACACATGTCCCCGAGCGTGGTGCGCGACGGGAGCGCCAAACTCGCGCCGGCGGCACGGCGGCGGCTTCTAGCCAGTCTCGGTTCCCCCTGGCGCGCCTAAGCCGATCCGATACAATGAAAATCAGATGCCGGTCGGCCGTCCGCCGAACCGGTTCAACTTGAAACGTTCGGGAGGACTCCATGAAGAAACTCGCACTCCTTGCCGCTGCGGGCGTGCTCGCCTGGGCGGGCGTCGCCGAAGCCGGCGCCACGCTCACCGCGATCAAGAGCCGCGGTAGTATCCAATGCGGCGTCAACACCGGCTTGGCCGGCTTCGGCATCGCCGACAGCCAGGGCAATTGGGTCGGCCACGACATCGACTTCTGTCGGGCGCTGGCTGCGGCCGTGCTCAACGACCGCACCAAGGTCAAGTTCACGCCGCTCTCGGCCGCGCAACGCTTCACCGCGCTGCAGTCGGGCGAAGTCGACGTGCTCTCGCGTAACACCACGCTCACTCTGGTGCGCGACGCCTCGCTCGGGCTCCACTTCGCGGGCGTCTGGTACTACGACGGCCAAGGCTTCATGGTGCCGAAGAAGCTCAACGTGAAGAGCGCCAAGGAACTGAACGGCGCCGAGGTTTGTGTCCAGACCGGCACCACCACCGAGCTCAATTTGGCCGATTATTTCCGCGCCAACCGCATGCAGTTCAAGCCGGTGGTGTTCGAATCGCTCGCCGAATCGAAGACCGCGTTCTTCAACGGCCGCTGCCAGGTCTATACGACCGACGCGTCCGGCCTGGCTTCGATCCGCGCCGCCGACGCGCCCAAGCCCGAGGACTTCGTCATTCTGCCCGAGATCATCTCGAAAGAGCCGCTCGGGCCGGCCGTGCGCCGGGGCGACGACGAGTGGTTCGCGATCGTCAAGTGGGTGTTGAACGCGACCCTCGAAGCCGAAGAGTACGGCGTCACCTCGAAGAACGTCGACGAGATGAAGGCGAGCAGGGATCCGAACGTTCAGCGCTTGCTCGGCGTCACCGGCGACATGGGCGAGAAGCTCGGCCTCGACAAGGAGTGGGCCTATCGTGTGATCAAGCAGGTCGGGAATTACGGCGAAATCTTCGACCGCAACCTGGGCCCGGCGACGCCCTTGAAGCTCGAGCGCGGCCTCAACCAGATCTGGACCAAGGGCGGATTGATGTATCCATCGCCGGTGCGCTAACCGGCTGCCAACCCCGCGCCGATCGCTCGGCGCGGGGTTTTTCTTTCCGGCATCACGAGCGAGGCGGGGATGGTGGTCGCGAACGGACACGCGGCACCGCCGCCCACGAGCGGGCGGCCCGGCGGCGTGTCGTTGTGGTACGACCCGCGGATTCGCGCGATCGCCTATCAGGTGCTAGCCATCGGCGGCGTCATCGCCCTCGGCGTCTACCTGGTCGACAACACCCTCGACAATCTGAACGAACGCCAGATCCGCACCGGCTTCGGCTTTCTGGGCCGCGAAGCCGGGTTCGAGATCGGCGAGAGCGTGATCGAATACGACCCGCACGACTCTTACGCCAAGGCGTTCGCGATCGGCCTGCTCAACACCATCAAGGTCTCGTTCATCGCCATCGTGCTGGCGACGCTGATCGGTACCGTGGTCGGGATCGCCCGGCTATCGCGCAACTGGCTGGTCGCCAAGTTCGCGTCCTTCTACATCGAGACCGTGCGCAACCTGCCGCTCTTGCTGCAGCTCTTCTTCTGGTATGCGATCCTGACCGGGTTGTTGCCGGCGGTGAGCGAGGCGCTCGAGCTCCTGCCGGGCGTCTATCTCTCGAAGAGCGGGCTCACCTATCCGGTGCCGCTGGCCCACCCGATCCACGCCTGGATGGGGCTTACGCTCGTCGTCGGGATCGCCAGCGCGATCGCCTATGCCCGCCACGCGCGCGGCGTCCAGGATCGTACTGGCGTGCAATGGCCGCTGCTCTGGCCCGCGGTCGGAATGATCGTCGGGCTTCCGCTCGCGACCTGGCTGATCGGCGGCGCGCCGACGGCGCTCGACGTCCCGGTGTTCCAGCGCTTTCGCTACGCCGGCGGCGGCGAGGCCAGTCCGGAGTTTTTGGCGCTGCTGCTCGGGCTCACCGTCTATACCGCGACCTTCATCGCCGAGGTGGTGCGCGCCGGCATTCTCGCGGTCGACGACGGTCAGAGCGAGGCGGCGAGGGCGCTGGGGCTTCGCCAGAAGCTGGTGCTGCGCCTGGTGGTGCTGCCGCAGGCGCTCCGCGTCATCATTCCGCCGCTCACCAATCAGTACTTGAACCTGACGAAGAACTCCTCGCTCGCGGTCGCGATCGGCTATCCCGACCTGGTCGGCGTCGCCGACACCACGCTCAACCAGACCGGTCAGGCAGTCGAGGTGATCGCGCTCATCATGGCGGTCTACCTGACCTTGAGCCTTTCGATCTCGTTCGCGATGAATCTCTATAACCGCGCGATCGCGCTAAGGGAGCGCTGAGCGTGAGCGTCGCCGCCGTGTCCCGCCCATCGCGCACAGCTCCCCCCGGCAGCGGCGCGCTGGCGTGGCTCAAGGAGAATCTGTTCTCGAGCCTCGGCAACACGATCTTGACGTTGCTGATTGGGCTGCTCGTCGTGCTGGCGTTGCCGCCGATCGTCGAGTGGGCGCTGGTGAAAAGCGTGTGGGGCCCGGCGCCCTCGCAGGTGTGCAAGGAAGCGGAAGGCGCGTGCTGGGCCTTCATCTACGAGAAGCACCGCCTGATCCTGTTCGGCCGCTACCCGTTCGCCGAGCAGTGGCGGCCGCTGGTGGCGATGGTGCTGCTGTTCGGCCTGATCGGCTTTTCGTGCTTCCGTCGCTTCTGGAAAGGGTGGCTCGGCGCAGTGTGGGCGGTCGGGCTGGTCCTGTTCTGCATCCTGATGTGGGGCGGCCTGTTCGGCCTCTCCTACGTCGAGACCGCGCTCTGGGGCGGGCTGCCGCTCACGCTCATTCTGTCCTCGGGCGGGATCGTGCTGGCGTTCCCGTTCGCGATTCTCCTGGCGCTCGGGCGGCGCTCGCAGCTGCCGATCGTGCGCGCGATCTGCGTCACCTATATCGAGCTGATCCGGGGCGTACCGCTGGTGACGCTGCTGTTCATGGCGTCGTTCATGTTCCCGCTGTTCATGCCGCATGGGGTGCAGATCGACGCGGTGCTGCGCGCGTTGGTCGCGATCCTGCTGTTCGCGGCCGCCTACTTGGCCGAGGTCGTCCGCGGCGGTTTGCAGGCGATCCCCAAGGGCCAGTACGAAGCCGCCAACGCGATCGGGCTCACCTATTGGCAGGCGACGCGCAAGATCATCCTGCCGCAGGCGATCCGGATCGTGATCCCGCCGATCGTCAATTCCTTCATCGCCACCTTCAAGGATACGTCGCTCGTGGTGATCGTGAGCCTGACCGACCTCCTGCTCGCCACCCGCCAGGCGATTTCCGACCCGGCGTGGCGCCCGTTCTTCGTCGAGGGCTACGTCTTCATCGCGCTCATCTATCTCGTCTTCTGCTACGCCATGTCGCGCTACAGCCGTTACCTCGAGACCGAACTCCACACCGGTCGCCGCAAACGCTAGAGAGGGACCGCCATGTCCGCCGTCGCCAACGGAACCCCGATCATCGAACTGAAGAACGTCTCGAAATGGTTCGGGCCGTTCCAGGTGCTGCGCGACATATCCCTGACCATCAAGAAAACCGAAAAATTCGTGATCTGCGGCCCGTCGGGCTCGGGCAAGTCGACCTTGATCCGCTGCATCAACGCGCTCGAAGAGCACCAGGTCGGCCAGATTGTGGTCGACGGCACCGAGCTCACCCGCGACCTGAAGCGGATCGACCAGGTCCGGCGCGAGGTCGGCATGGTGTTCCAGCAGTTCAATTTGTTCCCGCACATGACCGTGCTCGAGAACCTTTGCGTCGGCCCGATTTGGGTGCGCCGGATGAAGCGCGACGAGGCCGAGGCGCAGGGACTCAAGTACCTGGACCGCGTCCACATCCGCGAGCAGGCGCTCAAATACCCGAGCCAGCTCTCGGGTGGCCAGCAGCAGCGGGTCGCGATCGCGCGCGC
>VGEO01000106.1 GCA_016869275.1 Alphaproteobacteria bacterium | reverse complement strand
GATCTGGGCGCTCGCCTGGGTCGCGACCGAGCGCGAGCGCGCGCCGGGCGCGGACGCGGGGCCCACGGGTAACGTCAATGCGAACGCGGTGCCGCTCGCGCTCGCGGTGCGCGGGCTATACGCCGAAACCGGGCAGACTTGCGCGAGCGTCGGGCTCGGCGCAGCCCAGGTGCGCGCCGTCGGCGCCGCCGCGACGACGGCCGCGACGCGCATCGCGATGACCGACGATCTCTGCGGGATCGAGCTCGAAGCGACGCCGGCGGCCGCTCCGGCCTATGTCGCGGCGCGGCTGTTCCCGCTCGCCGGCAAGTTTGCGCGCCGAGCGGCGTGGCCGCGCGCCTGGGACGGCCAGGCCGCGGTCGAGGGCGCGATACGCTGGCGCGTGCTGCTACCGCGCCGGTTCGAGGAGCCGATCGTCTACGATCTGGTGTTCGGGGTCGCGTCGGCTCCGCTCGCGCGGCCGACGCCGCGGGTAGGCGAGGGCGCCGCGCAGGCCTTCGCCGGGCGCTTGCGCGATCAAGGCGCTACGGTGATCGTTCATCGCTATACGATCGCGCGGCCGTGAGCGGTCTCAAAAGGTTGCATAGGAGCAAAGAGAGGAGGCTCCTATGACCCCGCTCCGACGCCGCGACTTGCCCAATCAGGCCGCGACCGCGATACGAGGACGATGGAAGCTCGTATCGTCCGAGACACGCGCGAAGTAACGCTGCGTCTGTTTCCGCTGACGTGGGGCGGCCTGATGGCGACGACGCTCGGGCTCGCCGGCCTGATGGCCCGCGGCTTCCACTGGCCTTAGGCGATGCTCGTTCCGTTGACCGCCATTAACCGCAACCGCCGGCCGTCGGCGGCGAGCGCCAACTTTCCGTGCTTGACCGCGAGCGCGTCGGCGCCGAACAGGTGGCGGCGCCAGCCTTTGAGCGCCGGAACGTCGGCATGATCGTCGAGCGCAATCCGGTCCAAGTCGTCGCCATTGGCGATCAGCTTCTGCGCGACGCCGGCTTCCTCGGCCTTGAGCTTCAGGACCACCTTCAGGATATCGACGATCGGGCCCAGGCCGCTCGGCAGGTCGACGATCGCATCGGGCACCGGCAATTCGCGCTCCGGGAGCGCCCTGGCGCGCTTGACCGCGGCGATCAACGCGGCGCCTTCGGCGCGCTCGGGGAAACTTTTCGGCACCGCGCGCACGCGGCTGAGTTGGTCGGGCGTTTCCGGGGCCTCGGCCGCGATCGCGGTCAGGACGTCGTCGCGGAGCACCCGGTTGCGGGGGATGTCGCGCGTGCGCGCTTCGGTCTCGCGCCACGCCGTCACCTCGCGCAGGATCGCCAAGTAACGCCGGTTCTGGCTCCGCGTCTTCAGGCGCCGCCACGCTTCCTCGACCGGCATCAGGTAGGTCGTCGGCTCGGCCAGCACCGCCATCTCCTCGTCGACCCAACGCTCGCGGCCCGAGGCGCGTAGGCGCTCGGTCAAGAGTTCGTACGCCGACTCGAGGTAGATCACGTCGTCCAGCGCATAGCGCACCTGGCGTTCGGAGAGCGGTCGGCGATACCAATCGGTGTATTGCGTGCCCTTGTCGATATGGACCTTCAGGAGGTCGCGCATCAGCTTGTCGTAGCCGACCTGGTCGCCGAACCCGCACACCATCGCCGCGACCTGGGTGTCGAACAGCGGCGTCGGCAGCACCCGGCCCAGGTGATAGAAAATCTCGAGGTCCTGACGGCCGGCGTGGAACACCTTGACCGCGCCCGGCGCCCGCAGGAGGTCGAACAGCGGCGCGAGGTCGAGGCCGGGCGCCCGCGCGTCGATCAGCGCCGCTTCGCCGCCGGCCGCGAGCTGCACGACGCATAGCTTCGGCCAGTAGGTCGTCTCGCGCATGAACTCGGTGTCGACGGCGACGTGCGGATGGCGCACGAGCCGCCGGCAAAGCTGGGCGAGGTCGTCGGTGGTTTCGATCATCGGGGCGCAGTCTAGCGTACGCGGCTGAGTCCGTAAGTCCCTAAACGCGCCGCGATTTTCGCCTGGACCTGAGCTTGCGCGCTCGGCGCTCGGCGCTTACAAGAAGCGCGCCGTCACCTTCGCGAGGTCTTCGATGCACGCTTACCGAACACATACCTGCGGCGAACTCCGCGCCGGGCACGTCGGCCAAACCGTACGCCTCTCGGGCTGGGTCCACCGCAAGCGCGATCACGGCCAGCTCCTGTTCGTCGACCTCCGCGACCATTACGGCCTGACGCAGTGCGTGATCGAGACGGGCGCGTCCAACTTCGCGGCGGTCGAGGGGCTCAAGCCCGAAAGCGTGGCGACGGTGACGGGCCGCGTGGTCGAGCGGAGCCCGGAAACGGTCAACGCCGAGCTTGCGACCGGCCAAGTCGAGATCCGGATCGCCGAGATCGTCGTGCAATCGGCGGCGTCGGAACTGCCGCTTCAGGTGTTCGGCGACGCGGTCTATCCGGAAGAGACCCGGCTCAAGTATCGCTTCCTCGATTTGCGGCGCGACAAGCTCCACCAGAACATCGTGCTGCGCGCGAAGGTGATTGCTTCGATCCGCCGGCGCATGATCGAGCAGGGCTTCACCGAATTCCAGACGCCTATCCTCACTGCGAGCAGTCCCGAAGGCGCCCGCGACTTCCTGGTGCCCTCGCGTCTTCATCCCGGCAAGTTCTACGCCCTGCCGCAGGCGCCGCAGCAGTTCAAGCAGTTGATCATGATCGCCGGCTTCGACCGCTACTTTCAGATAGCGCCCTGCTTTCGCGACGAGGACGCCCGCGCCGACCGCAGCCCCGGCGAGTTCTACCAACTCGACCTCGAGATGAGCTTCGTCACCCAGGACGACGTGTTCGCGGCGGTCGAGCCGGTGATGCACGGCGTGTTCGAGGAATTCGCCAAACGCCCGGTGAGTCCGCGCCCATTCCCCCGCATCCCCTATGCCGAGGCGATGCTGAAGTACGGCTCGGACAAGCCGGATTTGCGTAACCCGCTGGTTCTCGCCGACGTGACGGACGCATTCCGCGGCTCGGGCTTCTCGATCTTCGCCAAAGCGATCGAGAAGGGGGCCGTGGTGCGCGCAGTCCCGGCGCCCAAGGCCGCCAAAGAGCCGCGCTCGTTCTTCGACAAGATGAACGAGTGGGCGCGCGAGCAAGGCGCGGCCGGCCTGGGTTACGTCGTCTTCGAAGGCGGCGCGGCCAAGGGCCCGATCGCCAAGTTCCTGGACGAGCCGCGCCTCGCGTCGCTCAAAACCACGACCGGCTTGAGCGATGGTGATGCAGTGTTCTTCGCCTGCGCCGCCGCGGACGATGCCGCTGCGCTCGCCGGCTTGGCGCGCACGCGGATCGCCGAGCACCTGGGGCTGATCGACAAGAGCGCCTACAAGTTCTGCTGGATCGTCGACTTCCCGATGTACGAGAGGGACAAGACCACCGGCAAGATCGGCTTCTCGCACAACCCGTTCTCGATGCCGCAGGGCGGCATGGAGGCGCTGCTCACCAAGAACCCGCTCGACATCGTCTGCTACCAATACGACATCGTTTGCAACGGCGTCGAACTCTCCTCGGGCGCGATCCGCAACCACAAGCCCGACATCATGGTGAAGGCGTTCGAAGTCGCGGGCTACAGCAAGGAGCAGGTCGAGACCCGTTTCGGCGGCATGCTGAACGGCTTTCGCTACGGCGCGCCGCCGCACGGCGGCCTCGCGCCTGGGATCGACCGCATCGTCATGCTGTTGGCCGACGAGCCCAACATCCGCGAAGTGATCCTTTTCCCGATGAACCAGCGCGCCGAGGATCTGATGATGGGCGCGCCCTCGGAGGTGACGCTCGAGCAGCTCCGTGAACTTCACATCCGGGTGGTGAAGCCTGAGGGAGTGAAAACAGGGCCTTGAGCGAACTTTGATTTTTTCGCTTCGCTGCTGCACCGCCGGTAGCGCAGAGAGCTGTCACGCCGGCTTGGACGGCACCAGGTGGTAGCCGCGGTTCTGCATGCAGCGCTGAAACAGGTTCTGCTCGAGGAACTGGCGTCGGAACAGCGGCCGCGGCACCGGGTCCACCACCGGGTAGAGCTTGCCATCCACCCCTAAGACATAGCGCTGGCGGCCGAAGCCCCAGGCATCGTCGTTGAATCCGTAGTGCCAAGCGTCGAGGGACGCCTGGACGCGGCACTCGACGCTCGCGACCGATGCGCCGGTGCCGGCGCGCTCCCAATGCATCGGTGTGCAGCCGGCGAGGAGAGGGGCGACGACGGCGACGAAAGGGGTGGCGGTTCGCATCGAAGGACTGTGGGTGTCGTCTCGATGAAGAAACCCGCCGAAGCGGTTACCTATTCCGAGCGATTAACGGGTTCGACCCCGATCCTCATTAAGCTCAGCTCGTGTCCAACCACGCCCGTCCGATGTTACCGCCGGATCGGCCTGCCCTTCGCGCTTGCGCTGCCGTTCGGTCGCAGCATCGAACCGTCGCTAGCGGTCACGCTTATCGAACGGCCGATGTCGGGGGCGGTGTGATGCGGCGGCGTTCTTCATGAATTGGACTTGGGCGCGATCAGTCGCCTAAGTCAAGTCCCTACCGCCGGCAGATCACCTGCTCGACGCGGCGGGTCGATAGCAGTGCGGCCGCGGCGCTCGGCTGAACCACCGAGGCGGCGGCGCCCTGCGCGTGCGGGTCGGCGTTTCGGCGGAGGTCCGAGAGCGCGACCGTGCCGAGCGTCCCGCGGCGGTCGTTGCCGAAGATCGCGACCCCGATCGTGCGGCCGGCGCCGTCGATCACCGGCCCGCCGCTGATCCCGGCCAGATTGCGATCGGCCAGCGCGTCGGGGACGCGCGTTACCTCCCAGTAGTAGGCGAGGAACGGTGCACCGCCCTCGTAGCGGATGCGGCTCGTCCCGATCAGGCGGAGTTCGGCGACGGCGGGTTTGCCTTTGGGGTAGCCGACTGCGACCGCCACGGCCTCGCGCGCCGGTACGCGGCTCCCAAGCGCCAGCGCCGGTTCGCGCCGCTCGGTTCGAAACGCCATGACGTCGACGCTGGCATCGCGAAAGGCGAAGCGCGGCTCGGCCCAGCGCGTGTCACGAAACCGCAGCGCGCTGCACTCCTCGGCGACATGGCGGGCGGTGACCCAAACCCCGTCGGCGAGCGGCCACGCGGTGCCCGAACTGGTCTCGCCGCGGCGCCGGGGACCGCCCTCGCGCTCGATTTCGCCGACCCGGCCGCGCCCGACATCGGGGAGCGCCGCTTCCTCGCGCACAATGAGACGCAGGTCGGCCGGCAGCGCCGGGACTGCCGGCTCCGTCCGTTCGGGCTTGGGCGCGCTCGGGAGCGGCGGCGCGCGGCGTGAGGGGCGATACTCTGCCGTCGGGTCCCACGCGCCGATCACCTGCCCGGCGAGGTAGACGATAACCGCGAGCGCAATCAGCTTGTCGAGGAAGCGCATCCAGGCGCCGCCGGGCTAGCCCGAGAGCGCCGCCGCGGTGATGAGCGCGACCGCGATCTGGGTCGCCGCGACCATCGTCGCCGAGGCGAGGTCGCCCTGCTCCAGCCGCTCGCGGGTCTTGCCGGCGAGCGCGGCGGCCGCGACATAGGTCACGGCTTGAACGACCGCAGCGAGCAAGCTCCACGTCGCGACCTCGGCGAGGCCGTGCGAATAGCGCATTGCCGCCGCGATCGGGAGCGCGAGCGCGAGCAGCGTGCCGCCGGTCCAGATCGCGGCGGCCAGGTTGCCGGCGCGGATCAGCTTGATTTCGTCGGCCGGCGTCAGGCGGATCAGAATCAGCGCGGCTACCGCCCAAGTCGCGACCGCAATCAGAAAATGTGCGGCGACGGTCGGGAGCGACGACAACAGGTGGGCGAAGGAATCCATCGGTCGGCTCGCGAAAAAAAGGGGCGCCCTGAGGCGCCCCAAGTCTAGCAGGGAGGACTACCAATGCGTACGCTTACGCCTACTCCCGCAACCCGAAGGTCACGAGCAACCGCTGGTCGAACCGCAGGTGTCGCACTTGAGACACGTGCCGTTCCGCACCAGCGTGAAGTTCCCGCACTCGCCGCAGGCGTCGCCTTCGTAGCCTTTGATCCGCGCTTCGCGGATCTTGGTCAGTCGGCTATCGATGGCGGCGGCGACGTGCGCCGAACCGGACGAAGCGATAACGGCCGCAGCGCCGCCCGGGCCCGCGGTCGCGACGGCGCTCACGGCACCGGCGCCGGCCGCGGCGGCCACGACGCTGTCGGTGCCGTGGACGACGTAGAGGTTTGAGAAGTTGCCGCGCATGTATCCGTTCGAGGCATAGGCCCGCGCCGCCTTGGCGAGCGCGACCTCGGGCTCGGCGCGGGGCGCCGCGACCGCGGTGTGGACTTCGTCCTGGCCGCGGCCGACGCTATCGTGGCGCAAATCCTCGAGGCTCACATGGGCGAGATCGCCGCGCGCCAAGTACGAGATCGCGAGCTCGCGGAACACGTAGTCGAGGATCGAAGTCGACATCTTGATCGCGTCGTTGCCTTCGACGATGCCCGAAGGCTCGAAGCGGGTGAAGCAGAACGCGTCGACGAACTCCTCGAGCGGGACGCCGTACTGCAATCCAATCGAGACCGCGATCGCGAAATTATGCATCAGGCTGCGGAACGCGGCGCCTTCCTTGTGCATGTCGAGGAAAATCTCGCCCAGTCGGCCGTCGTCGTACTCGCCAGTACGCAAGTAGACCTTGTGGCCCCCGACCATGGCTTTCTGCGTGTAGCCTTTGCGGCGGCTCGGCAGCCGGTCGCGGACGCCGCGATCGGCATGCGCTTCGAGCGTCTTGACCGCGAGTGCGGCGATCGCGTCGGCCTTGGCCGCCGCAGGCATCGCCGCGATCTCCTCGATGTCCTCGTCGACGTCGTCGAACACCGCCGCCGCCAACGGTTGCGAGAGCTTCGAACCGTCGCGATAGAGCGCGATCGCCTTGAGGCCTAGGCTCCACGACAGGAGATAGGCGTTCTTGCAGTCCTCGACCGTGGCGCGGTTCGGCATGTTGATGGTCTTCGAAATAGCGCCCGAAATGAACGGTTGGGCGGCCGCCATCATGCGAATGTGGCTTTCGGTCGAGAGCGCGCGTTTGCCTTTGCGGCCGCACGGGGTCGCGCAGTCGAACACCGGCAGGTGCTCGGCCTTCAGGTGCGGCGCGCCCTCGAGCGTCATGGCGCCGCAGCAGTAGGTGTTGGCGGCCTCGATCTCGGCCTTGGTGAAGCCCAACGCCGCGAGCAGGTCGAAGGTGGGCTCGTCCAGTTGGCGCGCCTCGAACTTGAGCGTCTTGGTGCAGAACTCCTCGCCCAACGTCCACTTGTTGAACGCATACTTGATGTCGAACGCGTTCTTGAGCGCGTCGGCGAGCTTGGCGAGCGCGGCTTGATCGAATCCTTTCTTGGCGAGCTGGGCGAAGGAGATCGCAGGTGCGCCGTCGAGCGTGCCATGCCCGATCGCGTAGGCGATGATGTCGCGGGTCTGCGCCTCGTTATAGCCCATGCGGTCGAGCGCCTCGGGCACGGTGCGGTTGATGATGCGGAAATAACCGCCGCCGGCTAGCTTCTTGAACTTGACCACCGCGAAATCGGGCTCGATCCCGGTGGTGTCGCAGTCCATGACAAGCCCGATCGTGCCGGTCGGCGCGATCACGCTCACTTGCGCGTTGCGATAGCCGTATTTCTCGCCGAGGCTGAGCGCGCGGTCCCACGCCCGCGCCGCAGCCGCGACCATATCGGGGTCGGAGCAGGCCAGCGCGTCGAGCGGCACGGGTGCCACGGTCAAGGTCTCGTAGCCTTCGTTCCGGCCGTAGGCGGCGTGACGGTGGTTGCGGACGACCCGGAGCATGGCCTCGCAGTTCTCGGCGTAATCCGGGAACGCGCCCAGTTCGGACGCCATCTCGGCCGAGGTCGCGTAGGAGACGCCGGTCATGATCGCGGTGATGGCGCCGCAGAGGGCCCGGCCTTCGGCCGAGTCGTAGGGGACGCCCGCCGCCATCAGGAGCGCGCCGATGTTGGCGTAGCCCAAGCCCAACGTGCGGTAGCGGTAAGAGAGCTCGGCGATCCGGCGCGAGGGGAACTGCGCCATCATGACCGAGACTTCGAGCACCACGGTCCACAAGCGAACGGCATGTTCGAACGCGGCGACATCGAAGCTCTTGTCGGCGCGGCGGAACGTCATCAAGTTGAGCGAGGCCAGATTGCACGCCGTGTCGTCGAGGAACATGTATTCCGAGCACGGATTGGAGGCGCGGATCTCGCCGCCGGCCGGGCAGGTGTGCCACTCGTTGATGGTGGTGTGGTACTGGACGCCGGGGTCGGCCGAAGCCCACGCCGCGTAGCCGATCTGGTCCCAGAGGTCGCGCGCCTTCATGCGCTCGGACACTTTACCGTCGGTGCGGCGCACGAGTTCCCATTCGCCGTCGTCGAGGATCGCCTGGACGAAGGCGTTGGTGACGCGGACTGAGTTGTTCGCGTTCTGGCCCGAGACGGTATAGTAGGCCTCGCCGTCCCAATCGGTGTCGTAGGTCGGAAACTCGATCGCGGTGTAGCCCTGCTCGGCGAACTGGATCACCCGCTGCACGTAGTTCTCGGGGATCATCGCCTTGCGTGCCTTGCGGATCGCTTTCTTGAGTTCTGGATTGTCGGTCGGCGTGAAGCGGCCGGCCCCTTCGAGCGCGTGGCAGGCCTGGATGATCCGGTTCAAGTGCTTGTTGCAGAGCTTGGAGCCGGCGACCAGCGCCGCTACCTTCTGCTCCTCGATCGTTTTCCAGGTGATGAACTTCTCGATGTCGGGGTGATCGACGTCGACCACCACCATCTTGGCGGCGCGCCGCGTGGTGCCGCCCGACTTGATCGCGCCAGCGGCGCGATCGCCGATCTTCAAGAAGCTTATCAGGCCCGACGACCGTCCGCCGCCCGAGAGCCGCTCGCCCTCGCCGCGCAGCGCCGAGAAGTTGGACCCGGTGCCGGACCCATACTTGAAGAGGCGCGCCTCGCGCACCCAGAGGTCCATGATGCCGCCCTCGTTGACGAGGTCGTCGGCGATGCCCTGGATGAAGCAGGCGTGCGGCTGCGGCCGCTCGTAGGACGATTCCGAGGCCTTGACTTGGCCGTTGCGCTCATCGACGTAGAAATGGCCCTGCGCCGGCCCGTCGATGCCATAGGCCCAATGCAGGCCGGTGTTGAACCACTGCGGCGAGTTGGGAGCGCCCATCTGTCGGGCCAGCATCGCGCACATCTCGTCGTAAAAGGCGCGGGCGTCTTCCTCGCCGTCGAAATAGCCGCCCTTCCAGCCCCAGTAGGTCCAGGTGCCGGCCAGGCGATTGAACACGTCGGTCGATGTCTTCTCGCCGCCGAGCCGGTCTTTCGCGGGGAGCGCCGCAAGAGCGGCCTGATCGGGCACGCTCCGCCACAGCCACGACGGTACGCTGTTTTCTTCGACCTTCTTCAGGCGCGCGGGCACGCCGGCCTTGCGGAAATACTTCTGGGCGATGATGTCGACCGCGACTTGCGACCACTCGCTGGGGACGTCGATATCGGTCATCGAGAACACGACCGAGCCGTCCGGGTTTCGGATTTCGCTCGCGGTTCTCTTGAATTCAATGCCTGCGTAGGGCGACTGACCGGCAACGGTGAAACGACGTTCGATACGCATAAATGGCCCCCAGACCGCTAAACTTTCCCTGCCGACCGCTCTCCCGCGAGCTCTTGGCGGAGGCGTTTGTCGACCTATATTTTGATGTTCGCCCCCGCGAGGACCCAATATCTAGACAGCGGTGTAGAAGGGCGTCAACCAAATTTTGTGTCCGATTCGTTACTATCCACAAGGGGTTGTGGGTATCTCAATTTATCGGTTTTTGAATCAAAGGCTTGGCGGCAAATGCTCGAGTTGAATCTAGGTTTCGAGTGGGGGTGGACCGGGGAAAACGCCGGCCCGCGGCAGGGCGGGCGGCTGGACGGCGGGGCTGGGGCGGTGCGATAGTCCGCGCGGCGCGGGAGAGAATGATGCGGTGGCTGTTACAACTTTTCACGTGGTGGAACGGGACGACGCCTTGGACCAGCTTCTTTACCTGGCGCAAGGGCGAGCTCGCCGGCACCGACCGTTTCGGCAATCGCTACTACCGCGAGCGCGGCGGCGAGCGGCGCTGGGTGCTCTACAACGGCGAAGCCGAGGCCTCGCAGGTACCGCCCGAATGGCACGCATGGCTGCACC
>VGEO01000105.1 GCA_016869275.1 Alphaproteobacteria bacterium | reverse complement strand
AGCGCCGATGCCGATGCCGAGCCCGGCCAGATAGAGGATCGGCTCGAAGAAGTTGGGAAGAATCGTCACCTTCCAAGTACGGCGATAGAGGCTCGCGTTCCGACGCCATACCGCAATCGCATGCGGGAGCGACACGCTCATGCGTCCTCCGACAATCGCGTCCCGGTCACGGCCAGGAACACGTCCTCGAGGTTGGTCGGGCGGGCGACGAAGGCCCGGCGCGTCCCGCCCTCGGCGGCGTGTACGCGTTCGACCAACGCCGCCGCGTCCGCCGCATAGAGCATCAGGCGATTGCCGGCACGAACGCGTCGAACCGCGGCGCCGACCGCGCCGAACCAACGCGCTTCTTCGTCGGGCGTGCACTCGATCTCGATCGCCTCCGGTGCCAGCCGCGCCGCGATCAACGCGCGCGGGGCATCGTCGCAAATGGCGCGACCGCGGTTGACGATGACGACGCGGTCGCACAGGCGTTCGGCCTCGTCCATGTAATGGGTGGTGAGCAGCACCGTGGTGCCTTCGGCGCGGAGCGCCCGCACCCGGCCCCAAAGCTCGTGCCGAACCGCCGGATCGAGCCCGGTGGTCGGTTCGTCCAGGATCAGGAGTTCGGGCCGCGCGATCAGCGACATCGCCACCGCCAGCCGCCGCTTGAAGCCGCCCGAGAGCGCCTTGACCGGCGTCGCCGCGTAGCTTTGCAGCCCGAACAGCTCGATCAGCTCGTCGACCCGGCGCGAAAGCGCGGGCTCGCGCAGGAGATAATAGCGTCCGTGGACGGCCAGATTCTCGCGCGGCGTCCCGGTCTCGATCAGCACGTTTTCCTGAAGCGTGACGCCGAGCCGGGCGCACACCGCGCGCGGGCTCGCGGCGACGTCGATCCCGAAAACACGGACGCGGCCGGCCGAGGGCCGCGTCACGCCATAGATCATGCGGAGCGTCGTCGTCTTGCCGGCGCCGTTCGGGCCGAGGAGACCGAAACAGGCGCCGCGCGCAACCGTGAAGTCGACGCAGGCGACGGCGACCCAGTTGCCGAACCGCTTTTCGACGCCCTCGACGGCGACGACGTCGGTCATTCGACCACTGCGATAGTCGTGCCCTCAGCTCGCGCGCTTCTGGTTCTGCTCGCCGAACCCGGAGGTGAACGCCATCGTGATGTAGCGGCCGAGCGTCGCGTAGCGCGGGCCGCCCAACCGGGCGAGCGGATTCAGGGCTTCGGTCGAGACTTTTCCGTCCTTGATCAGGTCGTCGCGGACGTGGAAGTAGACGACCTCGCCGATGATCAGCTCGTCGCGGTCCCGCCCCAATTGCACGATCCGCTCGAGCTTGCACTCGAGATGAACGGGCGAGAGCGCGATCCGCGGCGGTTTGACGGCCTGGCTCGGCAGCAGCTCGAGCCCGAGCGCCTCGACCTCGCTCATGTGCGGAGGGTATTCAGCCGAGGTTTCGTGCATCGGCTCGACCGCTTCGACCGTCACGCTGTTGACGACGAACTCGCCGCTGGCGCGAATGTTGGCGGCGGTGTCCTTGAACGCCGCTTCGCGCCGGCCGACGTTGAAGCACACCATCGGCGGGTTCTTGCCGCAGAAGGTGTAGGCGCTGAACGGCGCGGCGTTGACGAGTCCGGCGGCGTTGAGGCTGGTCACCCACGCGATCGGGCGCGGCACCACGATGCCGATCATGAGCCTGTAGGCGTCGGCCGGGCTCAACGTCGCGGCGGCGATTTCCATGGCGGTCTCCCTAAGTGCCGGCGGTGCGGTCGCTCGAGTCAGGTGCCGGCGGCGCGGTCAAGAAAGAGGTCGGTCAGGAGCGGCGCGCCGGGCGCGACCGCGTACCTGGAAAAGTCGGTGACGCCGGCTTCGGCGAGCGCGTCCTCGTCGAGGAAGAAGCGCCCGCTCACACGCCGGCTATCCTGGGTGAGAACCCAGTGCGCGGCATCGGCCATGATCTCGGGGGTCCGGCAGTTCTCGGGCCTGACCATGCCGCCCAGCATCGCGATCGCCGCCGTCGCGATCACGGTTCGCGGCCACAGCGCGTTGACGGCGACGCCCTTCGCCTCGAACTCGGCGGCGAGGCCCAA
Organism: Alphaproteobacteria bacterium; assembly: GCA_016869275.1. Taxonomy (GTDB): domain Bacteria; phylum Pseudomonadota; class Alphaproteobacteria; order SHVV01; family SHVV01; genus SHVV01. The sequence goes on along the minus strand of VGEO01000105.1, from coordinate 8,656 downwards.
GACGCACTCGCTCATCCCGTACTTGGCCATGGTGTAAGCCAGGTGATCCTTGAACCAGCGCGACTCCATCGCCAGCGGCGGCGACAGCATCAAGACATGCGGATTCGGAGCCTTCAACAGCTGCGGCAGGCACGCCTGCGAGCAGGCGTAGGTGCCGCGTACGTTGACGCCGAACATCAAGTCGAAGCGCTTCATCGGCGTCGCCAGCGTACCGGTCAGGCTGATCGCGCTCGCGTTGTTGACGAGAATGTCGATGCCGCCGAAAGCCTGGACGGTCGCCTCGACCGCTTGCTCGATCTGGTCCTCGAAGCGGATGTCGCAGGCCAGCGCGAGCGCGCGGCCGCCCGCCGCCTCGATCGCGCGCGCCGCGGTGTGGATGGTGCCCGGCAGTTTGGGGTGCGCCGTGGTCGTCTTGGCGACGACCGCGACGTTGGCGCCGTCGCGCGCGGCGCGGAGCGCGATCGCGAGCCCGATGCCGCGACTCGCGCCAGTAATGAAAAGCGTCTTCCCATGGAGATCGGCCATCCGGCTAGGCCGACATCAGCTCGGGATCGATAGCGAACAGGGCCTCGGCACCGGCGGTGATCGGCGCAAGCAGGCCTGGCGCCGGCGCCAGAATCTGCTCGGCATAGAAGCGCGCGGTCGCGATCTTGGCGGCGGCGAAGGCGGCATCGCTGCCGTTATGCGCCTGACGCGCGCGCGCTTTGAGCGCGCTCTTCGCCATCATGTAGCCGCCGTAGGCGGTGCCAAACAGACGCAGGTAGGCGCTCGCCCCGGCCGCCGCCGCCTTGGGGTCGGCGGCCAGATGCGCGAGCATCCACTCGGTGGCGGCGCCGAGCGCTTGCGTCGCTTGGCCGAGCGGACCGCGAATCGCCGCGAACGCCGGATCGTTGACCGCCCCGAGCTCGCGGTCGAGCGCGCGCATGGCGGCGATCTCCTTCTTCACCGCGGCGCCGTCGTCGCGCGGCAATTTACGCATGACGAGATCGAGCGCCTGGATGCCGTTGGTGCCTTCGTAAATCGGCGCGATACGCGCGTCGCGGAAATGCTGGGCGGCGCCGGTCTCCTCGATATAGCCCATGCCACCGTGGATCTGGACGCCGAGCGAGGTCATCTCGACCCCCATGTCGGTGCACCAGCCCTTCAAGACCGGGATCATGAGATCGACGAACGCCTGCGCCGCGGCACGGGCGGGCGCGTCGCGCTCGCGCTTGGCGCGGTCGAGCGCCGCCGCGACGGTGTAGGCGAGCGCGCGCATCGCTTCGTTGGTCGCTTTCATCGTCATCAGCATGCGGCGGACGTCGGGATGGAGGACGATCGGCGAAGAATCGGCGCCGCTCGCGCCGATGGCGCGGCCTTGGCGGCGCTCCTTGGCGTAGGCGAGCGCTTGCTGGTAGGCGCGCTCGGCGATGCCGAGGCCCTCGAGACCGACGGTGAGCCGCGCGTTGTTCATCATCAGGAACATCGCGCGCATGCCTTCGCCTTCGGCCCCGACCAAGTAGCCGATCGCGCCGTCCTTGTCGCCGTAGGACATCACCGCGGTCGGACTGGCGTGGATGCCGAGCTTGTGTTCGAGGGAGACGGCGCGGAGATCGTTGCGCGCACCGAGCGAACCGTCCGCGTTGACCAGGAACTTCGGCACGATGAAGAGCGAGATGCCCTTGGTGCCGGGCGGGGCGCCGGGCGTCCGCGCCAGCACCAAGTGGATGATGTTGTCGGTGTAGTCGTGCTCGCCGTAGGTGATGAAGATCTTGGTGCCGGTGATGCGGTAGTGGTCGCCCGCCTTGACGGCGCGGGCTTTGAGCGCGCCGACGTCCGAGCCGGCCTGGGGCTCGGTGAGATTCATCGTGCCGGTCCACTCGCCGGTCACGAGTTTGTGGAGGTAGAGGCGACGCTGCTCGGGCGTGCCGATCTGGGTCAAGGCTTCGATCGCGGCTTGCGTCAGCACCGGGCACAAGCTGAACGCCAGGTTGGCACTCTCCCACATCTCGAGGACCGCCAGTGCGACCGCCCACGGCAATCCCTGGCCGCCGTACGCGGGATCGCACATGATGCCGTTCCAGCCGCCGTCGACGAACTGGCGGTAGGCATCCTTGAAGCCGTCCGGCGTCTTGACGCCGTCGCCGGCGAGCACGCTCCGCTGCCGGTCGCCGACCCGATTGAGCGGCGCCAGCACCTGGCCGGCGAATTTGGCGGCCTCGGCGAGGACCGCGGTCACGGTGTCGGACGAGGCGCTTTCGAGCCCCGGCAGCCGCGCCAGCTCGTCGAGCCCGACGATTTCGTCGAGCACGAAGCGCATATCGGCGAGCGGCGCCGTGTATCCGGTCATGACTGTGCCTCGCGAGCGGCTCGGACGAGCCGGTCCAATTCCGTACTATGGCGGTCGGCCGCTGACAAGCCGCGTGCCCTCCAGACGACGGGGTCGTTACACCGGGAACGCTCAGCAGCATTGTTCGGAAGTCTGGACTGCCGCGACCTTCCGCACAGCAGCGAAAGATGTATTTCGGCTTCCCGCTCATCGTCTTCAATACGCACCTTCGATGCCGCGGAGCGGTCGACGGCGCCCTGGTACAGTCGCAACGAGCAGGCCGGTCCGGCGCCAAACCAGAGCCGCGCTAGTTCACCCTCCACACTCGGCCCGCTACCATGCCAATATCGACTTGATATATAGGGTTCACGATGTCGGATACACGAAGCCGCGGCGCGGCGCGTCCACGATCGGCTGCCGCCGGGAGCGGCGCGAAGGCGTTCCCGGTGTGGGAAACTGTCGTGACGCGCGAGCGCCAGGCGCAGTACCACGACAATTGCGACGTCGCGACCGCCGTGTTCGGCGATGCCGTCGACGCGTCGGTACTGGCCAGCGACTGCGCGCGTTCGTTCCTGAAAGCGCGCCTGCCGATCGACGGCTTGATGTTCAACTACCACAAGATCGATCAGGTCAAGCGCGTCAGGCTAGGTGACGTGCTCGAGGTTCACGGTCGCATCCAGGACGTCGCCAAGGACGAGAAGGGCTTCGTTATTACCGCGGTATTCGACTTCCTCCGCGACGGCGAGCGCGTCGTCGGCATGGAGGCGATCACGCTGCGGCCCGACGCCCAGAAGATGCGCCAGCTCCGCCGCGGCACCGATGACGAGGGTCCGAAAGCGCAGCGGCCGCGCGACTACGCGCTGATCGGCCGCAAGCTGCTGACACCCCAAAAGGTCCAGGCCTACGCCAAGGAGGCCGCCAACAAGATCAATTTCGACGCCGGCTTCGCCGCCCGTTTCGGCCTCCGCTCGCCGGTCGCGCCCAGCCTGGTCGCGCTGACCTATTTCGCCTGGCACCTCGCGAAGAAAGGCTTGCCCGACACCTACGAGATCGACTGCCGCTTCCTGAACCCGCTCTATTGGGACGACGGGGTCGACCTCATCGCCCGCGAGCGCACCGCGTCGACCGAATTCAAGTGCATCAACGCCCGCAGCCGCATCGTCTGCGAGGCCGAGTTTCGCGGGTGACCGCCGGCGCCATCGTGCCGCCGACGCCGGCGGCGATCGCGCACGCCGCACGGCTGCTCGGCGAAGGACGATTGGTGGCAATCCCGACCGAGACCGTCTACGGGCTCGCCGCCGACGCCACCGACGACCGCGCGGTGGGTGTGCTCTTTACCGCCAAGGGCCGCCCCGCCGCCAATCCGCTGATCGTCCACGTCGCCACGCTCGACGCGGCGCGCGCGCTGGGCCGGTTCGATGCCCGCGCCGAGCGCCTGGCCCTGGCGTTGTGGCCGGGTCCGCTCACCCTGGTGCTGGCGCGAACTGCGGCCTGCGCGGTCGTTCCGCGCGCGAGCGCGGGCCTCGCGACGATCGCGCTCCGGATTCCCGCCGACCCCGTCGCCCGCGCCCTTCTCGCAGCGTTCGGCAAACCGGTGGTCGCACCGAGCGCCAATCGCTCGGGCGAGGTCAGCCCGACCACCGCCGCCCATGTCGCGGCCAGCCTGGGCGATCGCGTCGCGCTCATCCTCGACGGCGGCCCCTGCCCGGTCGGCGTCGAATCGACCGTGCTCTCGCTCGCCGGTCCCGTACCGCTGTTGCTGCGGCCGGGCGGCGTCACCCGGGCCGCGATCGAAGCCGTGATCGGGCCGGTCGCGACCCTCGCCGACGTTCCCGACAGCGATGCGGCCCGCACCTCGCCGGGCCTCCTCGGGCGACACTACGCACCGCACATCCCGGTCCGGCTCGATGCCACCAGCGTCGGCCCCGACGAGGCGCTGCTGGCGTTCGGACCGCGCCCGCTCGGCGGCGCCGCCGCCGCACGCAACCTGAGCGCGACCGGCGATCTCGCCGAGGCCGCGCGCAACCTGTTCGCGATGCTGCGCGAACTCGATTCGCCCGCCTACCGGGGCATCGCGGTAATGCCGATCCCGGCGACCGGGATCGGTGCCGCGATCAACGATCGCTTGAAGCGCGCCACCGCGGACGCTGCCTTGCCGCCGCCTGGGCATTGAGCTAGATCGACCCGATGCCGATCGCCGCCGCGACCCTCGCCCGCCTCAAGGCCGTCGTCGGCACACGGGGCGCGATCGACGATCCGGCCGCGATCGCCCCCTACCTCGAAGAGCAGCGCGGCCTCTTTCGCGGTACGACCCCGCTCGTGCTGAGGCCTTCGTCGACCGCCGAGGTCGCGGCGATCGTCGCCATCTGCGCCGAGACCCGCACCGGCATCGTGCCCCAGGGCGGCAACACCGGCATGGTCGGCGGCACGGTCCTGGCCGCCGACGGCAGCCAGGTGATCGTGAACGTGAGCCGCATGAACCGGATCCGCGCGCTCGATCCCGCGAACAACACGATCGCGGTCGAGGCCGGCTGCGTCCTCGCCGACATTCAGGCCGCGGCCGCCGCGGCCGGACGCCTGTTTCCGTTGAGCCTTGCCGCCGAGGGAAGCTGCCAGATCGGCGGCAATCTCTCGACCAATGCCGGCGGCACCAACGTGCTCCGCTACGGCAATGCCCGGAGCTTCGTGCTCGGCCTCGAGGTCGTGCTGCCGGACGGCCGGATTTGGGACGGGTTGCGCGGCCTGCGCAAGGACAACACCGGCTACGACTTGAAGCAGCTCTTCATCGGTGCCGAAGGAACGCTCGGCATCATCACCGCCGCCGTGCTCAAGCTCTTTCCGCAACCGACCGACGTCGCGACCGCCATGATCGCGGCCCCCGATCCCGCCGCCGCCCTCGCGCTGCTCGGGACGGTTCAAGCGGCGTCGAGCGACCAGGTGACGGCGTGGGAATTCATGCCGCGCTACGGCATCGACCTGACGCTCAAGAACGTACCCGGCAACGCCGATCCGTTCGCGGATCGGCATCCGTGGTACGTGCTCGCCGAAGTGGCCGGCGCTGCCGCGCGCGGCGCGCTCGAAGCATCGCTCGAACGCGGGCTCGCCGCCGGCCAGGTCCGGGACGCGGTGATCGCCGCGAGCGATACCCAGGCGGCGGCTCTGTGGCGGATGCGCGAAACCATGCCCGAAGCGCAAAAGCGCGAGGGCGCCGGCATTCGCCACGACATCGCGGTGCCGGTCTCGCGCGTTCCCGACTTCATCGCCGCCGCCGATCGCCGCATCGACGCGGCGCGGCCGGGGACGTTGGTTATCGCCTATGGCCACTTGGGCGATGGCAACGTGCACTACAATCTGAGCCCCGCCGCCCAGGCCGAGGCCGCCGCGTTCCTGGCGGCGCGCCCCGCCCTCACCCGCATCGTCCACGACGCGGCCGTCGAGTTCGGCGGCACCATCAGCGCCGAGCACGGGCTCGGACTCCTCAAGCGCGACGAAAACCGGCGCTACAAGCCCGAGGTCGAGCTCGCCTTGATGCGAACGATCAAGGCCGCACTCGATCCCGCCGGCATCATGAATCCCGGCAAGATGCTGTAGGAAGGGCGGACGCGCCGATGATGACGCTCCGCCAGATCCGCTACTTCGTGGCCGTCGCCGAAGCCGGGTCGGTCTCGGCCGCCGGCGGCGCGATCGGCATCTCGCAATCGGCCATCACCGAGGCGATCAAGACGCTCGAGGACGAGACCGGCGCCACCCTGTTCGAGCGCCACGCCAAGGGCGTCCTCCTCACCTACCCGCTTTCTTCCTCGCGCGGCGCGGCTTCGTCGCCCGCGGCAGCCATTCGGCGAACACCTCGCGCGCGGCGAGCTTGATCGCGGCGGCCGGGTCCTCGCCCCACACGTGATAGGGCACCGGAATCTTGACTCCAGCTTCGCCGTAGCGCGCGATGCGTTCGCGGCATTCATCGGGTTCGCCGGCGACGATCATCTTGTCGATGAACGAGATCGGGATCGCTTGGCCCGCCTTCTCGCGGTTGTCGCGCCAGTATTTGCCGACCTCGGCCTTGACCGCCAGGAGCTCGTCCGCCGTCACCCCGGAATACTTCCAGCGCGGGCTGTCGGCGTTGGTAGCCGAGGTCGAGACACCCTCGCTCAAGTACGCGGCGAGCAGCGGCCGCACCAGGTCCTTGGCCTTGCGCGCGTTCTTGTCGACCGAAAAGGTGACATAGGATCGGTACGCGAAATCCTCCCAGCGGCGGCCAACCTGGCTCAGGCCGATCTCGATCTGGCTCTTGGCCCAGCGCGCCATGCCGGGGGTCGAGAACATGCCGAGGAGCACGCCGTCGGCCAGGCGCCCCGCCATCTGCAGCGACTTCTCGCCCATCACGCCCAGGTGGATCGGGATGCTCGGTCGGTACGGCTTGAAGAAAATCGGGCTGCCCGGCGGCGTGAACTTGTAGAACTGGCCGTCGTAGACGAGGTTCTTGCCGGCGAACAAGGTGCGCAGCATCTCGACCGCCTCTTTCAGCGATACCGCCGGGCGCGGGCCGATGAATCCCTGGCGATCGACCGCGATCTGGGCGATGCCCATGCCGCAGATCATGCGGCCTTTGGAAATCTCATCGAGCGTCGCGGTTTCGGTCGCGATCACGCCGGGATGGCGCGCGAACGGGCTGATGATGCCGTAGCCGATCTTGATCCGCTTGGTCGCGAGCGCGACCGCGGTCGCGGTCGCGATCAAACCGCGCGCGTAGTAAAGCTCGGCCAGCCACAGCGTGCCGTAGTCCGCCGCCTCGGCCGCCTTGGCCGCCGCCACCATCACATCGACCGAATGGCTCGACGCCAGGCCGACGTCGATCGTTTCGAACGTCATCCGTGCCGCTCCTCTCTTCTTTCGTCAGCCGCCGAACACGAGATCGATCGCGTCGCCCGCCAGATCGCGCGCCTGCTCGCGGAAGAACCCGAGCTTGCGCATGGCCGCCTCGTCCGACACCGAATAGAGCACGGCATCGCCGTCGCCCGCGTTGATGTGGGCGTGCCAGCTCCAGCCGGGGACGACGAAGACGTCGTTCCGGCTCCATGTGAGCTCGCGGTCGCCGACCACCGTCGTACCCGATCCTTCGACCGCGCAGTAAACGGTCGACGATGTATGGCGGTGAACCTGGGTTCGCTCGCGTGGGCGCAGGAGCTGCAGGTGGAACGACATCGTCGGCATCGCCGGCGCGCCGGTCACCGGGTTCACGTACTCGACGATGATGCCGTCGTAGGGCGAGCCGTCGTAGTCGCGGATCTTCTCGAGATTGGCGCGGATTGCGTCGTAGCGGTAGACGAACATCGGCGAGGCGTCGGCGTTGCGGCCGCGCTCGTGCGGCACGAACTTGGGGACGACGCCCGGCGAGGCGAACAGGCGCTCGGAATTGCCTTTCGGCATGCGCACGGTCTGAACGCGCTTCGTGACCGGCGCGTTGGTCGCGGGATCGGTTTCGGCGTAACCCAGCTCGTAGAACGTCGCGCCGAGCGCCAGGCTCAAGGGGTCGTTGACGACGTCGATGAAGACGATCTCGCGATCGGAATCGTTACCGAAGTCGTGCCAGGTGCCGTTCGGCGTCAGCACGAGATCGCCCCGCCCCAACGTGCATTTCTCGCCCTCGACGATCGAGAACCCGCCGCTGCCTTCGAGCCCGAACCGGCTCGCGCTCGGGGTGTGGCGGTGGACCGGGGCGGTCTCGCCGGGATTGTAGAGCGAGCAGGCGCCGTCCAGGGTCGGCGTCATGAACGGCTTCGGAAACAGGCCCGGGTTCGCGAACATGAACGAGCGGCGGAAGGTCTGATCGACGTCGAGCAGCCCGGCGGCGCGCTGCAGCATCGGGTAGTAGTCGGACCAGCGCCAGAGGTGCGCGGTCGCGGTCTTGGGCGGCTCGGGCAGTTCGAACACCGGCCGCGCCTGCGCGAACTCGATCAGGTATTGCCTGTGCGCGTCGGCGCGAAGCGCCTCGACGCCGTCGTTCTTGAGGTTCGCCATCCTGCGCTTCCTCGCCTAAAGTCCCGATCTTGGGGCCCCACGCTACTCGAACTGCCGCCCGCTTTCACGCCTTCGATACGCACCCCCGTCGATGTCCCAGCCGCCCGCCACCCGCTGGTCCGCCGTCGCCGCGCTGATCGCGGTCGGACTGCTGGGCTCGTTCCAGATCGGCAAACTGCCGGCGGCGATTCCCGAGATGCGCGTCGATCTCGCGCTCTCGCTGGTCGCCGCGGCGTGGGTGGTCTCGATGCTGACGACGACGACCGCAAGCCTGGGCGTCGTCGCCGGCGTCGTCAGCGACACACTCGGCCATCGCCGCTTGCTGCGGGTGTG
>VGEO01000104.1 GCA_016869275.1 Alphaproteobacteria bacterium | reverse complement strand
GCGGGCTTCGCCGCTCCCGGTCGAGGCACCGGCCGGGGCGATCGCCGTGCCGCGGGCGCCGCCGGCCAGATGAATCTCGACTTCGACGGTCGGGCGACCGCGCGAGTCCCAGACCCGCCGGCCGACCACGCGCGCGATCGTGGCGGCGCTCATGGGGCGCCGGTCGCCCGCGAGGCGTGCAGTTCGGCTGCCCACGCCGCCCGCACCTCGCTCAGGCGTTCGGGCGGGTCGGCGAGCAGCATGCGCGCCGTGCACCGGACGCGGTCGCGGTCGACCTCGGCGGTGATGTACTCGGCTGGCGACTTGCCATCGACCCGGGCGAGAAACAGCCCCGGCAGCAGGCGTGCGATCCGCGCTTCGAGCGCGGCCGGCGCTTCCCAACGGCAGCGCGCGAGGTAGGTCCGCACCAAGGCATCGAAACAGGCGAGGAACCCGGCGGTCCAGGCCGGATTCCACAGGCATTTGAGCAGGAGATGGTTCAAGCAGAACGCGGCGTCGAACGCCGGATCGCCGAACCAGGCGCCCTCGGCATCGAGGAACACCGGCCCCTTGGGGCCGACCAGGATGTTCTTCGGGCTGACGTCGCCGTGGACGAGGGTGCGCCGCGTCGACGCGGTCGTCTCGACCAGGCGCTCGATCGCGGCGGCGCGGTCGGGATGGGCGCGGGCGGTTGCGAGCAGATAGGACTCGAGCCGCAGCGGAAAGAAGATGTAGGTCGTGTCGAACGCCGCCGCGATCGCCGGGTCGTCGGCGGTCGCGGCGTGAATGCGGCCCAAGGCGTCGCCGACCGCCGCCGCGGTCGCCGGATCGGCGATGCCGTCGCGGAGTTGGAGCTTCCACAGCGGGTGGGTGGCGGGATCGAGATAAGCCATCACGAACAAGCCCGCGGCCGCGTCCTGGCCCAAGATCTCCGGCACGGCGTCGGGCACGGTGCGGGCGGCGACCCGCATCCACTGGCATTCGAAGTTGGTGCGCTCGACCGGAACCTGCCAGTCGGCCTTGACGCGGAGCTTGGGCACCGCGCGCTTGATGCAGGCCGGTCCGCGGTCGAGCGCGACCCGCCAGATGTCGGACGAGACGCCGCCGGTCATGCGCGCGAAATGCGGGTGCCGGCCGCGTTCGAGCAAGGCCATTCGCACGAGCGCCGCCTCGAGGTCGTGGCGCTCGGGGAAGTCGGCTTCGGCTTCGGCGCTCGCAGTTGTCACGCTCGGCCTCGGTTTCCGTATGTTAGTTTCGGTCTGTAGTTATCGGAGCGGGCGTCCGCCTTGCAAGCGGTGCGGCGCCAGGAACGGCGAAGCGATGAAAGTCGTATTTCAGTATGACGCGAGCCCGGCGCTCGCCCAAGAACTTGTGCGGCTTTCCGTCGACGGACTTGCGATCGTGCCGTGCCCGGAAGGCGACCTACCGCGCTTCCTCGCCCTGATGGCCGAGGCCGAGGCCGTGTTTCACGTGCTGCGGCCGATCACCGCCGAGATCATCGCTGCGTCGCCCAAGCTCAAGCTGATCCAGAAGATCGGCGTCGGCGTCAACACCATCGACCTCGCCGCCGCCAAAGCCCGCGGCATCAAGGTCGCCAACATGCCCGGCACCAACACACGCGCGGTCGCGGAAACCGCGTTGCTCCTGATGCTGGCTGCGCTCAGGCGGCTGCCGGCGCTCGACCGCGCCACCCGCGATGGCCGCGGCTGGAGCCTCGATCCCGGCGTCTACGACGCCGTCGGCGAGATCGGCGGCAAGGTGGTCGGCCTCGTCGGCTATGGCGCGGTCGGCCGGATGTTGACGCCGATGTTGCGCGCGCTCGGCGCCGACGTCATCTACACCGCGCGCGAGCCCAAGCCCGACGCGCTCGCGAGCTATCGTCCGCTCGCGGTGCTGCTGGCCGAAGCCGATATCGTCTCGCTCCACCTGCCACTCACCGACGCGACCGCCAAAATGATCGATGACGCCGCGATTCGGCGGATGAAGCCGGGCGCGGTGTTCGTCAACACCGCCCGCGGCGGCTTGACCGATGAGGCGGCCCTCGTCGCCGCCCTGCGCGAGGGCCGGGTTCGGGCCGCCGGGCTCGATGTGTTCGCGACCGAGCCGGTCGGACCCGACAATCCGCTGCTCGCGCTCGACAACGTCGTCGTCATGCCCCATGTCGCGTGGCTGACACCCGAAACCCTGTCGCGCAGCCTCGGTATCGCCATCGAGAACTGCCGCCGCCTCGCCCGCGGCGAGGAAATTCGGTTCAGAGTGGCGTAAGGATTTCCCTTATTGAAAGGGCCGCCTGCGCGGGCCAATCTGCGTGCTCGGCGATCCGAGGCGGCCGTGAATCGTTGTTGCGTATCAACGGGAAGCGGGCGAGAATCGAGACGCAAGATTAAACTATAAGTAGAATGCTTTGGCATAAGCCTATATTTATAGTTGTAGTGTGACCGCGATCACAAGCAAGAATAAAGCGGTCGGGGCGAGGGGTTTGGTAGCGGCGGCCTGCATCGATGCCGAATGAAGTCACATACGAAGTCTATTCGCTGGCGAATGGGCGGTGGATTCTCAACGCGCGGTTCAACAAGGACCAGCGCGAACGGGCGATCGACGAAGGCAAGCAACTCGCCAAACAGCCGGGCGTCGAAGCGGTCAAGGTCGTCCGCGAGACCTACGACGACAACGACAACCTGATCAAGGAATCGACGGTCTACAACAGCCAGTCCAAACCGGGCGGAGGTGGCGGCGGGGGCGGGGGCCGCGCGGGAGCGGATGATCGCGACGGCGGCGGCGGCGATTTTCAGTACAAGGTCGCCGGCTTCGAAGACCTCGAAGGCGGCGGCGAGGAAAAGAGCGGCGGATTTTCGCTCAAGAAGGCGTTCGCGCGCGGCGATCGCGACGATGCCGAGCGCGCCGGCAAGGTGCGGACGCCGCGGCGGGCGATGCTCACGCCCGGCACCGGCCCGAACTCATCTTGATTTATAAAATGCTGATCATCGGCATCGTCAGCTTCGGCTTTGCCGTGATCACCACCTACGTCTTTCTCCTCAACTTCGCGTAAGGCTGGCGGTAAGGGAGGGGACGCGTGGCCGGGTCAGCGATGATGTGGATCGTCTTTGCCGTGTCCCTCGTCGGATGCGCGCCGACGCTTGGCTTCGTGTTCATCAAGCCCAAGGACTTCGAATTCCTGCTCGGCGCCGAAGCGGCGTTGGCGGCGGCCAAGGCGAAGCCGGTGGTGGCGGCGCCGCAAAGCGTCGATGAAAAGGCCGATGCGATTCTCGCCGAGGGTGAAGAGGAGGGCGAGGACGAAGCGGAAGCATCCGGAGAAGAGGAACCCGAGGTCAAGGCCGAGGAAAGCACGTTCAAGGAATCGATTCTCAAGATGATGGCGTTCCTCGAATCGTGCCTGGCCTCGCTCGCGACCAAGAATTTCAAGTTCGACAGCTTCAACAAGTTCGGCTGCCACCTGTTCCTGGCCGGCGCCGCCGAAGCGGCGTCGCGCAAGGGCAACCTAAGCCACGACCAGTTCGTCGAAATGCTGGGGCGGAGCGTCGGCGTCCTCGGCGGCACCGCCGACCTCGCCAAGAAATTCAGCGAGAAATACGAGGAGTACCTGCTCGAGCCGAAATACGCCGAGATGTTCCGCTCGGGCGGCGACGCCATGGAGCGCTATTTGGACGGCAGTTCCAAGGACGTCGCCGCGGCGATGTCCGAAGCGCTGCAGCAATGGAACAAACCGGCGCAAGCCTCCGGCAAGGAGAAGCTGGTCACGGTGATGTTCACCGACCTGGTCGGCTCGACCAAGATGACCCAGGAACTCGGCGATGCCGGCGCCCAGGAGGTCGTGCGCAAGCACAACGAGGTCGTCTGTAACGCGCTGCGCCGCTACAACGGCATCGAGGTCAAGCACACCGGCGACGGCATCATGGCGCGCTTCGGCATTCCCTCCGACGGCGTCGAAGCCGGGCTCGCGATGCAAGCGGCGTTCGTCGAGCACAACCAGGCCAATCCGGCGCGGGCCGTCAACGTCCGCATCGGCTTGAATGCGGGCGAGCCGATCCAAGAAGAAGGCGACATCTTCGGCGTCACCGTGCAGCTCGCGGCGCGCATCTGCGACAAATCGAAGTCGGGCCACGTCATGGTCTCGAACATCGTCCGCGAGCTCTGCCAGGGCCGCAAAGTCCGCTTCGACGACGCCGGGCCGTTCGAGCTCAAGGGTATTCAAGGCCCGGTCCACCTTTACTTCGCGCATCCGACCTAGACGAGCTGGGGCCGGCGCCGACACGGGCGGCGGCGGCGCGTTTCTGCTAGCCTCATGGTCAAACCGCTTGTCCCCGGGAGGACATCCATGAACGTTGCCGCCACGCTCACCGAGGTTACGTCCAACAACATCGAAGCCTACTGGATGCCGTTCACGGCGAACCGGCAGTTCAAGTCGGCGCCGCGGCTCCTGGTATCGGCCAAAGGCATGTACTACCAGTCGCGCGACGGCCGCCAAATTCTGGACGGCACCGCCGGGCTCTGGTGCGTCAACGCCGGTCATTGCCGCGACGAGATCGTCGCCGCGGTCAAGGCGCAGGTCGAGACGCTCGACTACGCGCCGGCGTTCCAGATGGGTCATCCGGCGGCGTTCGAACTGGCGGCCCGGGTGGCCGCGTTGGCGCCGGGCGACCTCGACCACGTGTTCTTCGTGAACTCGGGCTCGGAAGCGGTCGATACCGCGCTCAAGATCGCGCTCGCCTACCACCAGGCCCGCGGCCAAGGGTCGCGCTTCCGGCTGATCGGGCGCGAGCGCGGCTACCATGGCGTCGGCTTCGGCGGCATTGCCGTCGGCGGCATCGTCACCAACCGCAAGGCATTCGGCCCGTCGCTGGCGGCCGATCACATCGCCCACACCCACAACCTCGAGAAGAACGCGTTCAGCCGCGGCGAGCCCGAATGGGGCGCGCACCTGGCCGACGACCTCGAGCGGCTGGTCGCGCTCCACGACGCGTCGACCATCGCCGCAGTGATCGTCGAGCCGATGGCGGGCTCGACCGGGGTCCTGGTGCCGCCCAAGGGCTACTTGAAGCGGCTGCGCGAAATCTGCGACAAGCACGGCATCCTGCTGATCTTCGATGAGGTCATCACCGGGTTCGGGCGTCTGGGCGAGTCGTTCGCGGCCGAACGCTTCGGCGTCCTCCCCGACATGATCACCTGCGCCAAGGGCCTCACCAACGCGACTGTGCCGATGGGCGGCGTGATCGTGCGGAAGCCGGTCTACGAAACCTTCATGAAGGCAGCGCCCGAGGGCGCGATCGAGCTGTTCCACGGCTACACCTATTCGGGCCACCCGCTCGCCTGTGCCGCCGGGCTCGCGACGCTCGACGTCTACCGCAAGGAAGATCTGTTCGCGCGCGCGCGCAAGATCGCGCCCTCATTCGAGAACGCGGTCCACACGCTCAAAGGGACCCGCCACGTCATCGACGTTCGCAACATCGGCTTGGTCGCCGGCATCGAACTGGCACCGCGCCCCGGCCGGCCGACCGCGCGTGCGTTCGAGACCTTCCTCAAGTGTTTCGAAAAGGGCGTCCTGATCCGCACCACCGGCGACACCATCGCGCTCTCGCCGCCCCTGATCGTGAGCGAGGCCGAGATCGACCGCATCGTGCAAACGATCGGCGACGTCGTGAAGTCGGTCGAGTAGCGCCACAATCCGCGCCATGCTGATCGGCAGCCCGAAAGAGATCAAAGGCCAGGAGAACCGGGTCGGCATGACGCCGACCGCCGTGCGCGAGGCCGTGCACAACGGCCATCGCGTCGTGGTTCAGGCCGGGATGGGCGTGCCGATCGGGTTCGAGGACGAGGCTTACCGGCGGGCCGGCGCCGAGGTGGTTGCGACCGCCGAGGAGATCTGGACGCGGGCCGAGCTGATCGTCAAGGTCAAGGAGCCGCAGCCGGCCGAGTTCAAGCTGATCCGTCCGGGCCAGGTGCTTTTCACCTATCTCCACTTGGCGCCCGACCCGCGCCAAACCAAGGCGCTGGTCGAATCGGGCGCGATCGCGATCGCCTACGAGACCGTGACCGATGAGCGGGGCGGCCTGCCGCTGCTGACGCCGATGAGCGAAGTCGCGGGGCGGCTCTCGATCCAGGTCGGCGCCCGCTGCCTCGAGATGATCGCCGGCGGCCGCGGCATGCTGTTGGGCGGGGTGCCCGGCGTTCCCGCCGCGCATGTCGTTATCCTTGGCGGCGGCATCGTCGGCACCAACGCCGCGCGCATGGCGATGGGGCTCGAGGCCAAGGTCACGGTCGTCGACAAGAGCTTGAAGCGGCTCTACGACCTCGACCTCCAGTTCGGCACCAAGATGGCGACCCGGTTCGCGACCCAGGACGCGATCGAGGAATGCGTGCTCGACGCCGATCTCGTGATCGGCGCGGTCCTGATCCCGGGTGCGGCGGCGCCGCGCCTGGTCACGCGCCCAATGGTCAAGCAGATGAAGCGAGGCTCGGTGCTGGTCGACGTCTCGATCGACCAGGGCGGCTGCTTCGAAACCTCGAAACCGACGACCCACGCCAATCCCACCTACGTGGTCGACGAAACCGTGCACTACTGCGTCTCCAACATGCCGGCCGCGGTGGCGCGCACCGCGACCCAGGCCTTGAACAACGCGACCCTCCCGTTCGTGCTCGCGCTCGCCAACAAGGGCTACGAACGGGCGCTGAAGGAGGATCCCGATCTCCTGAACGGGCTCAACGTCTGCCGCGGTGCCATCACCTACGAAGCGGTCGCCGAAGCGTTGGGGCTCGACCACGTCGATCCGGTCAAAGCGCTGGGGCGGGGTTAGCGCCGGCCGAACGCCGCGCCGACGAAGCAGGCCATCGCTAATCGATCGGTCCGGAAGCGCATCCGAATTTTCGGTCGCGGCGCTGCTCACGGACACGTGACCTGCCGTATGTTGCCGCTGCGGTGGCGCGAGCGCGATCCTCCCCCGATGGGAGTGCTCGATGCCGTTTTCCGCCGGGTCGCGGCGGTCGTGCCGTTCGTCGTGTTGGTGGCGTTGACGTCGCTGACCCTGACGCCGCCTGCCGGCGCCGATCCGGCGATGTGGCGCGCCGAGTGGCCGCAAACCGACTTTTCGCGGCACACCGTCCCGTTCGGGGAGATCCGCTCGGGCGGTCCGCCCAAGGACGGGATTCCCTCGATCGACCGACCGGCGTTCAAGCCGGTCGGTGAGATCGCCGACCTCGGGCCCAAGGAACCGGTGATAACGCTCGTCGTCGGCGGCGAGGCGCGCGCCTACCCGCTCCGCATTCTCACCTGGCACGAGATCGCCAACGACGTGATCGCCGGTGTGCCGGTCGCCGTCACCTATTGTCCGCTCTGCAACGCCGCGATCGCGTTCGATCGCCGCATCGACGGCCGCACCCTCGAGTTCGGCACCACCGGCAAGCTGCGCAACTCCGACCTCGTCATGTACGACCGCACCACCGAGAGCTGGTGGCAGCAGTACACCGGAACCGGCCTCATCGGCGCGCATGCCGGCCGCACCCTCGCGATGCTGCCGACCCGGGTCGAGTCGTTCGAGCGTTTCGCGCGCCGGTATCCCACCGGACAAGTGCTGGTTCCCGACAACCCCGGGTTTCGGCCCTACGGCGTCAACCCCTATACGGGTTATGACACGGCGCGTCGCCCGTTCCTCTATTCCGGCAAGTTTCCCGACGGCATTGCGCCGATGGCCTATGTCGTGGCGGTCGAAGACGAAGCGTGGGCCCTCGACCTCCTGCGCATCAAAGGGCGGATCGAAGCGGGCGATCTCGTGCTCGAATGGGAGCCGGGTCAGAACTCCACCCTCGATCGGCCGATGATCGCCGATGGCCGCGACATCGGCAACGTGATCGTCCGTCGTCGCGCCGGTGCGACGCTCGCCGACACGACCTTCCACGTGACGTTCGCGTTCGTCTTCCATGCGTTTCGGCCCGACGGCCGGCTGCACACCGAGTAGCCGTACCGGGCGCGACGTTTCCCGACAACGAAGGAGAATGGCATGGCCTCGTCCCCGTCATCGGCGCCGTCGGCGTTATGGCCCAACCTCGTTGCCAAGTACGGCGATGCGACCACCTTCTTCGAGCGCACGCTGGTGCCGTTGTTCGATCTCTTCGTCCGGCTGTGGATCGCCAAGGTGTTCTTCTGGTCCGGCCTGACCAAGATCGCCGACTGGGAGAACGCGCTGTTCCTGTTCGAGATGGAGTACGAGGTACCGATCCTGCCGGTTCCGGTCGCGACCTTTCTCGCGACCCTGTTCGAACTCGTCTGCCCGATCCTGCTCGCGGTGGGACTGGCGACCCGGTTCGCGGCGCTGCCGCTCCTGGCGATGGCGCTCGTGATCCAGTTCGTGCTCGGCGCGACCAAGCCCGGATTCGATCACATCCAGCACTACTACTGGATGATCCTGTTGGTGCTGATCGTGCTGCGCGGCGCGGGCCCGCTCTCGATCGACCGGCTGATCGCGCGCCGCCGCGCCTGGGTCTAGCCGCGCGCGGCGCGGGCCTCGACCGGACGGAACGCGAGCGCGATCGCGACGCCGAGCGCGCCGACCGCGACTTCGAGCCAGCCGGCCCCGGACCAGCCGCCGGTGAGTTCGACGATCGCGCCGAATGCCGGCGCGCCCAACAGGAAGCCGGCGTTGTTGCCCTGGATGACCAGCCCGGAGACCGAACCGACATGGGCCGGCGTCGGCGTGTGCTGCGGCACGGCGGCGAACACCGCCGGCGGCACCACGCCGCCCAGGAACGAGAACGCGAGCGCCAGCCAAAACTTGGCGTCGGCGCCGACGGTGTAGCCGAAAATCAGGACCGCAAGCACGCCCATGACGGCGCTGCCGGCCGCGATCAGGCTCCACTGCGACCACCCGCGCGCCAGCAACCAGCTGCCGAAGAGGTTGCCGGGCGCATTCATGAAGACGACCAACGCGCTCAGGAGCGAAGCGGTGACCAGGCTCTTGCCCTGGACCGCGGTAAAGAACGTCGGCATCCACGACGACAGCCCGAACCACTGCAGCGCATAGGTGACGAACGCGAGCGCGAGCAGCAGCGGACCGGCCATGGTGAAGGCGCGGAACGACTGGCCGAAGCCGAGCGCCGCGGTCGAGCCACGCGGGTTGGGAAGGTTCGCGAGGTCGCGCGTGCCGATGACGAAGACGACGAGGTAGCCGGCCAGCAGCACCGCGTTCACGAACCACAGGCCCTGCCAGCCGATCGCGTCCATGATCGGCGGTGCGATCACCATCATGAAAGCGAACCCGATCGGCAGGAACGTGCTCCAGATGCCGAGCGCGAGGCTGTGGTCCTTGGGCGCGGTCGCTTCGACGATCAGCGAGGTGACCGAGACCAGGATCGAGAGGTAGCCGATCCCTTCGAGCGCGCGCGTCAGCAGGAGCAGGGTGAAGTTCTCGGTCAGCCCGCCGAGCAGGCTGCCGAGCGAGACCGCGCCGAGCCCGATGATGACGAGGCGCCGGTTACCGATGGTATCGCTGGCGGCGCCGGCGGGAAGGCCGAGCACGGCGCCGATCGCGTTGAAGATCGAGGCGACCCAGCCGACCGCGGCCAGGCCGACGGTGAACTCGGTCTGCAGCGCGCCCAGCGCCGGCGGCACCTTGCCGATCTCCATGGCGGCGAACACGCCGGCCAGGATCGCGAGCGTGACGATGCCCCAGCGGGTTTGCCCCGGGCTTGCGGTCCGAGCGGCGGTCATGATTTTTTCTCCACGAGGCGGACGCCGAGCGCGAGGCCGGCGCCGGCGAATCCGGCGACGAGCAGGAACCAGCCCGACTTATCCCATCCTCCAAACGCGCCGACAAGCAGGGCGAGGATCGGCGGGCCCAAGAGGTGGCCGACGTTCGAGCCCTGGACGATAATGCCGTTGACGGCACCGAATTGCGCCGGCGAGGGCGCGTGGCGGGGGGCGGCGACCATGATCGCGCCGGGGAGAAAGCCGCCGAGGAACGAGAAACCGAGCGCGAGCGCGAGCTTGGCGCCGATCGGCACCGCCGGCTCGAACATCGCGTAGCCTTGAAGGGCCATCGCGACCGAGGAGAACGCAATCAGCGCCGAGGCCGGAACGCCGCGCGCGAGCAGACGGCCGCTCACGAGATTGGCGGGGACGTTGGCGACGACGACGGCGGCGGTGAAATAGGCGGCGGCCGCCGGCGTCCAGCGTTCGGCCTCGATCAGGTAGGTCGGGAGCCAGATCATCACCGCCATCCACATCGCGGCGTAGGTTGTAAAGGCGAGCGCCAACAGCCAGGGGCCGGGGCGAACCAGCGCGAGCTTCAAGTCCGACCACAGCTTGGCTCGCGACGGCGCGGCGGCCGGCAGCAGCCCCGCCGTCGGCCGGAGCGTCCAGACCAGGAGCGCGAGCGCCAAGGCGGCATTGGCGATCCAGACGCCGCGCCAGCCGAGCGCGGCGAGGAGCGGCGGCGAGGCCACGATCATGAGCGCCATGCCGAGCGGCGTGCGCGCGCTCCACAGCCCGAGGATGAAGCCGTGGTCGCGCCCGGCGGTGGCGGCGATCAGCAGCGAAGGCGCGCTCACGACCAGGCCGAGAAAGGCGATGCCTTCGAGGAACCGCGCCGCCAGCAGCAGGGTCGCCTCGGTCGCGGCCGCGCCGAGCGCGCTGCCGGCGGCCAGACCGATCAGGCACACCTGCAGCAAGCGGCGATGGCCGAGCGTGTCGCTGACGACGCCGGCGACGACGCCCAGGCTTGCGGTCGTCGTCGTCAGCATCGAGACCACCCACGCCGCGGCGACCAGCGAGAGCGCGAGATCGACGCGCATCTCGGGAATCGCCGCCGGC
>VGEO01000103.1 GCA_016869275.1 Alphaproteobacteria bacterium | reverse complement strand
GCTCAGGCCGTCCTCCGAGATCGCCCACTTCTCGGCGAGCATCGGATGGATCTTCCCGGTTTGGTCCATACGGACCAGGTTTTCGAAAACGTTGTAGGACGTGACCTCGCCGATCGCGGCGGCCGCGCCCATGGTCGGGTCGAGGCCCGGCGCCGGCTCGAGCCGCATGACGATGACGACCGAGTCCTTGGCCTGGGCGAGCGCATCGGCGGCGAGGCCGGCGAAGGCGATCGCGCCGGCGAGAGCGGCTAACAACACCTTTTTCATGGCTTACTCCCTGTTATGCGGGTCGGTTACCCCCCGCGTCATGGCGCCAGTCTATGCTAGTGCGACCCGCCGTGGAATTACCTCCCGTCGCGCGCTAGGGTGGGAAGCGAAAGGCACTCCGTCATGAACGACCACACGATTCTGGCCGAGGGCCGCTGGCAGGCGGCCAAGAACGGCGAAACCCTGGCGATGATCGATCCGTCCGAGGGCCACGCGTTCGCCCGCATCGCGCGCGGCCGCGCCGAAGACATCGACCGCGCCGTCGCCTCCGCCCGGCGCGCCTACGAAACGCACTGGCGGAAAGTGCCCGGGGTCGAGCGCGGCCGCCACCTCGCCAAGATTGCGGAGGCGATCCGAACCCATGCCGAAGAACTGGCGACACTCGAAGCCCGCGATACCGGCAAGCCTCTGAAGCAAGCGCGGGTCGATGCGACCGTCGCCGCGCGCTATTTCGAGTTCTACGCCGGCGCCGCCGACAAGATCCACGGCGACGCGATCCCGTTCCTCTCCGAATACCAGGTGATCGCGATCCGCGAGCCCTATGGCGTCACCGGCCACATCATCCCGTGGAACTATCCCCTCCAGATGGGCGCTCGCACCATCGCCGCCGCGCTCGCCGCCGGGAACGCGCTGGTACTGAAGCCGGCCGAGGAAGCGTGCCTCGCGGTCATTCGCTTGGCCGAGCTCGCGCTCGCCGCCGGCTTACCTGCCGACGTCTTGAACCTGGTGACGGGCTTGGGCGAAGAAGCCGGCGCGGCCTTGGCCGGTCACGCCGACATCGATCACGTCTCCTTCACCGGCTCGCCCGAGGTCGGCACCCTCGTCCAACAAGCGGCGGCGCGGCGCAACGCCGGCTGCACCATGGAACTCGGCGGCAAGTCGCCGCAGATCGTGTTCGCCGACGCCAATCTCGAGGCCGCGGTTCCAACGATCGTCAATGCCATCATCCAAAATGCCGGCCAGACCTGCTCGGCCGGGAGCCGACTCTTGGTCGAGCGCCGCGTTTACGACGGCGTGGTCGGCCAGGTCGCCGAGCGCTTCGCCAAGCTCCGCGTCGGCCCGGCGCTTGCCGATCTCGATTGCGGTCCGATGATCAGCGCGGGGCAAAAGAAGCGGGTCGAGGGGTTCCTGGCCACGGCGGCCGAGGAAGGCATTCCGGTGCTCGCCCGCGCCCAGTTCGCGAACGACTTGCCCGCGGGCGGTTACTACGTCGCGCCCGCGCTCTACGGCCCGGTGCCGCAGTCGAATCGGCTGGCGTGCGACGAAGTGTTCGGGCCGGTGTTGTCGGCGATCCCGTTCGCCGACGAGGACGACGCGATCCGGCTCGCCAACGCGACCGCCTATGGCCTGACCGCCGGCGTCTGGACCGAGAACGGCGGGCGCCAGCTTCGCGTTGCCAAAGGCCTCAAGTGCGGCCAGGTGTTCGTCAATAACTACGGCGCCGGCGGCGGCGTCGAGCTGCCGTTCGGCGGTATGAAACGCTCGGGGTACGGGCGCGAAAAAGGCATGGAGGCGCTCCATCACCTCACCACGGTCAAGACCGTGGTGCTGAAGCATGGGTGACGCCGCCAGGTCCCCCTCCCCCTGCATAGCAGAGGGAGCGAGGGGTGGGGGCCCTCCCCCTCTTCGAGGGGGAGGAGGTTGATCATGCGCTTGAAGGACAAGGTCGCGCTCGTCACCGGCGCGGCGTCGGGCTTCGGCGAGGGCATCGCCAAACGCTTCGCCGCCGAAGGCGCGGCGCTGGTGATCGCCGACATCAACGACCAGGGCGGCCGGCGGGTCGAGCACGAGATCGCCGCGACCGGCGCTCGCGCGCACTACGTTCACGCCGACGTCGCCAAGGGCGGCGACGTCCAGGCGATGATCGATGCCGCGCTCGCCGCGTTTGGGCGCATCGATGTGCTCGTCAACAACGCCGGCTGGGCCTATTCCAACCGTTCGAGCCTCGAGGTCAGCGAAGCCGACTTCGACAAGCTGTTCGCGATCAACGTCAAGAGCCTGTTCCACGCGACTCGCGCCGCGGTACCGGCGATGCGCCGTCAGGGCGGCGGCGTCATGATCAACATCGCCTCGACGGCTGCCGTACGGCCGCGCCCCAACCTCACCTGGTACAACGCGACCAAGGGCGCCGCCGTCACCATCACCAAATCGCTCGCGGTCGAGCTCGCGCCCGACAAGATCCGCGTCAACGCGATCAATCCGGTGATCGGCGAGACCGGCCTGCTCGAGACCTTCATGGGTGCGCCCGATACGCCCGAGAACCGCAAGCGGTTCCTGGCGACGATTCCGTTGGGCCGCTTCTCGACCCCGCGCGATGTCGCCAGCGCGGCGCTGTTTCTCGCCGCCGACGAGTCCGATTTCCTGACCGGCGTCTGCCTCGACGTCGATGGTGGACGCACCGTATGAGCGCGGCAGCGGGCCGGCGGATGAAGTTCTCGGTCGTCTGCTCGCAAGACACGTCGGCCGCCGAGGCGGTCGAGCTCTGGCAAACGTGCGAGGACGCCGGGCCCGACATGATCGGCGTGGTCGATTCGCCCACCATCTTCCGCGAACTCTACGTGTAGGTATGGCGCAGCATCACGGCGTGATTGGCATTGCCCCAAGTCGCGAACCGGCGGCGCGGCGTGGTGACGAACCCGAGCCGCGCGAAGCGGTCGCGCGCGCGGTCGAGGTCGGCGACCGCGACCACCGGATGGTCGATGCCGGCGATGCCGTGGCCCATGGCTAATCCGCGTACTCAGGCGCCATGTCGCGCTTGAGCCGCTCCATCTCGGCGCGCGTGCCGGGCAACCGCTCGGGCGTCACGTGCGAGAAAATCTCCGGCGTCCCGACCGCGACGGTGTGGGTGGTGATGCCGTTGCCCCCGAAGACGTGGAGATCGTATCCGGCCGGCTCCAGCGTCAAGCCCAAGAACGCCGTGTCGGCGAGGTCGAGCGCGAGCTGATGCGCGGTCGATGGCGCGACCGAGGCGACGGTGCCGGCCCAGCGTCGGGCGATCGAACGGTGGATATGGCCGCAGGCGACCCGTTCGATGTTGTCGTAACGCCGGATCGTTTCGGCGAAGCGGCGCCCGCCTTTGACTCCGATCGCGTCCATCCACCAGATCCCGGTCGCGAACGGCGGATGGTGGGTGAACACAAGCACGGTCCGGTGGCGGCGCGGATCGAGCAGTTCGCTCAGGCGCCGCGCACCGTCCTCATCGAACGCGCCGTGCGGCGCGTCCGGCACCGTCGTATCGAGCGCGACGAACGAGAACGTGCCACGGTCGATCGCGTACGCGACCGGACCGCTGCTCCCGAGATAGCCGTGATCGGGAAACGCCGCCCGGAGCGCGACGCGATCGTCGTGATTGCCCGGGAGCAGGTAAACCGGCGCGTTGGCAGTCGCGAGGATCGCGCGCAAGCATTCGTATTCGGCCGGCTTGCCCGACTCGACGAGATCGCCGGTCGCAACGATCGCATCGACCGCCGGCGCCCGCGCGTTGAGGCTGACGATCGCCCGCTCGAGCATCGCATTGGTCGCGACCCGGCCGAACAACGGCCGGCCGTCGGCGACAATGTGGCAGTCGGAGATTTGCGCGATGATCATGGCCAAGCCCTTCTGTCGCCAGCCGCCAGGCAACGGTTGTAAAGTGGGCGCTCACCATGCTCAAGGCCGCTGCCACCTACGATGAGGTCTGCCGCCGGTTCCGCTGGCGGATTCCGACGCGCTACAACATCGCCCGCGACGTCTGCGACCGCCACGCACAGGCGACGCCGCGCGCGATCGCCCTCATCCACGAGACCGATGACGGCACGGTCCGGCGTTATACCTTCGCCAAGGTACGCGAGCTGGCCGGACGTGCCGCCAATCTGTTCGCAGCGCACGGCGTCGAGCGCGGCGATCGCATCGGCGTGCTGTTGGGCCAGACGCCGGAGACGTTGCTCGCACATTTGGGCGCCTGGAAGCTGGGCGCGGTCACGATCCCGATGTTCACGCTGTTCGGGGCCGACGCGCTCGAGTACCGGATCAACGATGCCGGTGCCAAGGTGGTCGTCACCGACCACGACAATTGGCCCAAGATCGCGGCGATCCGCGACCGCTGCCCGACGCTCGCACACGTTTTTTTGATCGATGGCGACGACGTGGGCGCGCTCGATTTCTGGAAGCTCGTGGCGCGCGCCAGCCCAGAACGCGCGACCCTGCGGACCCGCGCCGATGAGCCCGCTTTCCTCGCTTACACCTCCGGCACCACCGGCCTGCCTAAGGGCGCGCTCCACGCGCATCGCACCATGCTCGGGCACATGCCCGGCTTCGACCTGCCGCACGAGTTCTTCGGCCAGGACGGCGACCGCTCGTGGTCGCCCGCCGACTGGGCATGGATGGGCGGCTTGGCCGACGTCCTCCTGCCGACGCTCTGGCACGGGAAGCCGGTGGTCGCATTCCGGCCCAAGGGCAGGTTCGACCCCGAGCGCGCCTACGCGGCGATCGCCAAGCACCGGGTTCGCAACCTCTTCATGGTCCCGACCATGCTCAAACTGATGCGCGCGACGCCAGTCCCGGCCGGGCTCGATCTCCGCACCATCATCTCGGGCGGCGAGGCGGTCGGCGCCGAACTGATCGAGTGGGGCCGGGGCCAGTTCGGCCTCGCGATCAACGAAATCTACGGCCAGACCGAGTGCAACCTCGTGCTCGCGCACGTGCCCAAGTTGATGGCGGCCAAACCGGGCGCCCTGGGCCGCGCGACGCCGGGGCACCGCGTCGCCGTGGTCGATGCCGACGGTACGCCGCTCCCGCCCGGCGCCGAGGGCGAAATCGCGGTCGCGCGACCCGATCCGGTGATGCTGATCGGGTACTGGAACAACCCCGACGCGACGCGGAAGAAGTACGCGCGCGAATGGCTGCTGACCGGCGACCTCGGCGCCATGGACGAGGACGGCTATTTCTGGTTCAAGGGCCGCGCCGATGACGTCATTACGTCGGGCGGCTACCGCATCGGCCCGGGCGAGATCGAAGACACGCTCCTTAAGCATCCGGCCGTCGCGGTCGCCGCCGCGGTCGGTGTCCCCGACGCGATCCGGACCGAACTGGTCAAAGCCTTTATCGTGCCGAAGCCCGGGGTCGTCCCGACCGACGCCCTCGCCGCCGAGATCCAGCGCTGGGTGCGCGAGCGCTTGGCGGCACACGAATATCCGCGCCTGATCGAATTCGTGACCGAGATGCCGATGACCGCCACCGGCAAGGTGATGCGGCGCGTGCTGCGAACCTGCGAGATCGAGAAACAGAATGCGAATGTCCGAACCTGATGCCACGAGGATGAAATCGACGCCGAGCTGGACCACCGTGCGAATAGGCCCCAAACCTTTTATCGCCGTCGACCACCAGGGCGAGGGACCGCTCGTCGTCTTTCTCCACGGCATCGGCGGCAATCGCACCAACTGATACGACCAACTCCCGGCGTTCGCCGAATATTTCCACGCCGCAGCGTGGGACGCGCGCGGTTACGGTCTGTCCGACGACTATGACGGTCCCTACCGGTTCGAGGATATCTGCGCCGATCTCATCCGCGTGCTCGACCATTTCGACGCCGCCACGGCGCACATCGTCGGCCTCTCGATGGGCGGGCGAATCGCGCAGGACTTCTGTTATCGCCACGCTTCCCGGGTCGCGACGCTCACGCTCTGCGACACTGCGTTCGGGCTCAAGGCCGATCCGCCGGAGAAGCGCGAGCAGTTCATCCGGCTCAGGCAGCAGCCGCTCCTCGCCGGCAAGACGCCACGCGACATTGCGCCCGACGTGGTGCCGACGCTCGAAGGCCCGCACGTGACGCCCGCCGTCCACGCGCGGCTGATCGAGAGCATCGCCGCGCTCAGGACCGAGTCGTACCTGAAAGGCATCGCGACCTCGCTCACTTACGATCTGCCGCAGCGCCACCACGAAATCCGCGTGCCGACGCTCTGCGTCTATGGCGGTGCCGATCGACTGACGCCGCCCTCGATCGGCGAGGAGATCGCGCGCCGAGTGCCCGATTCGCGCCTCGTGGTGCTGCCCGAGATCGGACACTTGAGCAACATCGAGGCGCCGGCCGCGTTCAACCGGGTCGTGCTCGAGTTCCTCTCCGCCCACCGCGGCCTGGCTTACGCCAAAGCCGCCTGAGCCTCACGCCGGCGCGAGCAGCGCGGCGAGGGCCGAAACCGTCACCACCGACGCCGCGGTCGCGATCACGGTCGCGGTCGAAATCCGCTCGGTATAGACCCCGTACTGGCTCGCGACCACGTAAACCCCGACCGCCATCGGCAACGCCGCATCGATCACGGCGACCGCGGCCCAGGACGGGTCGACCGGAAAGACGTAGCGAACCGCGATCCACACCGCGAACGGATGAAGGACGAGCTTGGCCCCGACCAGCCATGCGACGTCGCCGACCGCCTTCAGCCCGGCCCGCATCGCGAGCGTCGCGCCGAGCGCGAACAGTGCGCACGGGCCGGCGGCGGCGCCCAGCAGCTTGGCGAAGGCGGCCGCCGGCGCCGGCAGCGGCAGGCCGACGACCGAAACGAGGACGCCGGCGACGATCGCGATCAGCAGGGGATTCTTGACGAGCGAGGCGAGCGCGACCTTGGCCGCCGCCGCCAAGCGCTCGCCTCCGCTTTTGTTGCTCTCGAGCAGGATCAGCGTTGCCGCGACCAACACCAGGTGATCGAGGGCGACGATGATTGCCGCCGGCAGCACCGCCGCCTCGCCGAACAGGCCGACCACGAGCGGCAGCCCGAGATAACCGACGTTCGGGAACGACGCCGCCAAACCTTGCACCGCCGCAACGCCCACGGGCGCATGCGCGACCGCGCGGCTCGAGCCCGCCACCAGTGCGTAGACGACGATCCCGGCGCCGTAATAGGCGTAGACGAAGTTGGCGTCGAACGCGGTGCGGAGCGGCGACTGCGCCAGCGTCAGGAACAGGAACGCCGGCAGGGCGAAATAGAACACGAACGCGTTGATGCCGGCGACATTGGCGTCGCTCAATACGCGCGAACGCCCGGCGGCGTAGCCGACGAAGATGAGGGCGAAGAACGGCAGGACGACGGCGACGATCGCGGACAAAGTGTTTGGGTCTCGATGGGAGGGTAGAAGCGCCGAGCATGCAAGCGCACGGGCCCCGAAGTCAAAGCCGCCAACGTTGACCCCTTGCAGCCAATCGGTCACGCTGACCGGACGGTCGTTCGGAGAGGGATGCCATGTCGAATGCCGCCGCCAAGCTCGAGCCGACGGGCAAATTTCACCCGATCGCCGAAGTTTCGGCGACGCTGCCCTCGCGCTATTACTTCGATCCCGCGATCTATCGGCGCGAGCAGGACGCGATCTTCTTCAAGAGCTGGCAGCTCGCCGGCTATCGCCACGACCTGGCCGAGCCCGGCGCTTACGTGACGGCCGATGTGTTCGACCAGAAGATCGTCGTGGTGCGCGGCAAGGACCGCGTGCTTCGCGCCTTTTATAACGTCTGCATGCATCGCGGCCACACCCTGGCCGAGGGTAAAGGATCGAAAGGGATCCTCACCTGCCCGTTCCACGCCTGGTCCTATGACACCACCGGCGCGCTCAAGGCGGCGGGGAACGCCGAGAACGTCGCCGGATTCCGACTCGAGGATTTCAACCTGGCGCCGGTCCGGGTCGAGGAGTTCCTGAACATGGTGTTCGTCAACCTCGATCCCGGCGCGCAGCCGATGGCCCGACAGTTCCGCGGGCTCGCCGAGGAGATCCGCAGCTTTCTGCCCGCGATCGACGCTTATCGTTTCCATCGCCGCGACGTGCTGCCGCTCCACTGCAACTGGAAATTCACCATGGACCAGCTCGAGTGCTACCACTGTCCCCACATCCATCCCGAGGCGATGCAGGCGGTCGACATCACGCGCCGCGAGAGCCACGAATACGACGGGTGGCAGTCGCACACTTCCTTCATCGACGACGACAAGATGCGGCGCGATTGGGGCGAGAAGCTCTTGCGCTCGAAGGCGGGCGATGCTTTCAAGGACAACCATGTCTGGTACATGTGGCCGAACTACATGCTGCTCGGCCAGCCGGGCCCGGCCAATTTCAGCGTCCTGATCGGTCAGCCGACCGGGCCCGAGACCACCGACGTCATCGTCGATCACTGTTTCGCCGGCGCGCCGACCGCGGAGAACGAGAAACAGATGAACGGGCTTCGCGACATCGTGCTGCCGCAGGACACCGCCGCCATGAACGGCCAACAGAAGGGCATCCGGGCGCGCGGCTATCGTCAGGGCCGGCTGATGGTCGATGCCGCCCACTCGTGGCGGAGCGAGCACGCCACCCACCACTTCGACAAGATGGTGTGGGAGGCGCTGAACGGGCCGAATTATTGAAATGCCTAGGCGCTTGCCCTAGGAGTTCCCGCACCGACGAGCTCCCGCGTTTGCGGCCAACGTCAGGGTCGCCCGATCGCCGGATACTCGGTCAGGTGCTCGACCGCTGAGACGAGCCGGACGGCAGCATCCTCAGCTGCGGCAGGATTTCGTTCGCGATGTAGGTCCGGAGATCTCGAGGTCAACGAGATCGCCGACGTTCCACCTTTCGTCGTTCACGCTGCCGGCGGCGAGAACATGCGGAACTCCGCCGGCGGGATCGCGGCCTGGAACGCCGGCCGCGCCTTCAGGCGCTGGCGCCAGGCATCGAGCCGAGGGAACTCGGCGAACATACGCGCCTGGCCCAAATGCTCGAGCCGGTCGACGAGCGGC
Source organism: Alphaproteobacteria bacterium (assembly GCA_016869275.1). GTDB lineage: Bacteria > Pseudomonadota > Alphaproteobacteria > SHVV01 > SHVV01 > SHVV01. The sequence continues at coordinate 1,888 of VGEO01000103.1, read as the reverse complement.
GTGAACGAGGCTTCGGCCAGGGTCACGCGCTCGCCGCCGAGCCACGGCCGGCCGTCGGCCAGGATGCCGTCCAGCTTCTTCATGCCTTCGCGCAGCGTGCGAAAGCCGCCCTCGACTGCCAGGCGGTCGATCGGCGCGCGCATCGCTTTTTTCCAGTATTCGCCGAGCTCCTTCTGCGGATGGCTCGCCGCCATGCGGTCGAGCTCGGCGTCGGGCACGCGGTCGAACATCGGCCGGATCTTGAGCGCGAAGGTCGGATGCTTGATCGCGTCCTGCATCTTGCCGTCTTCGAGTCGCACCAGCGCCCGCACCTCGGCGCGTGCGACCGGGTCCTTGGGCAGCAGCGGCGTCGCCGGAAACACCTCTTCGAGATACTCGTTGATCACCGTGCTCTCGACGATCGCGCGGCCGTCGTGGACGATCGCCGGCGCGACCCCGTTCGGGTTGATCGCGAGGTACGCGGGCTTCACCTGCTCGAACTTCAAGAGATCGATGAACACCTTCTCGTGCGCGATTGCCTTTTCGTTCAGGCAGAATCGGACCTTCATGCTGCAGGTCGAATCCCAGAAGTGGTAAAGCGTGAGCATCGCGTTCTCCTTCGGTCAGCGGATGCGGCCGCGCGCCGCCACCGGCCATAGCGCGATCAGCTTGCCATCGCGCACCACATGATAGACGTCGAACAGGTTGACGGTGGTGTCGCAGTGACTCGGACGGAGCCGGACCTTGGTCCCGAGCGGAAGCGGCTCGTTCGCGCCGTTCCGACGCAAGATGCCGTGTTCGTCTCCGCCCGGCGTATAGCTCCAGCCCGGGCAGTCGAGAAGCTCGGCCGGCCCGACGTCGGTCGAGAGCGTCTTCAAGCCGGCGTCGGTAACGACGCGGTCTGCGGCGGGCACGCTCATCACGGTCGCGAGGACACTGATCGCGGGTTCGAAATCGTCGTAGATCGGACCGTCGGCGCCGCCGACCTCGCGGTACTGGCGGTCCATGAAGATGTAGGAGCCGGCCTGGAGCTCGGTGAGTGCGCCGCTCGCGCCTTCGAAAGCGTAAGTCCCGGTGCCCCCGCCCGACACGGTCGCGGTCGGCAGTCCAGCAGCCTTGAACGCCGCGACTGTCGCCGCGACCTTGGCGCTCGCGGCGCGCGCAGCCTCGGCGCGGGCGGCGTAGCCGACCACATGCTGGATACCGCCGTGATAGGCCTGGAGACCCTTGAGCGCGAGGCCCTCGATCCCGGCCACGGCGCGGCCCAGCGCGACCGCGGCCTCGCCCGGCGCGACGCCGCAGCGGCCTTGGCCGACGTCGATATCGATGAGGGCGCCGACCGTCACGCCCGACGCGCGCGCCGCCTGCCCGAGCGCCGCCGCCGCGTCGGCGTTGTCGACCGCGACCGCAATCGCGATAAAGCGGGCGAGCCCGGCGATCCGCGCGAGTTTGGCGGCGCCGTAGACCTCGTTCGCGATCAAAATGTCGCGCACGCCGGCCGCGGCCAGAATTTCGGCCTCACCGACTTTTTGGCAGCAGACCCCGACCGCACCGGAGGCGATCTGAAGCTGGGCGATCACCGGCGACTTGTGGGTTTTGGCATGCGGCCGGAGCGCGAGGCCGCGGCCGCGCGCGAAGGCCGCCATGCGTTCGATGTTGCGGCCCATGGTGTCGAGATCGAGGAGGAGCGCGGGCGTGTCGATCGCCGTGATCGCACAGCCGATCGCTTCGCCGCCGACGCTCGCGGCAGCGCCGGGGTTATTCGCCATCGAAGGCGAAACGGAACGCCGACCCGTTGCGGCGCACCCAACCGACCGACGGGGTCGGGAAATGCGCGGGCATGATCAGCGTGTCGGTCTCGGCGTGGCGGTCGAGAAATGCCCGCCGGGTCCGCGCCGACGCCACGGGA
>VGEO01000102.1 GCA_016869275.1 Alphaproteobacteria bacterium | reverse complement strand
AGCACGCTCAAGGGCCGCGCCCGAATCAAGCGGACCATGTGGTCGCGCCGCGCCCAGGAATACGAAGCCAAGATCAATTCCGGCAGCCCGATCTCGATCGCCGAGGTAATCCGCGACCTCCACCGCGGCGCCGGCAAGCCCGATCAGTCCTACAGCGAACGCCAACTCTACGAAGCGGCCCTCGACCGTTTGGCGCGCGAGCTTGCGGCGGTCGAGCGGATCGATCAAAACCAAGCGACGGCCAAGCTCGAGCAAATGCTCCGCGCCGCCTGAGGGCGGGACCGTGCAGGACGACGGGGCTCGCGCCATGGCGGCCGGGCCCCGCGTCATCGCCTTCGCGTGAAAACGGATGACCCCGCCGCCCGACGAACGTTTCGCCGTCATCGCGCGCGCCCGGCGCGTATGGGCGATCGGCGCGATCCACGCCGACGCCGCACGGCTGACGGCCCTCCACGCCGCCTTGCTCGACAAGTTCGAGCCGGGCGATCGGCTCATCTACCTCGGCAACTACATGGGCGTCGGCGCCGAAACGATCGCAACGCTCGACGAACTGGTGCGCTTTCGACGCACGCTGCTGGCGCTATTCTCGCCCTACCTCGAGGCCGCGGACATCGTTTATTTGCGGGGCGCCCACGAGGAGATGTGGCAGAAGCTCCTGCAGCTTCAGTTCGCGATCGGCCCGGCCCAGGCATTGGAGTGGATGCTCGGCCACGGCGTCGATCCCACCATTCGTGCTTACGGCAGCAACCCCGACGAGGGGCGTCTCCGCGCCCGCGAAGGTGTTCTCGTGCTGACGCGATGGACAACCGAGCTTCGCGACGCGATGGTCGGCCACCCCGGTCACGCCGACATCCTGAACCGCCTCAAACGCGCGGCCTTCACCGAAGGCGGCGAGCTCCTCTACGTTCACGCCGGCGTCGACCCAAGCCGCCCGCTGACCGAGCAGGGCGACACGTTTTGGTGGGGCAGCGGTTACTTCGCGAAGATTACCGTGCCTTATCAAGGGTTTCGCCGCGTAGTTCGCGGCTACGACCGTGACCATGGCGGGGTTGCTTTGACCGATTTCACTGCAACCATCGATGGCGGTTCCGGCTTCGGCGGGCCGCTGATCGGCGCCTGTATGACGCTTGCCGGTGAAGTCGAAGCCTGGATCGAGGCTTAGACCATCGCACGCCGGTAACGTCGGTTTGAAAGAATTCTAATCTTGAATAGCGTTATATTCGTCCCGATATAAGGAACGTCCGTGACGCGGGCGCCGGGTTCGCCGGTGCCCCCACGTGCATTCAGTGGGCTCGAGGCTGGCCCGCGGAGGACCCGATGGGGTACATCGACACGGTCGAGACGATCGAGGCCAACCGGCGCTTCATCCGAAAGGCGATGAAGACCGATCTGCTCGAAGCCAAACACGAAATGAAGCTCGCGCGGCGCTGGCGCAACAAGGGTGACAAAGCCGCCTTGCACGAGCTTACGAGCGCGTATTTGCGCTTGGTTATCGCGGTAGGCGCACGTTTCCGGAGCTACGGTCTCCCGCTCGGCGATCTCGTCCAAGAGGGCTCGATCGGTTTGATGCAGGCGGCGGCGCGGTTCGATCCGGCGCGCGGCGTGCGTTTTTCGACCTACGCCACCTGGTGGATCCGGTCGTCGATCCAGGACTATATCCTGCGCAACTGGTCGATCGTCCGCACCGGCACCACCGCGGCGCAGAAGTCGTTGTTCTTCAACCTGCGGCGGCTGCGCGCCAAGATCGCCAAGACCGAGAGTGCCACGCTCGACGACGAGACCATGGCCAAGATCGCGACAGCGCTCCGGGTCTCGGTCAGAGACGTCGACCTTATGAACCGGCGGCTATCGGGCGGCGACAAGTCGCTGAACGACCCGGTCGGCGAGGGCGGCGAAAGCGAACTCCAGGACTTTCTCCCGGACGAGGGCGAATCGCCCGAGGATATCGTGATCGGCCGCGATGACACGGCGGCGCGCTCGCGCTGGCTGGCGGACGCGATCGAAACTCTGACCCCGCGAGAGCAGACCATCATCCGCGAACGGCGGCTGGCCGAGGACGGCGTGACCTTGGCCCAACTCGGCGACAAGCTCGGCATCAGCAAAGAGCGCGTGCGCCAGATCGAGTTCGAGGCGCTCGATAAGCTCCGCGAAGCGATCACCAAAGCCGTCGGCGACCCGGTCGAAGCCGGGCTGAAGCAGGGCTAACCGTCGGCCGGCGGATAAAGCCGCGCCATCGCGCGGTCGGCCACGGCAAGACTCCGCGCTAGGAACGCACGGGCGCGCTGGCCGCCCGGGCTGGCATCGGCGAGCCACGCGGCTACGGTTGCGACGAACAGCGCGGTCAAGCCAACCTCCTCGAGATCGTGGCGAAAGCCGGTCGCATCGAACCGCGCCGCTTCGCGGAGCCACTGGATCGTCCGCGACAGCCTGACGATCAACGCCGCGCGCAGATGAATATGTGCGGCGGCGAACTTGTAACGCAGGAACGCGCGGACCTCGTGCCGGTGCGGATCGAGCGCGGCGAGCCAGGCGCGGATCAGCCGCTCGACGCGAACTTTGGGCTCGAGACGGGCGAATCCGCGCGTACTTGCGGCATCGAGCATGGCGCGATCGGCGCGGCCGAGCATCGCCTCGCCGACCGCATCGAGGTCGGTGAAGTAGGGATAGATCGCGCTCAAGGGTACGCCGAGGTCGCGCGCGACATCATGGAGCCGCACCCGCGCCCACCCCACCTCGGCGCCGCGCGCGAACGCGGCATCGACGATCCGATCCTCAAGATCGCCCGGCTTTCGTTTCATTCGACCACCACCTTGACTTGGCCCCCGACCGCCAAGCGGTCGGTGGGACCCATGCCGTTCAAGGCCCGGAAACGATCGATCTTGAAATCGGCGTAGGGGAGCCGCGCCGCCAGCCCATCGATGGTATCGCTCGACTGCACGGTGTGGACGCGCAGCCGATAGGGCCTGAAACCTTGCGCCTCGGCCGGGCTCAAGCCGCGAAAGCTATAGGTCGAACGTTGGAAATCGCTCGCGAGGCGCGCGGTGAGCGCCGGCGGCGAGAGATAGCGAAGGCGATAGATCTTGTTGGGGCCGAACTGGATCGCGACCAAACGGAGATCCATCTCGCCCTTCTGGGTGTTGACGCGGGTGCGCCCGGTCACGGCGCGGAGACCGTTGATGTCGATCCGCTCGACCCCCTCGAGCGAAAGATTGGCGGCCCAGATCGAGGTCAGATAGGTGCGGATATCGGGGTGGGTCTTGGGCCCGGCGTCGTCGAAGATGATGAGCGATTCCTGGGGCCCGCGCGCCGCCACCCGGGTCGGGAAGTTGGCGAGACGAAACCCTTGCGGCACCTCGAAGGCGAAGCGCAGCTCGGGGTGGACGAAGCGCTGGCCGCGGACGAAGCCGTGCGCCGGCGAGTCGCCGTAAATCATGCCGTCGACCCGCTTCAGAAATTCATCACGCAGCGTCGGGAGTCCGCGCGGCGCTCCGCCGACCGCCTGGATCGCCGCCTGGACCCGGTCCGGGGTGTTGGGGTGAGTTTGCAGAAACTCGGCTCGGGGTTGGCGTCCGTTGGCGCTGTTGATCTTTTCGTCGAGCTCCTTCTCGTAGATCAGGCTTTGCAGGAACTGCGCCTCGGCCGCCGGCTCGTAGCCGGCGCGAGTCAAATAGCGAATGCCGAGTTGGTCAGCCTCGAACTCCTGGTCGCGCGAGAACGAAAGCAAGTAGAGCGAGGCACCGGTCTCGAACAGCTGGTTGACGGCGCTGTTGCCGATCGCCGCCCCCAGGATGGTGGCGCCCAATTGCGCCGCGACCGCCTGGCTATAGCGCTGCGCCGAATGGCGGGCGACGACGTGGCCGATCTCGTGGCCGATCACGCCGGCGAGCTCGGCCTCGGAATTGGCGAGCGCGACCAGGCCACGCGTCACGTAGACGTAGCCGCCCGGGAGCGCGAAGGCGTTGACCACCGGCGAATCGAGCACGGTGAAGGTAAAGCGAATGTCGGGCCGCTCGGAATTGGCGGCAAGCCGGCCGCCGATCTCGGCGACGTACCCGCCGATCTCGGGATCGGCATAGACGCCGCCGTACTGGCGGACGATCTGCGTGTGCTGCTCGGCGCCGATTCGCGACTCTTCGCCCGGCGACATGAAGAGCGTGAAGTCCTGCTTGCCGGTCGCCGGATTGGGTGCGCAGCCGGCGAGCACCGCGAGCCCGCCCGCCAATAGGCCACCGGCCACCAACAGCCCCCTCCCAAACCTCCCACGCTTCGCGCGGGAGGGGGTAAGAGCGAGGGTTTCGCGTTCACTCATCGAGCAACTCGATCTGTTCGGGGTGGGTTGCTTCGATCATGGGCCCGTTCAAGCTCTTGATCCAGCCGCGCACGCGCACGCGCCGGTCCTTGAGGGCGACCGGATCGAGGCCGGCGGCGGTAAAGCTCTTGCGATCGGCGGCGGCGATCACGACCGTGAAGTCGGTCTTGAAGTCGGCGCCGAAATTGAGGTAGGTGCGCGCCCCGACCCGCACCGCGGCGAGGACGCGCCCTTCGACCAGTTCGAAGCTGTCGAGGTGACGTACGGCCTCGGCGGCGGTGCGCACGCGATAGAACGGGTGGCGCCAGATCGCGCGGCCGGCTTGGCGCGCCTCGCGTTCGAGCGCCAGCATCGCCGGCACCGCGGCGCGGTTGTCGGCGAAGGTGTAGACCCGCGCCAGGCCCCGCTTCAGCAGCTCGCCCTGAACCCAGATGGTGTCGTCGACGAAGAGATGGGCGAGTACGCGGCCGTGGCGGTCGCCGCGGGCGCCGCCGAAGCCCAACGTCACGGTCCGGTCGAGCGCGATCGCTTCGAGCGCCGCCTTGGCGTCATCGGCCAGCGGCCAGGCTTTTAAATTGGGGCGGCCGAGCGGAAGCTTGGGCGCCTGGATGCCGACCAGCCGGACTTCGCGGCCGTCGGCGAGCATCACCGTGTCGCCATCGATAACCTCCACCACGGTCGCACCCGGTTCGCGGACGAGGTCGGGCGTCGCCGCGACAGCTGGAACCGCCCACGCCGCCCCCACCAAGACGAGCGCGGCGCCGAGCGTGGTTCGGACGCAAGGCAGGGTAAGCGGCATCATGACGGCACCAACGCTTGGTCGCACAATCTTCTTCCACTAAACTTTAGGCCGGCCGGCACCCGATTGTAGCGCCGGAGCGAAGTCAGGTTCGAAGTTCTGGTATGGACATTCGTCGTTCGCGCCGTTGGCGCCGACGCGCCGCGGCGCTCGGCATCGCGTTCGCGCTCGCTTTCGGTGCGCCAACGGCCGCTCAGGAAGCGGACGACCCCGATTTTCTCGCCGTGGGCTTGGGCTATTTCGACATCAACGACGACGACGACGCGGCCGAGTTCCGGCTCGAGTACCGCTCCGACAAGAAGCTCCTGTTCGTGAAGCCGTTCTCGGGCGTGATGGTGACCACCGATTCGGCGTTCTACGGCTATGTCGGCGTTTTGCTCGACCTCTACCTCGGGCGCCGCTTCGTGATGACCCCCTCCTTCGCCGCTGGCTATTTCACCAATGGCAACGGCAAGGAGCTTGGCTCGGACGTCGAATTCCGCTCGCAGATCGAGATCGGATACCGCTTCGACGACCGCTCGCGCCTCGCGCTTTCGTTCGGCCACATCTCGAACGCCGGGCTCGACGACCGCAATCCTGGCACCGAGATTCTGACCATCACCTATGCGGTGCCCTTCGCGAAGCTCCTCGGCAACGCCTGGCGCTAGCCGACACGATGAAATCGTTCATACTGGGTTATTCCCCCACCCCACCCCCTCGCGGTACGCCGGAGCAGAGCGGGGAGGGGCCGCGACGCGCCCGTAGCTCAGTCGGATAGAGCACCAGATTCCTAATCTGGGGGTCGTGGGTTCAAATCCCGCCGGGCGCACCACGTTTGCTACGGCCGACGGCGGCCGAATGTTCGAGGAGTAGGCTCATGCGCCACCATCTGCGCATCATGCTCGCCGGCTGGCTCGTGTTCGCGATCGCCGGCATCGCGCCGGCGCTGGCGACCGAGCCGGTCGACCTCGAGCTAGTCCTGGCGGTCGACATCTCGGGTTCGATCGACCCCGAGGAAGCACGCCTCCAGCGCCAGGGCTATGTTGCCGCGTTCCGCCACCCCGACGTCAAGAAGGCGATTGCGAACGGCTACAACGGCAAGATTGCCGTCACCTATTTCGAGTGGGCCGGCGCCGGCTGGCAGCGGCCGATCGTCGGTTGGACCATGATCGGCAGCGCCGCCGAGGCCGACGCCTTTGCCGACCGCCTGGCCGCAGCGCCGGTCGGGACCGGACCCTATACGTCGCTTTCCGGCGCGATCGAGTACGCGGTACCGCTGTTCGCGCGGAGCGGGGTCAAAGGTGTCCGCCGCGTGATCGATATCTCAGGGGACGGCGAGAACAATTCCGGCCCGCCGGTCGAGCCGGTCCGCGATGCCGCGGTCGCGCGCGGGCTCACTATCAACGGCCTGCCGATCGTCAACGACCGCCCGACGCGGATCGGCGGGATGCCGCCGTTGCCGCACCTCGACCGCTACTACGAGAAATGCGTGATCGGGGGCCACGGCGCGTTCCTGATCGTCGCCAACGATTTCGCCTCGTTCGCCGACGCGATCCGGCGCAAACTGGTCCTCGAGATCGCCGATCTCGCCCCGGCCCCGCACGAGACCCGCGCCGAACGGGCGCCGGCGTCGTTCCTGCACCTGGCCCAGGGCGGCGACGGCGCGCTCCCCGACTACCTCGATTGCAACATCGGCTATCGCCGGATGATCGACTTCTACCGCCAGCGCGGACAATTTTGAGGAGTAGAATCGTCATGAGTAAACTCAAGATCTACGGCATTCCCGGCTCGCGCGCGGCGCGGGTGTTGTGGTGCGCGAACGAGCTCGGGCTCGACTACGAGAACATCGCCATCCATTTCGCCGATCAAACTTCGAAGACGCCCGACTACTTGAAAGTCAACCCGATGGGCAAGGTGCCGGCGCTCGACGACGACGGCTTCCAGATGACCGAATCGCTCGCGATCAACTGCTACCTCGCACAAAAATACGACCGTCAGCACCAGCTTTGGCCGACCGCACTCGAAGCCCAGGCTAAGGTACTGCAATGGACGCTGTGGGTCGCGACCGAGTGCGAACGTCCCTACATCGTCGTGCTCCGCAACCGCGCCTTCTTCCCGCCCGAGAAGCGCGACCCCAAGGCGGCCGATGAAGCCGAGGCCGAGTTGCAGCGGCCGTTCAAAGTGCTGGACGCCGCGCTCGCCAAGGACGGCTATTTGATCGGCCAGTCCTTCACGCTCGCCGATCTCAACGTCGCCGCGGTGCTGGCGTGGGCATTGACCCACGGCCGCTTCAACTTCGGGCCGTTCCCGCATCTCGCCAAGTGGCACGCCGCCTGCCTGGCTCGGCCGGCCTACAGGAAAGTGCCGCCCCGAGCTAAACCCCTGTAGGCGCGCCGATGGCGGCGAGCGGTCCGCGCGCCCCGCGCCGGCACGTCATTTTCAATGCCGACGATTTCGGGGCGTCGACCGGAATCAACCGCGGCATCGTCGAGTGCCATCGCCGCGGGGTCGTCACGTCGACCAGCCTGATGGTCGACGGCGGTGCCGCGCGCGAAGCCGCGGCGCTCGCCCAGGACCATCCGGGGCTTGCAGTCGGCCTCCACTTCGACGTCGTCGGAGAGGACGACCGGAACTTCGACCTCGACGATACGGCCGCGGTCGGTACCGAATTCCGCCGCCAGCTCGGCCGCTTCGTCGACTTGATCGGCCGCGCCCCGACCCATATCGATTCGCACAAGCACACGCACCGCCGTCCGCACCTGTTTCCGCTGTTTCGCGAATGGGTCGCGCCGCTCAAGGTGCCGCTCCGCGATGATGGCCGCGTCAAATATGTCGGCGGCTTCTACGCTCAATGGGAGTGGAAGGTGACCGACCTCGACTATGTGAGCGTCGCGTTCCTGGTGAAGATCCTGCGCGAGGAAGCCGCGCCAGGTTGGACCGAATTCTCGTGCCACCCCGGCTACATGACGCCCGACTTCACGTCGGTTTATGGCGCCGAGCGCGAAGCCGAGATTCACACGCTCACCGACCCGAAAGTGCGCGCGACGATCGACGCGTTGGGATACGTTCTGGTGAGCTACGCGCACTTTGCGGCCGAGCCAGCCCGATGAGCGATCGCGACAAAATCAATGCCGAAATGCGGTCGTTTTTCGACGACCTCTGGCGAAAGGATCCGTGGCACTTCAATACCTCCGACTACGAGCAGCGCCGGTTCGCGAACTTGACCGGCCTGATCGCCGACCGTCGCTATCGGCGGGGCGTCGAGATCGGCTGCGGCGCCGGCGCGTTCACCCGTCATCTCGCGCCTTTGGTCGATCGGCTGGTGGCGAGCGACGTCTCGGCCGAGGCGGTCGAGCGCGCCCGCGGGCTCGGCCTCGCCAACGTCGAGTTCCGAATCGTCAACGCCCTCGCCAAGGGTTGGGGCGATGAGGAAGGTCCACTCGACCTCATTTCGTTCAACGACACCATCCACTATCTCGGCTGGCGTTACACGTTCTTCGACGTCGCCTGGCTCGCGCACCGCATGTTCGAGGCGCTGGCGCCGGGCGGCCGGCTGCTGATGGCCAACACCGAAAACAAGAGCGGCGACTATCTGTTGCTGCCGTTCCTGGTCCGCAGCTATCGCGATCTATTCGTCAACGTGGGCTTCACGGTCGAGCGCGAGCAGGAATTCCGCGACACCAACAAGGGCGTCGAGTACACGGTGCTCGCCTCCGTGTTCACGCGCTAGGGATACTTGGGGGAGAGGTTTTAGGCGAGCCCGATCGCCGCGACCATATCGCCGACCACGCGGTCGGCGTCGAAATAGCGATCGACCAGGGCGCGTGCGGCTTGGGCGTGGAGCTCGTAGTTGGCGGCGACGTCCTCGATCGCGACCAACGCTTCCTCGGCGGTTCGGAACGTCACCAGGCCCTCGCCGACCGGCAGCACGGCGCCGATGCCGGTATCCTGCACGATCGCGGGCCGGCCGGCGGCGAGGTAGCAAACGGTGCGGTCGCTGATCCAACCGCTCCGCGACACCACGACCTGCTCCTTGGCAGCCGAGAATTCGCCGCGCGAGGCCATAATATAGCGCCGGTAGTCGTCGGGTTCGGTGTAGTCGCCGGCCCGCTTGAGCGTCCAGCCGCGCGCGGCGATCCCGGCGCGCTCGTCTTCGCTGGCGCCGCCCAAGCAGATCTCGAGCGGCAGCGCCGAGCGCCCGGGCAGATCGAGCACGCGATTGAACTCGCGGTCCTTGGTCCAGCGCCAGGTCTCGCCCTGCCAGGTGACGTCGTTGCCGCTGTGCTTCCAGTTGCAGACGGTGGTAAGCGGCGCGTCGGCGGCGAGCGGCTCGGTGCTGCGCCAGAATTCGGGGCAGACCGGCGGCACCGTGAGGTTCCAGTCGTAGCGCATGAGCGGTACGCGGCAGCCGGGCGCGCCGAACGCGCGGCCGTAGGTGAAATGCCAGTCGTAGCGATCGAGCGTTTCAATCGCATCGGCGCTGCCTTGGGCGACGCCGATCTGCATGCGGACCGGGTCGGTTTCGAGGTAAACGCGGTTCGCGACGGCGCGCTGGCGCTCGCCGATTTCCTGGGCGCCGCACAGGTTGAAAGCGCATACCGCTTCGGCATAAAGGCGATCGAGTCCCGACGCGTCGGTGGCGCCGATCACGGTTTCGGTGGTGGGCTCCCGGAACGCCCAGCGATCGCCCAAACCCACCGTCGTCATCGCCTGGGCGAGGCGCTCGATGTTGGCACGGTAGGCCTCCGGATCGAGGGTCGGGCCAAAGGTTTCGAGTTCATAGAGCGCGCGGTCGGAATCTTCGACGTACCAAACGTCGAACCCTAGCCGCCGCAACGGAACGAGGTAGTGCCAGACTTGCCAGACCAGGCCGCCGACCGGAAGGGCCGCCAACTGGCCCCACAGGATCACCGTGCCACGGCGGGCAGACGGGTAGGTCTTGGCGACGAGCGCGCGGCGGCGGCTGGTAATGGCGGAACTGATGTACATCTAAGCAGTTCAAAAAGTTGAAGTTTTTCGACTAACCCCCGACTGCAGCCGCCGAATACAGGACGGTAACGCCATAATACAAAAAATATTCCGCACTCACGCGGAATTTTAAGCACCTGGGCGGGCGGAGGGACGAACGTTCGGGCTCCCCGCTAAAGGATTGATTAAAAAGAAAAAGGGCCGCGTCGCCGCGGCCCGTGTTGGCGCCGAAGGGCGCCGGAAACGCCGAGGCGGAAACTACATGCCGGCGACTTTAACGGCCTCGACTTCGCCCTTGTCGTTGATGCGGGCGTAACCGAGGGTCGCGATGATGTCCTTATCGGCGTCGATCTGGATGTCGCCGGCGACGCCCTTGAAGGGAAGAACGCTCCGGATCAACTCGACAGTGACCTTGCCGCCGCCCTTCTTGTAGGCCGCCGCCAGGATGCGGCCGGTGTCGTAGGCGTAGGCGTCGACGAACGAAGGCTGCTTGCCGTGCTTGGCCGCCCATTGCGCGCGCCACGCCGTCGCGCTCGGGACCGCGCCCGGAACCTCGAAGATCGGGGTGATGAAGGTAACGCCCTTCAAGTCGTCGCGCGGCGTGTTGTTGTAGAGGAGATCGACGAAGTCCATGCACGACACGATCTTGTCGGTAAGCCCCTGGGTGCGGAACGCTTTGATCAACGGATAGACGTTGAACGAGAGACCGTTCAGGAAAATCACGTCCGGGTTGAACTCTTTGGCCTTGAGCGCGATCGTGTTGTAGTCCTTGACGCTCACCTCGAACTGCTCGAGCTGGTAGGCCGCGCCCATCTTCTTGATCTCGGGCTCGATCAGCGTGCCGAACTGCTCGGTCGCCGCTGCCAGGCTCAAGCCGGTGCCGAACACGCGTTTGGCGCCCTTCGACTTGGCGTAGGCGACGTACATCGGCGCTTCGATCTTGTAGTTGGGAAGCAGGCGGATCCGGTTCTCGCCGCGTTGCGCCATGAACGAATCGAACGCGACCAGAAGATGCGGGATCGGCGACTTGTCGACCTCGGGCAACACCGCGCGCGACTGGGTCGAGAGGCCGGACACGTAGATCGACGGCTTGGCCAGCAACTGCTTCTGCGCGAT
>VGEO01000101.1 GCA_016869275.1 Alphaproteobacteria bacterium | reverse complement strand
AACTGAAGAACGTCTCGAAATGGTTCGGGCCGTTCCAGGTGCTGCGCGACATCACCCTGACCGTCAAGAAAACCGAAAAATTCGTGATCTGCGGCCCGTCGGGCTCGGGCAAGTCGACCTTGATCCGCTGCATCAACGCGCTCGAAGAGCACCAGGTCGGCCAGATCGTGGTCGACGGCACCGAGCTCACCCGCGACCTGAAGCGGATCGACCAGGTCCGGCGCGAGGTCGGCATGGTGTTCCAGCAGTTCAATTTGTTCCCGCACATGACCGTGCTCGAGAACCTGTGCGTCGGCCCGATCTGGGTGCGCCGGATGAAGCGCGACGAGGCCGAGGCGCAGGGACTCAAGTACTTGGACCGCGTCCACATCCGCGAGCAGGCGCTTAAATACCCGAGCCAGCTCTCGGGCGGCCAGCAGCAGCGGGTCGCGATCGCGCGCGCGCTCTGTATGAACCCCAAGATCATGCTGTTCGACGAACCGACCTCGGCGCTCGACCCCGAGATGATCAAGGAGGTCTTGGACGTGATGATCGAGCTGGCGCGCGAGGGCATGACCATGCTGTGCGTCACCCACGAGATGGGGTTCGCGCGCCAAGTCGCCGACCGCGTCGTCTTCATGGATGGCGGCGAGATCGTCGAGGAAGCGCCGCCCGCGCAGTTCTTCTCGGCGCCCAGGTCCGATCGCGGCCGCCAGTTCCTTAGTCAGATCCTTCATAACTAAACGCGCGCCGCATCCGCCTCGACGTCAAGTACCCTCGGGGAGTATCCTTCCGCTATGAAGCAGACCGCCCACAAAGGCTGCCTCGCGCGCCTCCACCGCATCGAAGGCCAGGTCCGCGGCGTTGCCCGTATGATTGAGGACGACCGCTACTGCATCGATGTCGTCCAGCAGCTCCAGGCGGTGCGCTCGGCCTTGAAGCGGGTCGAGGACGAGGTTCTGAAGGACCACGTCGAGCATTGCGTCGACCACGCGATCCGCTCCGGCGACCGGCGCGAGCAGCGCGAGAAAGTGGCCGAACTGCTGGCGGTGTTCGGGAAGTCGCTCGGGCGGTGAGCCGACGGCGATAGCCGCGCGCGAGCCGCCATCCTGCGAGACGCGCAGGTCGATGTCGTCGCCGGCCTTGCCGTTGAACCACTCGGTCATAAAGCCGGTTTGGTTGCCGTTGGTGCTGACGCCGGCATAGGTATGGACCGGAAAGATCGTGGTGCCCCCGCCGCAGGCGACGTAGGTGCGGGTATGCCCGGTCGCGTTGGTGTCCCAAGTGACGTAGGTCACCACGCGCGCCTTGGCGACGCCGTGCGGAACACGAATGCGACTGTCGTTCGGTTCCAGAAGGTGCTCGTCGGGGCGGCTATCGAACAAGGTCAGGATGTGCCAGTGGTCGCGGTCGATGGCGAGCACGTCCTCGTGCAATCACTGGCCGCTCGATACGTCACGGTGCCAGCTGACGCGAATGATCGATCCGGTTTAGATCCGGGATGACCCCGGCCGCCTTCCGCTCGATTCGCGTCAAGCTGGGCCTCTCGCAGGCCGACAAATTGGACGTTCGCTTTTGTTCCTTTACCGACGGCGCGGCTTAATCCTCTGATCTAGAGTTCTAAAAAGGGTGGAGGCCCGGGCCGGAATTGAACCGGCGTAAACGGTTTTGCAGACCGCTGGATAGCCACTCTCCCACCGGGCCTTAGGCGGGCGGCGTCGCTGCCGACGCCGGGGCTTGGGTTTAGTCAGTCCGCCCGCCTTTGGCAAGCCGCCCGGCCGGCCGGTTGCCAGCGCCGCCGCGCTCGGCCTATATACGCGGACGCGGGCGCTGCGATTCGCGCTTGAGCGAGAAGAGGCTAGCGATGGCGATCGATTTCGCGGCCGCGCGCCGCAGCATGGTCACCAATCAACTGGTGCCGAACCGGGTGAGCGACGAGCGCGTCACCGGCGCGATGGGCGCGGTCGCGCGCGAGCTGTTCGTGCCCGAAGCGTTCCGCGCCGCGGCTTACGCCGACGAGGACGTGGCGCTCGGCCGCGGCCGCTACGTCATGGAGCCCCGGGTATTCGCGCGGCTCCTTCAGGCCGCCGCCGTCGGCGCCAGCGATCTCGTGCTCGATGTCGGCTGCGGCAGCGGCTATTCGAGCGCGGTTTTGGCCAAGCTCGCCGCGACCGTGGTTGCGCTCGAAGAGGACGCCGAGCTCGCCGCCCGCGCTACTCAGACGCTCGCCCGCGCCGGCGCCGACAACGTTGCCGTCGTGACCGAGCCGATGCGCGAGGGCTATGCCCAGCAGGGCCCCTACGATGTCATCTTCGTGAACGGCGCCATTCCGGCGATCCCCGCTCGTCTGACCGCGCAATTGGCAGATGGCGGCCGCCTGGTCGCGGTGGTCGGCGCCGCGCGGCTCGGCAAGGCGACGCTCGTTGTCAGTGTCGGCGGCATCGCCGGCGCGCGAGCGCTGTTCGATGCGGCGGTTCCGGCGCTCCCAGGCTTCGCCGAGTCGCCCACGTTCGTGTTCTGACATGACTGCGGCGAACGGCGGCGCCGAGCCACCGCTCCAAATCGACGTCGCGGAACTCGCCGCGCTCAAAGCGAACGGTGCGCCGCACCGCGTGCTCGACGTACGCGAGCCGTGGGAGCGGGACCTCTGCAAGATCGCGGGCTCGATCGACATCCCGTTAAGCGAGATTCCGGAGCGGATCGATGAAGTGCGGGGCGGCGAAGGGCCGCTCGTCGTTATTTGCCATCACGGCATGCGCAGCCTGAATGCGACCGTGTGGCTGCGCGGGCAGGGCGTCGCTGTGGCGATCAACTTGAAGGGTGGGATCGACGCTTGGGCCCGTCAAATTGATCCGACGCTGAAGCTGTACTAATGTCGCTCGGCGTTCGCGCCCCGGTCCTTTCCTCAGCACCACCTAGAGGTTCAATGCAGCCCGATTCCCGCCGCGCCTCTCTTTTTTTTGTCCGGTTGCGGGCCGGAGTCGCGGCCGGTGCGCTGGCGGTCGCCCTCGCGGCGACCGGCCCGGCGAGCGCTGAAACGCTGCAAGATGCGTTGATCGCGGTTTATTTGAACAACCCGACCTTGCTCGCGCAGCGCGCTAACCTGCGCGCGACCGATGAGGGCGTGCCGCAGGCGCTCTCGAACTACCGCCCGACCGTGACCGCTGAAGGCACCGCCGGCCGCACCGAGCGGTACGATTCGACCACCGGCAGCAAAGGCCTCGATCCCAAGACGGCGGCGCTCCGCGTCGTCCAGCCGCTCTACCGCGGCGGGCGCACGGTGGCTAGCGTGCGGCAGGCTGCGAACCTCGTGCTCGCTGGGCGCATGGACCTGCGCACCACCGAGCAGTCGGTATTGCTGCTTGCCGTTACCGCTTACATGAACGTCGTCCGCGACCAGGCGGTGCTGCAGCTCCGCTCGAACAACGAGACCGTACTCGCGCGCCAACTACAGGCGACCCGCGACCGCTTCGAGGTCGGCGAGGTGACCCGCACCGACGTCGCCCAGTCCGAGGCGCGCCTGGCGCGTGCCCGCTCCGACCGCATCCAGGCCGAAGGCGATCTGACCTCGAGCCGCGCCAACTACCGGCGCGTGGTCGGCGTCGATCCAGGCCGGCTCGAGCCGGCGCCAGCGCTCGCCGATGTCCCCGACTCGCTCGAAACCGCGATCGTCATCTCGGTGCGTGATAACCCTAGCCTCAAGGCGGCCGAGTATATTGAGGCCGCGAGCCGCGACGCGGTCGACGTCGCCAAAGGCGCCTTGCTGCCGACCGTGAACCTCAACGGCGAGCTCACCTACACCGAAGAAGCGGCGGTGCAAAATCTGCGCACCGAGACCGCGAGCATCACGGCGCGGCTCACGATCCCGCTTTACCAGGCTGGGGCCGAGTATTCGTCGGTGCGCCAAAGCCGCGAAGCCAATACCCGCCGCCGTATCCAGGTCGAGGAGGCGCGCCGCTCGGTCATGGAAGGCGTCACCACGGCCTGGCAGCGCCTCACCACCTCAAGCGCGCGCATCGTCGCCCAGCGCGAGCAGGTGCGCGCAGCCGAACTCGCCTTGGACGGGGTCCGCCAGGAAGCCGAGCTTGGCGCGCGCACGACCTTGGACATCCTCGATGCCGAGCAGGAGCTCTTGAACGCGCAAGTGACCCTGGTCCAGGCCCAGCGTGACGAATACGTGGCGGCGTTCGAGCTCAAATCGGCGGTAGGGCGGTTGACGGCTCAGGCGGTCGGGCTCGGCATCGAACCCTACGACGAGACCGATTATTTCCGCCGGGTCCGCGAGCGCTGGACCGGACTGAATGGCGAGCTTTTCGACGGCGGCTTCGCCGGCGGCTTCCGCGAACCGCGCCAGCTAACTCCCTGATTCCAGGGCTAGCAGCCTGAAATAACACTATCCATAGTGGTAAAAACATTTCGTAATACAGGATTCTGGGATTAGAGTGACGCCGGTCGCGTTCGGGCGAGCGCCGCTAAGGGTAAGGGATGAGCGACCCGAAGACGCAACAAGAACCGACGATGGAGGAAATCCTCGCATCGATTCGGCGCAGCATTTCCGAAGACGACAAAGCAGCGCCGGCCGCCGGCGAGGACGCCCCTGCGACAGCGGCGCCGGCCGCGGTAGCCGAGGAAGTCGCGCCGCCGCCCCCGCCACCCCCGCCTATGCCCAAACCGTCGGCGAAGCCCGCGGTCGCCGCTGCACCGCCGCCCCCACCGCCGCCGATGCCTAAGGCCCAACCTGCTGTGGCGGCCGCACCGGCCATGCGCGCGGTCGAGCCGGAGCCCGCGCCCGCCGCCGATGCCGGCGAGCCGGCCGAGTTCGACGATAGCGTCCTCGAACTCACTGAGATCATCGAAGAAGGGGCCGAAGCCCCGTCGGCGCCGCCGCCCACGGTCGAACGGCCGAAACCACGTATCGTTTCGCCGGCGCCGGTCGCGCTGGAGCCCGAGCCCGAGCCGGTCATGACGCCAGTGAGAGCGCCGGCAACCGCGGCAGCGGCTGCCCCGGCGATGCGCGCGGGCGCCACCGACCTTTCGCAGCTGGTTTCGGATGCGACGGCGATGGCGGCGGCAACCTCGTTCGCTGGCTTCGCCAATCAAGTTCAGCAGACCAAGGGCGTGACGCTTGAAGGAAGCGAGAGGACACTCGAAGAACTCGTCAAGGACCTGTTGCGGCCGATGCTCAAGGACTGGCTTGACCGGAATCTACCGCCGCTCGTCCAGCGCCTGGTTGAGCTCGAGATCGCCAAACTCGCCGGCCGCAGCGAAGAAGAGAAGTGACGCCCGGCGCACGGGCGGCCATCGCGATCTTCGTTTTCTTTCTCGGCAACACGAACGCGCGCGCGGACGAGACGCGCACGGTGAGGCCTGAAGCCGCGCAGCTCCAGTTCTCGATTGCGCTTCCCGGGCTGCGGCACACGGTGACGGCTTGGGTCGCGGCAGGTGGTGTCAGTGCCATCGAGAACCACGCCTTCGTCGGGCTCCTGCCATTCCCGCGCATGGCGGCGGTCGTTTCGCGCGTGATCGGTGCGGGACGGCGCGAGCCGCTGCCGCCGCTCGATGCCGCACGACTTCGCAAGGAGTGGAGTTTCCTGCGCGATCGTCCGATCGATGGCTTGCGCGCCATCGCCGCGCCGCGACCATCGGTGACGGCGGTTCGCTTTTCAGTCGATGGTTGCGCCTGCGTCGCGTGGCGCGAGACAGTGACGCGCGAGACCGATGGCACCCCACGCGATCTCGTCACGGGCTACCGCTGCGAACCGGCCGAGGCCGGCTTGAGCGGCGGCGACATCGAAGCGACGCTGACCGGTTACCGCGTCCTGTTGCAGGCGATTGCGCCGCAACGGCCTTGATTTGACAGCGGCTTCGCGCGATGTTCCGCGCGCTTTCGCCTGAACCGGTGCGTGATGCTCGACAAGACCTATAATCCGGCCGACACCGAGACCCGCCAGTACGAGCGCTGGGAGCGCGCGGGCGCGTTCGCCTGCAACCGCCGGCCAGGCGCCGAGACCTACTGCATCGTGATCCCGCCCCCCAACGTCACCGGCAGCCTGCACATGGGTCACGCGCTCAACAACACGCTTCAAGACATCCTCGTCCGCTATAAACGGATGCGAGGCTTCGAGGTGCTTTGGCAGCCGGGTACCGACCACGCCGGCATCGCGACCCAGATGGTGGTCGAGCGCCAACTCGCGCTCGAACAGAAGGATCGGCGCGGCATGGGCCGCGCCGCGTTTCTCGGTCGCGTCTGGAAGTGGAAGGCGGAATCGGGCGGCACCATCTCGCGCCAGCTCAGGCGCCTGGGCGCGTCGTGCGACTGGTCGCGCGAGCGCTTCACGATGGACGAGGGCCTTTCCAAGGCCGTGCTCAAGGTGTTCGTCGACCTCTACCGCGCCGGCCTCATCTACAAGGACAAGCGCCTCGTCAACTGGGACACGCGCTTCGAGTCGGCCATCTCCGACCTCGAGGTCGAGAACCGCGAGATCGACGGCCACCTCTGGCACTTCAAGTATCCGGTCGAGGGCGAGACCGGGGCGTTCATCACGATCGCGACGACGCGGCCCGAGACCATGCTCGCCGACACCGCGGTCGCCGTGCACCCGAACGACGAGCGCTACCGTGCGCTCGTCGGCAAGCACGTGATCCTGCCGCTGGTCGGCCGCCGCATTCCGATCGTCGCCGACGAGTACGCCGATCCGGAGCAGGGGTCGGGCGCGGTCAAGATCACCCCGGCGCACGACTTCAACGACTTCGAGGTCGGCGTCCGCCACAAGCTGCCGCACGTCAACATTCTCGATTCACACGGCGTCTTGAACGAAAACGCGCCCGCCGCGTACCGCGGTCTCGACCGCTTCGAAGCGCGCAAGAAAGTCGTCGCCGACCTGGAGGCCCTGGGCCTGGTCGAGAAGATCGTGCCGCACAAGCATGTGGTTCCGCACGGCGATCGCTCCGGCACGGTGATCGAGCCCTGGCTTACCGACCAGTGGTACGTCGATGCCAAGAAGCTGGCGGTCGAGGCGATCGCCATGGTCGAACAGGGCCGCACCAAGTTCGTGCCGAAGACTTGGGAGAAGACCTATTTCGAGTGGATGCGCAACATCCAGCCCTGGTGCATCTCGCGCCAGCTCTGGTGGGGCCACCAGATCCCGGCGTGGTATGGGGCCGACGGCAAGGTGTTCGTCGCGCTGACCGAGGCCGAGGCGCGCGCCGACGCGCGCGCCGCCTATGGCCAGGACGTCCCGCTCTCGCGCGACGAGGACGTGCTCGACACGTGGTTCTCGTCGGCCTTGTGGCCGTTCTCGACGCTCGGCTGGCCCGACCAAACGCCCGAGCTCAAGCGCTTCTATCCGACCAGCGTCCTCGTCACCGGTTTCGACATCATCTTCTTCTGGGTCGCGCGGATGATGATGATGGGCCTCCACTTCACCGGCGACATCCCGTTCCGCGACGTCTACGTGCACGCGCTGGTGCGCGATGCGCGCGGCCAGAAGATGTCGAAATCCAAGGGCAACATCATCGATCCCCTGGAGTTGATCGATAAGTTCGGCGCCGACGCGCTCCGCTTCACGCTGGCGGCGATGGCGGCGCAGGGCCGCGACGTCAAGCTCGCCGAGAGCCGGGTCGAGGGCTATCGCAACTTCGCGACCAAGCTCTGGAACGCGGCGCGGTTCTGCGAAATGAACGAGTGCCGACCCGTCCCTGGCTTCGATCCCGCGACGGTCACGACGACGCTCAATCGCTGGATCGTCGGCGAAGCGGCCGCCGCGCTCGCGGCGGTCGCGCAAGGAATCGAGAGCTACCGCTTCAACGAGGCCGCCGCCGCGGCCTATCGCTTCACCTGGGCGACCTTCTGCGACTGGTACATCGAGTTCGCGAAGCCGGCGCTCACTGGCGAGGACGCCGCCGCCAAGGCCGAGACCCGCGCGACCGCGGCGTGGGCGCTCGACATGATCCTCCACATGCTGGCGCCGATGATGCCCTTCGTGACCGAGGAGATCTTCGAGCGGTTTTTCGCCGCCGACGGGCGGCTGTTGATGCTCGACCCGTGGCCCACGCCCGATGCCGGGTGGGGCGATGCCGCGGCCAGCGCCGAAATGGACTGGGTCGTACGGATCGTGACCGAGGTGCGCTCGGTGCGCTCGGAGATGAACGTGCCGGCCGGCGCCAAGGTGCCGCTCAGCCTGATGGGTGCGAGCGCGGAAACCGCGGCCCGGCTCGAGCGCCACCGCGACGTGATCGTGCGTTTGGCGCGACTCGAGCGCGTCACGTTGGGCGGCGACGTGCCCAAAGGCGCGGCCCAGATCGTGCTCGACGAAGCGACCCTGGTGCTGCCGCTCGCCGGCATCATCGACATCGCCGCCGAGCGCGCGCGGCTCGAACGCGAAGTGAAGAAGCTCGCCGGCGAGATCGCTGGCATCGACAAAAAGCTCGCCAACCCGGCGTTCGTCGCCAAGGCGCCCGAAGAAGTCGTCGAGGAGCAGCGCGAGCGCCGCGTCGACGCCGAAGCGGCGAGCCGACGCCTGATGCAAGCGGTGGCGCGACTGGCGTAGGTCGGCACGCGCTTCTCTGCGGCCCGCCGCGCGTGGTCCGTTGATTTCGATCAAGGCGGCCGGGCTTCCCAGAAGCGGATAGTGGCGGCGGATGCCGACCGCGCCCGAAGTCCGGGTCTGGGACCCGCTCGTCCGCCTCATCCACTGGGTGCTGGTCGCGGCGTTCGCGGTCGCTTACGCGACCGGCGACGACTGGTTGACGCCCCACGTCTGGGCCGGCTATGTCGCCGGCGGCGCGGTCGCGCTCCGCCTGGTATGGGGTCTGATCGGGACCAAGCACGCCCGCTTCACCGACTTCGTCTACGGACCGCAGGCGGTCAAGGCATACGTCGTTTCGCTCGTCGCCTTCTCGGCGCGGCGCTACATCGGCCATAGCCCGGCCGGCGGCGTCATGATCGTGGCGTTGCTGGCGGCGATGACGATCACGGTGGTGACCGGGCTCGTGCTTTATGGCGGCGCCGAGCAAGCCGGCCCGCTCGCGCCGATCGTGGCGCCCCGGCTGGATCCCAGCCAAATGCCCGGTCGAACGCCGACCGTTGCCGGCGACAACGGCGACGAGGACCATGTGCGCGGGGTCAAGCGCGGCGAGCGCGAGGACGCGCTCGAGAAAGTCCACGAGTTCTTCGCCGATCTCACCCTGTTTCTGGTGCTGATCCACGTCGCCGGTGTCCTGGTGATGAGCCTCGCGCATCGCGAGAATCTGGTGCGAGCGATGATGACCGGGCGCAAGCGGGCGCCCGAACCCGACCCGGGCCGCTCCGGCTCTTGAGCCGGGGCGGAAGGCGCGCTACACGCATAGGCCGCGCGGCGCGCCGGTCGTGGCCGCGCGCGGGGAGGGAGCACAAATGGCAAACACTTACGGTAACCCGGAGGGCATGGCGGCGCCGCTCGGGTTCTATTCGCACGGCGTCGTCATTCCGCCGGGGGCGCGCGTCCTGGTGTCGGCCGGACAAGTCGGAGTCGCGCGCGACAGTACGGTCCCCAAGGACTTCGCCGCCCAGGCCGAGAACACCTGGTACAACCTCACCCTCATCCTCCAGGACAACAAGATGACGGTGAACGACTTGGTCAAGATCAACCACTTCTTGACCGACGCCGCCAACATCCAGACGTACCGGGGCATCTTCACCAAGTATCTCGGCCGCGTCCGGCCGGCCTCGACGCTCTTGATCGTGGCCGGCCTGGCCCGGCCCGAGCTTCTGCTCGAGGTCGAGATCGTCGCCGCGCAATAGCGATGGCGGCGCGCATCCATAACCCCGCCGGCATCGCACCGCCGAGGGCGGCCTATTCGCACGCGGCCGCGCTCGCCGGGCCGCACCGAGTGCTGCACTCGGCGGGCCAAGTCGGGCGCAAACCCGATGGCACGATCCCGCCCGATTTCCGCGGGCAGGTCGAGGCAGTGTGGGATAATCTCGAAACCATCCTCGCCGCCAACGCGATGACCCTCGCCGACATCGTCAAGATCAACTTCTTCTTGACCGATGCCGACGACGTCGTCGCCAACCGCGAGGCCTTCGCCCGGCGCCTCGGGCCCGAATTCCGGCCGACGACGACGCTCCTCGTGATCAAGGCGCTGGCCCAGCCGGCGCTCAAGATCGAGGCCGAGATCGTGGCCGCGGCAAATTAAGTAGCATGAAAATTAACTAGCTAATTAAATCAGCGAGGACGCCATGGACGCCAAGCGCTTCGACAAAGCCAAATTGCCGAGCCGGCACGTCTCGGTCGGGCCCGAGCGCGCCCCGCATCGCTCGTACTACTACGCGATGGGGTTGACCGCCGAGGACATCGCCAAGCCGTTCATCGGCGTCGCCACTTCGTGGAACGAGGCCGCGCCCTGCAACATCGCACTCGGGCGTCAGGCGCAAGCGGTCAAGAAAGGCGTCAACGAGGCCGGCGGTACGCCGCGCGAGTTCACCACCATCACCGTGACCGACGGCATCGCTATGGGCCACGAGGGCATGAAGTCTTCGCTGGTGTCGCGCGAGGTGATCGCCGATTCGGTCGAGCTCACCGTGCGCGGCCACTGCTACGACGCGCTGGTCGGCTTGGCCGGCTGCGACAAGTCGCTGCCCGGCATGATGATGGCGATGGTGCGCTTGAACGTGCCGGCGGTCTTCATGTACGGCGGCTCGATCCTGCCCGGGCGGTTCCGCAACCGCGACGTCACCGTGGTCGACGTGTTCGAGGCGGTCGGCATGCATTCGGTCGGCAAGGTCGATGACGAATACCTCCACGAGCTCGAGTGCGTCGCCTGCCCATCGGCCGGATCGTGCGGTGGCCAGTTCACCGCCAACACCATGGCCTGCGTCTCGGAGGCGATCGGCTTGGCGCTGCCCGGCTCGGCCGGGGCGCCGGCGCCCTACGAATCGCGCGACATCTTCGCCGAGGAATCGGGCCGCGCGGTCATGAACCTCCTGTCGCTCAATTTGCGGCCGCGCGACATCGTGACGCGCAAGGCGCTCGAAAACGCGGCCGTGGTGGTCGCAGCCTCGGGCGGTTCGACCAACGCCGGGCTGCATCTGCCGGCGATCGCGCACGAGTGCGGCATCAAGTTCGACCTCCACGACGTCTGCCGCATCTTCAAGAAAACGCCCTACATCGCCGACTTGAAGCCGGGTGGAAAATACGTGGCCAAGGACCTCTACGATGTCGGCGGCGTACCGATCCTGATGAAGGCGCTCTTGGACGGCGGCTACCTCCACGGCGATTGCATGACCGTGACCGGCAAGACGATCGCCGAGAACCTGCGCCACGTGACCTTCCCCAAGAACCAGGATGTGATCCGTCCCACCTCGGCGCCGCTCTCGCCGACCGGCGGCGTGGTCGGCTTGAAAGGCAACCTCGCGCCGCAAGGGGCGATCGTCAA
>VGEO01000100.1 GCA_016869275.1 Alphaproteobacteria bacterium | reverse complement strand
TCTAGCCGAACGCGTCGCTCCTCGCATACCCTTTCGGGTAGGACGGGCCGCGAACGAAGAGGATCCACGACGCCGCACAAGGTCGGACGCGCGCTGGGCTACGCCGCGATTTTGTGGCTGGTCGGGATGGTGTGGGGGAGCGTGGTGTTCGCGATTCCCGCGCTCAAGGATCGGGGGCGAACCGCGTACGTGTCGGCGAACCTCGCGGTCAGCGTGCCAATCCTGATCGCGTGGGCGGTCTTGATCCCGTGGCTGGCCAAGCGGCACTTGCGCGATACCGCGCAACGCGCGGCAGAAGGCTTGAAGCTCGGGATCGTGTTCGCCGCGGTGGCGATCGTCCTCGATGCGGTGGTGGTCGCGGTCGCGCTCAAGGCCGGCGCCTCGTTCTTCGGGTACATTTTGCTGTGGCTCGGCTACGCCATGCTGCTCGCGCTGCCGTGGCACGCGGGGCGTCGGTTGGGTTCAGTCTAGATCCAAACATCGAACCGGACGGGATTCAGTATTGAGCGCACAGGTTCAACCCCGATCGTGGCACGAGATGAACTGAGCGTGCGGCGGCGAAAGTCGATTTCCATCAGGGCCGGTTCTGCCTTATTGCCGCTTGCCGTCGCTGGCGGCGGGCCAAAACGAAACGCCCGCGCGGGGAAAGCCCCGGCGGGCGCAGATCGCCACATTAGTCAAAATATTATCCAATCATGTTGAATCGGTCAGCGTGTGTCAAGATTTGAGTCGGCGCGTTGACCCGGCGCGGCATTGCAGCACCGAACGCCCGCGCTTCCACGCCTCGCGGGCTATTTACTTGGGGCGCTCGGGCGCTGCGTGCTAGATTCGCGAACAGCCGAGAATAATCGAGGCGTGCTAACCGTTTACCAGAATGTTTCGCCCCGTGTTCTTCACTCGTCAAGGGAGGTCGTCTATGACCGTCAAGCGTTTGGGTCTCGCGGCGCTCGGCGCTGCCATCGCTGTCACCAGCATGGTCGCGCTCAAAGCCGAAGCTGCCGATCAGTACATTCCGCTCCTCGTCTATCGCACCGGTCCCTACGCGCCGAACGGAATTCCGTCGGCCAACGGGTTCGTCGACTATTTCAAGATGCTGAACGCGCGCGACAAGGGCGTAAACGGCGTCAATATCGCTTGGGAAGAGTGCGAAATGCAGTACGACACCAAGCTGGGTGTCGAGTGCTACGAGCGCCTCAAGAAGAAGACCGACACCGGCGCCTCGCTGATCAACCCATACTCGACCGGCATCACTTACGCCCTCATCCCGAAGGCGCCGGTCGACAAGGTACCGCTCCACTCGATGGGCTACGGCAATACCGCGGCCGCCGACGGGCGGGTGTTCCCGTGGACCTTCAACTTCCCGACCACCTACTGGAGCCAGGCTTCGGCCAAGGTCAAGTACATCGGCGCGCGCGAAGGCGGCATGGACAAGCTCAAGGGCAAGAAGCTCGTGCTCGTCTATCACAACAGCCCCTACGGCAAGGAGCCGATCCCGACGCTCGAAGTGCTGGCGCAGAAGTACGGGTACCAGTTGACCCTGCTTCCGGTCGATCACCCCGGCCAGGAGCAGAAGGCGGCGTGGCTGCAGATCCGGCGCATCAAGCCCGACTGGATCTTCCTGTGGGGCTGGGGCGTGATGAACCAGGTCGCGGTCAAGGAAGCGGCCTCGATCAACTTCCCGATGGATCGTTTCATCGGCGTGTGGTGGTCGGGCACCGAGACCGACGTGGTCCCCGCCGGCGACGGCGCCAAGGGCTATCTCTCGGCCACCTTCCATGCGCCCGGCGATGCGTTCCCGGTGCACAAGGAAATCCTGAAGCACGTCTACAACAACGACGCCGCCGCGGCCAAGAAAAACAACTACGGCGAAGTGCTCTACAACCGCGGCATCATCAACGCCGTCTACAACATCGAGGCGATCCGCGCCGCGATGAAGAAATACGGCAACAAGCCGATGAACGGCGAGCAGGTTCGCTGGGGCTTCGAGAACCTCACCATCGACGTCAACCGCCTGAAGGAGTTGGGCCTCGAAGGCTTCACCAAGCCGGTCAAGGTCACGTGCGAAGACCACGAAGGCAACGGCCCCGTCATCATCCAACAGTGGGACGGCAAAGCGTGGAAGTTCGTGTCCGACTGGATCGAACCGATGCGCGACGTGATCCGGCCGATGATCGAGGAAGCGGCGGCGAAGTTCGCGAAAGAGAACAACATCACGCCGCGCGATTGCTCGAAGGAAGGCTAGTCCGCGTTCAGACCCCCTCCCCAACCCCTCCCCCTGCACCGCAGGGGGAGGGAAGGGTGGGGGTATCTTTTTGCCTGCTGACGCCATGAACGCCGCCGCGCGCCCCGCGCTGCTCTCCGTCAACAACATCGAGGTGATCTACGATCACGTCATCCTGGTGTTGAAGGGCGTTTCGCTCTCGGTCCCGGCGGGTGGCATCGTCACGCTCTTGGGCGCCAACGGTGCCGGCAAGACCACCACCTTGAAGGCGATCTCGAACCTGCTTCACTCCGAGCGCGGCGAGGTCACCAAGGGCTCGATCGCCTACGATGGCGCCCAGGTCCAGTCGCTCTCGGCCAACGATCTGGTCAAGCGCGGCGTGATCCAGGTCATGGAGGGCCGCCACTGCTTCGCGCATTTGACCGTCGAAGAGAACCTGCTGACCGGCGCGCACACGCGGGGCGACGGCGGCCGTGCCGTCGCGGAGGACATCGAACGCGTCTACACCTATTTCCCGCGACTCAAGGAGCGGCGGTTCTCGCAGGCGGGCTACGTCTCGGGCGGCGAGCAGCAGATGACGGCGCTCGGCCGCGCCTTGATGGCCAAGCCCAAGCTCATCCTGCTCGACGAGCCCTCGATGGGGCTGGCACCGCAGCTGGTCGAGGAGATTTTCGAGATCGTGCGCGCGCTCAACCAGAAAGAGCGCGTGAGCTTTCTCCTCGCCGAGCAGAACGCCAACATCGCGCTCCGCTACGCCCACTATGGCTATATCCTCGAGAACGGGCGCGTCGTCCTCGACGGTGAAGCCGCGATGCTCGGGCAGAACGAGGATGTCAAGGAGTTCTACCTCGGCCTCTCCGCGGGCGGCCGCAAGAGCTACCGCGACGTCAAGCACTACCGTCGGCGCAAGCGCTGGCTGGCGTAACGGCGGAGGGAGCGGCGGGATGGCCAAACATTTCGACGCGCTCGAGACCCGCTCGCCCGAAGCGCGCGAAGCCGCGCTGTTCACAGCGCTCCGCGACCAGATCGTCCATGCCAAAGCCAACGCGCCTTACTTCGCCAAGGCGCTCCGCGACATCGACCCGCGCGCGGTCACGACCCGGGTCAAGCTGGCCGAGCTGCCGGTGACGCGCAAGTCCGAGGTGATGAAGCTGCAGCGCGAAGCGCCGCCGTTCGGCGGTCTGACCGCGATCCCGGCGCACCGCGTCGCCAACATCTACCAGTCGCCTGGTCCGCTCTACGAGCCCAAGGGTTTCGGTCTCGACTATTGGCGTTTCGCCCGTGCCATGTTCGCCGCCGGCCTGCGCTTGGGCGATATCGTCCACAACACGTTCTCGTATCATCTGACGCCAGCCGGGGCGATGGTCGAGAGCGGAGCGCACGCGCTGGGTTGCGCCGTGATCGCCGCCGGAACCGGCAACACCGAACTCCAGGTCCAGATCCTCGCCGAGGTCAAACCGACCGCGTATGTCGGCACGCCCTCGTTCCTGAAGATTCTGATCGAGAAGGCGCGCGAGCTCGGGCTTTCGACCGCGAGCCTGAAAAAAGGGCTGGTGAGCGGCGAGGCGCTGCCGTCCCCGCTCCGTGCTGCCCTCAAGGACCTGGGCGTCGCCGTCTACCAGTGTTACGCCACCGCCGATTTGGGCCTCATCGCTTACGAGAGCGAGGCGATGGAAGGCTTGATCGTTGATGAGGGGGTGATCGTCGAACTGGTCGAGCCGGGCGGCACCAAGCCGGTGGCGGAGGGCGAGGTCGGCGAGGTCGTGGTGACGACCTTCACCAAGGAATATCCGCTCATCCGCTTCGGCACCGGCGATCTCTCGGCCTACCTGCCGGGCCAAAGCCCGTGCGGGCGCACCAACGCGCGGCTGCGCGGCTGGCTCGGGCGCGCCGATCAGTCGACCAAGGTGCGCGGCATGTTCGTCCACCCGAGCCAGATCATGGCCGTGCTCGGGCGCCACCCGGAGATCAAGAAGGGCCGGCTGGTTGTGACCCAGGCGGGCGGGCGCGACCAGATGACGCTTCACTGCGAGACCGAAGGCGGCAACGAGGCGCTCGCCGCCGCGATAGCGACGACGATTCAGAACGTCGCCAAGCTTCGTGGCGAGGTCGTATTCGCCGCACCCGGCAGCCTCGCCAACGACGGCAAGCTGATCGACGACCAGCGCAAGCTGACCTGACCTCCTCCCCTGCGAAGGATGCGAAGCAGGGGGAGGGTAGGGAGGGGGCTACCCCGGTACCGTGATGACGACGGTGCCGGCTTTAACCGCGACCGGAAATTTCTGCACCGGCTTGCCGGCATTGCCGACGCCCTTCCAGACGTCGACCTTGAAACCGTGGAGCGGGCACTGGACGGTGGTGCCGTCGAAAGCGCCTTCGCCCAAGGCGCCGCCGGCGTGCGGGCAACGGTTGTTGATCGCGGCGCAGCGGTCGCCGACGCGGAACACCGCCACTTTGAGTTTGTCGTTGACGGCGACGATTTTGGCGCCGCCGTCGGGAATGTCGTCGCATTGGAGCTTGATCGTCTTCTCGGCCATGACCGCTGCTACCCTCGTTCAAAGAGACCGAGAAGCTGCCACCAAACGTAGGTGAGCGGCAACAGGACAATCAGCACGAACGCGCCGAGCGTCGCATAGAGGCGGATGCCCTCGCGGTAGGCGATGCGTCCGAGCTGGAGCGTGAGCAGGACCGGCGGCGCCTGATAGGGGAAACACATCGCCAGCGCACCGGCGAAGATCGTCATCAACACGGTCGTCGCCGGTAGCAGCGTCGCTTCGGCGATCGCGCCGGCGAGCGGCGGCAACGTCACCATGGTGCCGAACGGAGTCACGATCAAGCCGACCACGGTCGAGGTCGCCGCGAGCAGCGCGAAGGTCCGGAGCGGTTGGCCGGGCGCGAAATCGGCCGTCGCGACGAACCACTCGCCGAGCGCGCGCGCCAATCCGGTCGCATCGGCGATCGCCGCGTAGGAAAGGACGCCGGCGGTGAACATTAGGAAGCCCCACGCGATCTTGGTGCCGAACGCCTCGGCGTCGATGAAGCCCACGCGCGGGGCCAGGCACGCAATGGCGGCGCCGAGGCCGACCCACGCCGGGCCGACGCCGTGCCAGCGGTCGGTGACCCAGCCGGCCAGCGCGATCGCCAGGATGACGAGGAGGCGCCGCTCGGCTGGCGTCCACGGACGGGGCGCAGGCGCACGAGCGGCGGCTGGACCGGCGCTGGTCGCGGGATAGAGGAAGAAGATCGCGAGCACGAGGCCCGCGGTGTAAACGATGCCTAAAGTCGGCGCGACCAAGACCGCCCAGTCGACGAACGCGATCGTCCGGCCGTAGAGCGTTTCGCTCATGCCGACGATCAGCATGTTCATGACGTTGGCCGGCAGGATCGCGAACCCGGCGGTTACGGTGCTGAAGGCGGCGGCGAAGACGAGACCGCAATAACCGGGACTTCCGGGTTTGAACCCCATCCGCTCGGCCAGGCTCGCCGCGATCGGCACCAGCATCACGATCCGGACCGACGATGCCGGGACGATGGGCACCAGCGCGACGCCGGCGCCCGCCAACACCAGCACGTTGCGGCGGTAAGTCGCGCCGGCGTAGCGATGGACCACGGCCGCGACTCGGGCCGACAGGCCGGTGTCGCGGAACGCGGTCGCGATCACGAGGCCGGAAAACACCAGCCAGAACGTCGTCGTATAGAACCCGGCGAACACCGCCGTGGGCGGCGCCAGCTTGGCCACGGTGCCGACCAGAAGGATGACGAGGGTCGCGAGGTAGAGCGGCGCGACGTTGGTCGCCCACAGCCCGATCGCGAACACGCCCAAGCCGGCGGCGATGGCGGGAGGCGGCGCCGTGCCCTTGGCGAGAAGCCCGAGCGTCAGCGCGACCGCCGCCAGGGCGATGAGCGCGGCGAGTGCCGGCTTGGCGACCCGGTTCACCCGCGCGCCCGCATCGCGGTCTGAATCGCCTGCCAGACCCGCGCCGGGGTCGCCGGCATGTCGAGGTGGCGGACGCCCAAGTCGGCCAAGGCGTCGACGATCGCGTTGATGATTGCCGGCGGCGCCCCGATCGCGCCGGTCTCGCCGCAACCTTTGACACCCAAGGGATTGGTCCGGCACGGATCGGGAAGGGTATCGAGGGCGAACATCGGCACGTCCTCGGCGCGCGGGATCGCGTAGTCCATGAACGAACCGGTCAAGAGTTGGCCGCTCGCCGGCTCGTAGATGATTGCCTCCATCAGCGCCTGGCCGGCCCCCTGGACCATGCCGCCGTGAACCTGGCCTTCGACGATCATCGGATTGACGACGGTCCCGAAATCGTCGACCGCGGTCAGGCGCGTGAGCACGACCTGTCCGGTTTCGGGATCGACCTCGACCTCGGCGACGTGGCAGCCGTTCGGGAACGCCTGCGCGATCGGATCCCAATAACCCGACGCTTCGAGTCCCGGTTCCAACTCGGCGATCGGGAAGCGGAGCGGTCGATAGGCCTCGCGCGCGACTTGGGTGAAGGTGATGCGCCGGTCGGTGCCGGCGACGGTGAAGACGCCGTTCGCGAACTCGAGATCGGCGGGCGCCGCTTCGAGCATGTGCGCGGCGATGGCGCGCGCCTTGGCGATCACCTTGTCGGCCGCGATCTTGACCGCGGCGCCGCCGGCGATCAGCGAGCGCGAACCGATCGAGCCCATGCCGAACGGGATCAGGTCGGTGTCGCCGTGCTTGATCTCGATCGTGTCGAGCGTGACGCCCATCCAGTCGGCGACCAGTTGCGCGAACGCGGTGTCCAAGCCCTGGCCGTGCGAGTGGGTGCCGGTGACGACGCTGACCGTGCCTTCGGCATCGACCCGGACCGCCGCGCTCTCGAAAGAGCCGTAGCGCCGGCCGGCGGCGAGCGCCATCCGCGACGGTCCCCACGCGCCCTGCTCGATGTAGTAGGCGAGGCCGAGCCCGCGGCGTCTGCCGCGCGCCTCCGTTTCGGCGCGCCGCGCCGCGAATCCGGCGACATCGGCCGCGGCCAGCGCTTTGTCGAGCACGGCGGGAAAATTGCCGCTGTCGTAGGTGCGGCCGAGCGGCGTCGTGTAGGGAAGCCGCTCGGGCCGGATCAAGTTGCGGCGCCGGAGTTCGGCCGGATCGATGCCGGTTTCGCGCGCCGCGCAGTCGATCGCGCGTTCGAGCAGGTAGCTCGTCTCCGGCCGGCCGGCGCCGCGATAGGCTTCGAGCGGGACCGTGTTCGAAAATACGATCGTGAACGTCCCGGAAACGGCCGGGATCGCGTAGGCGCCGACCGCGAGCGTCGTCTGTGCGCCGTGCGGCACCGGACCGAAGCCGGTGGCGTAGGCGCCGATCGCGCCGAAGGTGGCGATCGTGAGTCCGAGGAATTTCCCGTTCCGGTCGAGCGCAAGCTCGACATGGGTCGCCTGGTCACGCCCGGGCGCATCGGACAGGAACGCTTCGCTCCGCTCGGCGGTCCAGCGCAGCGGCCGCGCGAGCTTGGCCGCCGCCCACACCAGCGCCGTCTCTTCGCCGTAGGGCACGCCCTTGGTGCCGAAGCCACCGCCGACGTCGTAGGCGACGACCCGCAGTTTGCTCGTCGGCCAGCCGAGCGATCCGGCGATCAAGTCCTGGAAGATGTGCGGGCTCTGCGCGGTCGTATAGAGGACGATCCGATCATCGTCGGGCGAGGGGAGGGCGAGGCCGGCGCGCGGTTCGAGCGCGCTCGAGGCGACGCGGTTGTTGACGAGGTCGAGGGTGACGATCTTGTCGGCGCGAGCGAATGCCGCCTTGGTCGCCGCCGCGTCGCCGAAAGGGATTGTCGCCCATGCATTTTGCGGCGCCGTGGGCCATAGGACGGGGGCGCCGGTTCGAGCGGCCGCCGCCGTTCCGGTCACCGCCGGGAGCGCCGCGTAGTCGATCCGCACCGCATCGGCCGCATCCTTGGCGCGATGGCGGTCCGACGCGACCACCATCGCCACCGGCTCGCCGGCGTACTGGACCGCGCCCACCGCGAGCGGTAGCCGCGGCGGCGTCGGCACCGGGCGCCCGTTCTGGCCGGCGAGCGTTACGACCGCCGGCGGCGGACCAACGCCATCGGCGCGGAGCTCGGCGCCGGAGAAGATGGCAACGACGCCGGGCAACGCGCGGGCGGCGTCCGCGTCGATCGCGGCGATCCGCGCGCGGGGGTGAGGCGAGCGCACGAAGGCGACGAACAACTCGCCCGGCACCGCCAGGTCGTCGGTATAGCGGCCGCGGCCGGTCAGAAACCGGCGGTCTTCGCGGCGGCGGACGGCGGCGCCGGTGAACTTTTCGAGCATGGGGGGTTATGCGAATAGGGTAGCGCTTCTATTCCTGGACCGGCCCGCCTTGGCAAGCGAAAACCGAACGGCTCCATTGCCGCGGAGGCTTTTCGACAGTCGGAGGCGTCGGATGTAGTATGGCGCCGGCCCGCAGGGAGATTCGCATGACTACGCCGATCATCCGCCGCACGATCGTCCACCCGAGCGCGTGGCGCGGTAGCGATTTCAAGAGTAAGGACGCCTTCGCGGAGGACATCTCGAACAAGCAGATCGCGGCGTTCGTCGATGCGGTGCGCAAGGCGAAAAAGGCCGGCCTCACGCTCGACACGGTGTCGCGCGCGACCTTCGATTTGAGCCCGATCGCGGCCGATGTCGAGCGCTGGCATGCGACGATCATGGACGGCCGCCAGTTCATCATGTTGCGCGGTTTTCTGATGAAGGAGTACCCGCTCGAGGACATCAGCATGATGTACTACGGGCTCGGCGTACAGTTCGGGACCGCGGTGTCGCAGAGCGTGCTCGGCGACCGCTTGGGCGAGGTCATGGATTACTCGGACATCGACCCGAACGAGCGCGCCTACCGCAATAAGATGTTCCTGACCCTCCACACCGACATCAACGACATCTTGGGGATGCTCGGCGTGCGCAAGGCGCGCACGGGCGGCGCGAGTCAGTACGCGAGCGTGATCACGATCCACAACGAAATCCTGGCGCGACGCCCCGACCTTCTGGAGCCGCTCTACGAGGGCTACCACTACCACCTCCGCGGCGAGGAAGCGCCGGGCGACCTTCCCTACACGCCGCACAAGGTGCCGGTGTTTTCGACCAAGGACGGCGTCCTTTCGTGCCGCTGGGTCGACGGCTACATGCAGGCTGCGGCCAAGTACCTCGGCGTCGAAATGTCGCCCAAGCTGGTCGAGGCGCTCGAGTTCTTCGATGACGTCGCGCGCGAAGTTCAGGTCGAGTTTATCCACGAGCCCGGCGAGATCATCTTCGCCAACAACCTCACCATGCTGCACGGCCGCGCCGCGTTCGAGAACAGCGGCAACCCGGCTGAAAAGCGGCTGCTGCTCCGGCTGTGGTTGGACGTCGACGGGCCCCGCAAACGGCCGCGCGTCCCCGAGGTCGCGATCTGGCAAGGCGACACCATCGGCAAGCAGGCCGGCAAGCGCCCGACCTACGACGGCGAGGAGTGGGATCGCGAGCGTTACGCCCGGTCCGACGTAAAACGGACAGGAAAGAAAGAGCTCGTTTCCTAGCGCGCGGCGCTCGGCGGCGATCGGGGTGGTTCCCGCCGCATGGACAGGGCTCGGGGCGTCGCCCTATGCTACGGCCAACGGACCTGGAAGCGCATTTCGCGGAGGACTGACATGAACCGAATCCGGCATATCGCCCTGGTCGTCTCCGACATGGACAAGGCGGCCGAGTATTACAAGAAGACGTTCGGCTTCGTCGAAGCCGGACGCGAATATCAAGACACCGGCTCGGGCATCTATCTGACCGACGGCGAGATCAACATGGCGCTCCTCAACTACAAGTCCGATGCCATGGCCGGGCTCAAGAATTCGAGCCGCTTCATCGGCGCCCACCACTTCGGCATCCAGGTCGAGGACGTCGATCAGGCGCAGGCCGTTGCCGAAAAGCACGGCGGCACCTTTCACTTCGATCTCGGTCACGACAAAGAAGGCAACTTCGAGCGCAAGCTCAAGGACCCCAACGGCGTTATTTTCGACGTCTCGAAGGGCGGCTGGGTCGGCACCCCGACGCGCCACGTCAAAGGCGACGAGAAGCCGGCACCCAAGCCCAAGACGACCAACCGGATCCGCCACATTGCGATCACCTCGCCCGATCCCGAGAAGACCGGAAAATTCTACGGCGACGCGTTTGGCTTGAAGAAAGTCGGCAACACCAAGTCGTCGTTCGGCGACGGTGTCTACTTGACCGACGGCTACATTACCCTCGCGATCCTCAAGTACCATGACGACGCGACCTCGGGCCGCGGCAAGGACTTTCTCGGTACCCACCACTTCGGCGTCAAGGTCGAGAACCTCGAAGCCGCCGGCGACACAGTGAAAGCCAATGGCGGCAAGTTCTTCGCCGACCTGCCGATCGACAAGACCAGCTTGTACTTCGAACGCAAGTTCCGCGATCCGGACGGGATCATCTTCGATCTCTCGCAGAACGGCTGGTCGACGACGCCGCAGGCGAACGTTTGACGCATCTCCTCCCTCCCCCGCGACCGAGGGGGAGGGCAGGGGCGGGGGTTGTGTGACGTCCGATTTCCGCCTGCTGACCAACCTCCTCCCTTCCCTTGCCGTGAAAGCAGGGGGAGGGAACTCGTTCCAGACAAGCCGGTCATGCCCGCCGAGCCGCTGATCGCGACCTCGACCCCGGTCGCGGACGAAGCCAAGTTCACGACCTGCTACATGTGCGCTTGCCGCTGCGGCATCAAGGTGCACCTTAAGGACGGCAAGGTCCGCTACATCGAAGGCAACCGCGACCATCCGGTGAACCGGGGCGTCCTCTGCGCCAAGGGCTCGGCCGGGATTATGACCCAATACGCGCCGTCGCGACTGCGCAAGCCCTTGAAGCGGGTCGGCCCGCGCGGCGCCGGCGAGCTCGAGGAGATCGAGTGGGACGAGGCGCTCGGGATCGCGACCGAGTGGCTCGGCCGCATCCGGGCGACCGACCCCAAGCAGCTCGCGTTCTTCACCGGACGCGATCAGAGCCAGGCGCTCACCTCGTGGTGGGCGTCCGAATTCGGCACCCCCAACTATGCCGCGCACGGCGGCTTCTGCTCGGTCAACATGGCGGCGGCCGGGATGTACTCGATCGGCGGCTCGTTCTGGGAATTCGGCGAGCCCGACTTCGAGCACACCCGCTATTTCATGCTGTTCGGGGTCGCCGAGGACCATGCGTCGAACCCGTTGAAGATCGGCATCAACAAGCTGCGCCAGCGCGGCGCCAAGTTCGTCTCGATCAATCCGGTCAGGACCGGCTATTCGGCGGTCGCCGATCAATGGCTCGGCATCCG